>CAYTTC010000029.1:0-38897 GCA_964440525.1 uncultured Propylenella sp. | reverse complement strand
GATCGCGCCATGGTGACGACCGCCTGGGGCAGTGCGGCCGACGCCGATGTGATCGGGCTTCTCGTTGATGCAAAGCGAGGCCTCACGGAGGAGGATCGCGCCATCCTTGAAAGGCTCGCCGGATTTCCGGCGGAGCGTCAGCGCGTGCTGATCCTGAACAAGATCGACCTTGTGAAGCGCGACACGCTTCTGGCGCTCACCAAGGAGGCGAACGAGGCGGTGCGCTTCTCCCGCACCTTCATGGTCTCGGCGCGGACCGGTGACGGACTCAGCGATCTTCTCGACGATCTCGCGGCGTTGATGCCCAAAAGCCCGTTCCTTTACCCCGAGGACCAGATGACGGACTTGCCGCTCCGCTTCCTCGCGGCAGAAATCACGCGCGAAAAGCTGACACTCCGCCTCCACGACGAGCTCCCCTACCGCTCGACGGTGGAGACGGAAAAATGGACGGAAACGAAAAAGGGCATCCGCATCGACCAGACAATCTACGTGGAGCGCGACACCCAGCGAAAAATCGTGCTCGGCAAGGGCGGGGCGACCATCAAGGCGATCTCGATGGCCGCGCGCGAAGAAATCTCAAAGCTCCTCGAGAAGCCTGTGCATCTGTTTCTGTTCGTGAAGGTGAGAGAGAATTGGTCAGACGACCCGGAGCGGTATCGGGAGATGGGCGTGGAGTTTCCGAGGTAGGATCGTCCTCTCGATCTCGTGCCGAATCCGGCGCCCTCGTGCAGGCGCGGCCTCAAGAGTGATATCGTGATATCAGATGGAGGCGCCGATGGCTCAGCTTGTAGTTCGCAATCTTGAGGACGACGTCAAAGCGAAGCTGCAGCGGCGCGCAAAGAGCCATGGTCGCAGCACAGAGGAGGAGGTGCGCGACATCCTTCGCAACGCGGTCAAGGAAGAAGGGGGCGCGCAACCAGGGCTGGGCACTCAAATAGCTGCGCTCTTTTCCGTGATTGGCCTTGACGAGGAGATTCCGGAGCAACGTGGGCAGCCCGTCCGCTTCCCCGACTTCGAATCGCGATAGTTCTTGATACCAATGTGCTTTCCGCATTGATGCAGCGCAGGCCGGAACGCAACATCATGGGCTGGCTGGATGGCCTGCCGCATTAGACCCGCACGAAAGCGGCACCGGCATGGATGCCCGGATCAAGTCCGGGCATGACGATGGCGAGAGCTCGGCGGGATGAACCCCCGACTTGAGCGGCTTTGTCGCTGCGCCCGGTTGCCCGATCCGTGTTAGAAGAGTAGGAGCGGTTCACTGCCGCAACGCCTTCTTTCCATCCCTGCCTCTCTCCCGCAATGTCCCCGATCATCTCCATCCAGAATCTGTCGAAAACCTATGCTTCCGGCTTCCAGGCGCTGAAGAACGTCAGCCTTGAGATACGCCGCGGAGAGATTTTTGCGCTGCTCGGGCCGAACGGCGCGGGCAAGACGACGCTGATCAACATCGTCTGCGGGATCGTCAATCCGACAGGGGGTGTCGCGTTGGCGGACGGCCACGACGTCATCACCGATTTCCGCGCGGCGCGGTCCATCATCGGACTCGTGCCGCAGGAGCTGACGACCGATGCCTTCGAAACCGTCTGGAACACCGTGTCCTTCAGCCGCGGGCTGTTCGGCAAGCGCGCCAATCCGGCCCACATCGAGAAAGTGCTGAGGGACCTGTCGCTTTTCGACCGGAAGGACAGCAAGATCATTACGCTGTCGGGTGGCATGAAACGTCGCGTGCTGATCGCCAAGGCGCTGTCGCACGAACCCAAAATCCTCTTCCTCGACGAGCCGACGGCCGGCGTGGACGTCGAGCTCAGACGCGACTTGTGGGAGATGGTGCGTTCACTCAGGGCAAACGGCGTGACCATCATCCTGACCACCCACTACATCGCGGAGGCCGAGGAGATGGCCGACCGGATCGGGGTCATCAACAAGGGTGAAATCATCCTGGTCGAGGAGAAGGACGCGCTCATGCAAAAACTCGGCCAGAAGCAACTGATACTGCAGCTCCAATCGAAGCTCGAGGCGATTCCCGGCGAGCTCGCCCGGCATCCCTTGACGCTCGCGGCCGGCGGCAGCGAACTCGTCTATACCTACGATGCACAAGCCGAGCGCACGGGCATCGCCAGTCTGCTTAGCGATCTCCGCGACGCCGGAATCCGGTTCAAGGACCTGCAGACGACGCAAAGCTCGCTGGAACAGATCTTCATAGGTCTCGTGAGGCAAACGCAATGAACGTCCCGGCGGTTCAAGCGATCTATACGTTCGAGATGGCGCGCACCTTGCGGACACCGCTGCAAAGCATCCTGTCGCCCGTGATTTCGACGTCGCTCTATTTCGTCGTCTTCGGCGCTGCCATCGGCACGAATATCAGCGAGATCGAGGGCGTCAGCTACGGCGCCTTCATCGTGCCGGGACTGGTCATGCTGATGTTGTTGACCCAGAGCGTCTCGAACGCCTCGTTCGGCATCTATTTTCCCAAGCTTCTCGGTACGATCTACCAAATTCTGTCGGCTCCGGTCTCGTATGTCGAGATCGTGCTCGGCTATGTCGGAGCCGCCGCCACCAAGTCGGTCGTCTTGGGCCTAATCGTCCTCGCGACTGCCGGCTTGTTCGTGCCGCTCGCCATCATCCATCCGATCTGGATGCTGGCATTCCTTGTGCTGACCGCCGTGACGTTCTCCCTGTTCGGCTTCATCATCGGGATTTGGGCGGACAGTATCGAAAAGCTGCAGACCGTTCCGCTCCTGATCATCACGCCGCTGACGTTTTTGGGCGGCAGCTTCTACTCGATCGACGTGCTTCCGCCCGTTTGGCGGGCGATCTCGCTCTTCAACCCCGTGGTCTACTTGATCAGCGGCTTTCGCTGGAGTTTCTATGGGATCGCTGACGTGAGCATCGGGGTCAGCCTCGCCATGACCCTGGCATTCCTGGCCGCGTGCCTGGTGATCGTATGGTGGATCTTCAAAACGGGGTATCGATTGAAGGCCTAGGGATTTCCCTCCGGCTGGCGTTCTCCGCTAGACTCTCCTCCCATGGAATGGTCGGAGGAAGGCATCGTCGTCGGCACGCGGCGGCACGGCGAAACCGACGTGATCCTGGAGGTCATCACCGCCGGGCACGGGCGGCATCTCGGCCTCGTCAAGGGCGGGCGCTCCAGGCGGCTCCGGCCCGTCCTGCAGGCCGGAAACACGCTCTCGCTCACTTGGCGGGCGCGGCTCCACGAGCATCTCGGCAACTTTCGCGCCGAGGCCGTTGCCGAGCGGAGCTCTCGGCTGATGGCCTCGCCAATCGGCGCCTTCGGGCTGGCGCTCGCCGGCGCGCATCTGCGGCTCATCCCGGAGCGCGACCCGCATCCGCGGCTTTTCGAGGCGCTTGCAATCATGCTCGATCGCCTCGAAGAACCGGCGCTTGCCGCCGAGCTGATGGTGCGCTTCGAGCTCCTGCTCCTCGACGAGCTGGGTGTGGGGCTCGATCTTGAAAGCTGCGCCGCCACGGGAGGACGCGAGGAACTCGTCTATGTGTCGCCAAAGAGCGGGCGGGCGGTCAGCCGGGTGGCCGGAGAGCCCTACCGCGACCGGCTCCTGAGCCTCCCGACCTTCTTCGCAAAGGAGAGTGGGGCGCCCATCGACCCGGCTGATCTCGACTCTGCTTTCCGCTTAACGGGGACCTTCCTAGAGCGGCATGTGCACGGACCGCGGGGCCTTGAAATGCCGGAGGCGCGGGCAAGCTTTCTTAAGGCGATACGCCTTGCCGTTGAAGTGGTCGCGTAAGTAACAATCGGCCGAGACAAAGGGAGGATGACGATGAAACTGACCTGGTTCGGGCACTCCGCATTTCGTGCAGAGTTCGGAAATCACCGCGTCATGATCGACCCGTTCCTGACCGGGAACCACTCTTTCAAGGGCGACCCGAAACAGGCGGCGGCGGGAGCAACGCACGTGCTCGTGACGCATGGCCACGGCGACCATACGGGCGACGCGGCCGAGATCTGCAAGGCGAACGACGCCATGCTGGTCGGCTCGGCCGAGGTGGGCGACTTCATGGCCGGGCTGGGCGTGAAGAAGATCAATTCTGGTAATCACGGGGGCACGGTCGATTGCGGCGGCTTCACCGTTTCCTTCGTGAACGCGCTCCATTCCTCGAGCGGCATGGTGGACGGCCAGGTCGTCTATCTCGGCAATCCGCTAGGGCTCGTCGTTAAGGCGGAGGGGCAGCCGACGCTCTATCACATGGGCGATACGGGCATCTTCGGCGACATGGCGCTCGTCCATCAGATCCATCAGCCGGAGATCGGGATCGTGCCGATCGGCGACCGCTATACGATGGGCGGCGACACGGCGGCGCTCGCCTGCCGGCTGTACTTCAAGTTCAACCGCATCGTGCCGTGCCACTACGCGACCTTCCCCGGGCTCGACCAGACGGCCGATAAGTTCATCCGCGAGATGGGCACGGAGGGAAGGAAGGTGCTCGTCCCGGAGGTCAGCAAGCCGTTCGAGGTCTGAGCGGCACGGGCGGTTGAACGGCCGCAGAGGGCCATCTATAGCCAACCGGCGATCTCTTTGAGCTCTGGGAAGGCGATGTCCGTCGATCTGGCGACTGTGAAAAGGGTTGCGCATCTTGCGCGGATCAGCGTCAGCGACGAGGAGGCGGAGGCGCTTCGCGGCGAGCTGAACGCCATCCTCGGCTTCGTCGAGCAGCTGAACGAGGTCGATGTCTCTGGCATCGAGCCGATGACGTCTGTCCTGCCGATGGCGATGAAGAAGCGGGCGGACGTCGTGACCGAAGGAGGCAATGCCGACGACATCCTCGCCAACGCGCCGACGCGGGAGGGCAATTACTTCGTCGTACCCAAGGTGGTGGAGTAGCGGATGGCGGTCGCAGTCGAAAGTCCGCTCACGGACGAGGTGCGCGCCCTCATCGCGGAGCTGAACGCCGCGCTCCTCGCGCTGACTCCGCCTGAACACTGCTACCACATGACTGTCGAGCAAATGGCCGGCCCCGAAACGACCGTCTTCGTCGCGCGGCAGGAGGGACGCGCCGTCGCTTGCGGCGCGCTTCGCAGGCATGCGGGCGGCATCGGCGAGGTCAAGCGCATGTACACCCGCCCCGAATTCCAGGGCCGTGGGATAGGTGGCGAGATACTCAACAGCATCCACGACGTCGCGGTGCGGGAGGGAATCACCCGGCTCGTGCTGGAGACGGGCCACCGGCATCCCGCGGCATGGCGGGTCTACGAGCGCGCCGGCTTCGTCCGCTGCGGGTCGGTGCTCGACTATCCCGACACATCTTTTTCT
This sequence comes from uncultured Propylenella sp., assembly GCA_964440525.1. Lineage (GTDB taxonomy): Bacteria > Pseudomonadota > Alphaproteobacteria > Rhizobiales > Afifellaceae > DASWJZ01. The sequence goes on along the minus strand of CAYTTC010000029.1, from coordinate 33,606 downwards.
GTCTTCTACGAAAAACGTCTCAGCGCCGAAGACAAGGCCGCATGAGCGACCTGACCGCGCTCACTATCGCTGAAATCCGCGAGGGGCTGGCGAAGCGAAACTTTTCCGCGCTGGAGCTGACCGACGCCTATCTGAAGGCGATCGAAGCAGCCAACCCGCTCCTCAACGCCTATGTCGTCGTGACGGCAGAAAAGGCCCGCGCCATGGCCGCGGCCTCTGACGAACGGATCGCGCGCGGCGAGGCGCGAGCGCTCGAAGGCGTGCCGCTCGGCATCAAGGATCTCTTCTGCACGAAGGGCGTGCACAGCCAGGCTGGAAGCCACATCCTCGACGGTTTTCGGCCCACCTACGAATCGACGGTGACGCAGAATCTCTGGGACGACGGCGCCGTGATGCTGGGAAAGCTCAACATGGACGAGTTCGCCATGGGCTCGTCCAACGAGACCTCTTACTACGGCCCCGTCGTCAATCCTTGGCGGAGGCGCGGAGGCAGCGCGGACCTCGTTCCCGGCGGGTCGTCAGGCGGCTCGGCGGCGGCGACTGCTGGGCACCTCTGCGCCGGCGCGACCGCGACCGATACCGGCGGATCGATCCGCCAGCCGGCCGCCTTCACCGGCACAGTGGGGATAAAGCCCACCTATGGCCGCTGCTCACGGTGGGGCATCGTCGCCTTTGCCTCCTCGCTCGACCAGGCGGGGCCGATCGCGCGCGACGTGCGCGACGCGGCGATCCTGCTCAAGTCCATGGCATCAATCGATCCGAAGGACACCACCTCGGCGGACGTCGAGGTGCCGGACTACGAGACGGCGATCGGCAAGAGCGTCAAGGGAATGAAGCTCGGGGTGCCGAAGGAATACCGCATGGACGGCATGCCGGAGGAGATCGAGACGCTCTGGCGCCAGGGGATCGACTGGTATCGCGCGGCGGGCGCCGAGATCGTCGATATTTCGCTGCCGCACACGAAATACGCGCTGCCCGCCTATTACATCGTGGCGCCGGCTGAGGCCTCGTCCAATCTCGCCCGCTATGACGGGGTGCGCTACGGCCTCCGCGTCGAGGCCGACGATGTCATCGACATGTACGAGAAGACGCGCGCGGCCGGGTTTGGGCGCGAGGTGAAGCGGCGCGTGCTGATCGGAACGTATGTGCTCTCCGCCGGCTATTATGACGCATATTATCTTCGCGCGCAGAAAGTGCGGACGCTGATCAAGCGCGACTTCGAAGAGGCTTTTGCCGCCGGCATCGAGGCGATGCTCACGCCGGCGACGCCCTCTTCCGCCTTTGGTATCGGCGAGAAGGGCCGGAGCGATCCGGTCGAGATGTACCTGAACGACATCTTTACGGTGACGGTGAACATGGCGGGCCTGCCGGCGATCGCGGTGCCGGCCGGTCTTGACGCCTCCGGCCTGCCGATGGCGCTGCAGCTGATCGGCCGGCCGTTCGACGAGGCGACGCTTTTTCGTGCCGCGCAGGTGATCGAGGACGCGGCAGGACATTTCTCGCCGCCGAGGTGGTGGTAGGAGGATATGGTGGCAGACAGCTTTGCTCCTCTGATCGCGGCGCTCAAGCTCGTCGAGGCGGGTGACTGGGACGGGGCGCACGAAGCCGCGCAGGCCGATGGTTCGAAAGAGGCGGCGTGGGTGCACGCGCATCTTCATCGCGTGGAAGGCGACCTCGGGAACGCCGGCTACTGGTATCGACGCGCCGGCAAGCCGCAGGCCACGGACAGCCTGGAGGAGGAGTGGCGGGCAATCGAGAAGGCGCTCAGCGAATCGAAGTCCTGATGCGCCGAGCGGGCTTGGCCTCGCTCGGTCGGTTTCGCCGCCGATTCATGATCCGTTAACCATACGCTACCCATAAAAGACCCGCGGAATCCGCGGCCGGCCGTTAGATCAAAGGCCACGGGCCGCGGCGCAGCGTTCACCGGTCAACCTGGGGAAAGTCATGAATCGAGTCTGGCCGATTGCCGAGCGCATACTGCGGCATGTTTTCAGGAAATTGCGGAAGCACGCAGAAAAGATCCACTACGTCTAAGCGCGGCGGATCTCCGCGGATTCTATTCGCTCTGCGTATTGGCAATTGGCGGGACGCGGGGCGCTCCAGACATCGTTAATGGGATCGTAACCAAGCAGGTCGATTCTCGCACTGTATTCGACTTAACGCGTTCGACGTGCCACACGCGCTAGTCCGGTTCCCGATCATTGGTCGGGAGGCTGGTGAATGCGCAAGAGGAATGGTGAACTGATGCGACAGCTGGCAGCCACGATTCTCCTTTCGGCCTTGGCGATCGCCGCGATGATGGGTGTAATCGGTTCGGCCGGTGCAGCCGATCTGCCCGGCGGGGGGCAGACAACCATCGACGCCTGCGGCCCTCCGCGCGAGGAGGTCATTCTCTTCGACGAGAACGGCACACCAACCGTGCCCGGGCGCACGCCCTATTTCACCTGCGTCACCGAGACGGTGCTCCTTCCTGGCGACATTCCGCCTCCGCCGGAATATTGCTGCAGCTGACGGAGCCCAGTTACCTGCTTGCCGGGCGTCCCGGCTGACGCCGGGCGAAATAGTGAAAGGGCCGCCATCAAAGGCGGGCGGCGTCGATGAGTCTTGCCGATGCAAACACCACATTGCTCCGGCGCAGGATGGGGCGGCCGGTGAACGGCACGTCGCGGCTCTGTTCATAGATGAGGAACAGCCGGTAGCCGAGCCGTTCCAGGTAGGTCTTCACGACCTCGAAGGGGACGTGGCGCCTGTTTTCCGGGTTCATGCCGACCTCCGCCTCGACGAGATCGATGCGCATGGCCTTGAGCATTTTTTGGAAGCCGTACAGGACCTGCAGGTCGTGTCCCTCCGCGTCGATCTTGAGGAAACCGATCTGTTGCACTTGCACTTTGTGCTCGACACAGAAGGCGTCGCCTGACGTCATCGTCACGACCTCGCTCGGCTTGAACAGGTCCCGCCATCCGGCAATCCGGTTTGAGACCGAAACCGATTTGATCCGCATGCGGATGGGCCGGGACTTTCGCCCAAGCGCCAGGTTGAACGGTCGAATCCGGTCATGCGCCGAGACGTTTTCAACAAGAATCTGGAACGTGGCAGCGACAGGCTCGAATGCGTAGATCGTCGCAGCGGGAAATGCGGCGGCCAGAGCGAGGCCGGTTGCGCCAATGTTGGCGCCGACGTCGAAGATCATGTCCAGAGCATAGCCGGGCAGGTGCTCCCTAACGGCTTCGATGAGCGCGCTCTTCTCAGGCATATCCCGCAATCGCTCCGTGTGGCGCGCATCAAAAACATTCGTTCGCTGCGGCGCGCGCCGCAAACTGCAACAACCTGTTGCGCCGGCGGTCTTGAATGCCGGCCCGCCTCACCCTAACGCAAAGCACCGAGTCTTTTGGGTCCCTCATGCGTCTTATCATCGATACGGATACCGCCGGAGACGATGTCTTTTCGATTCTCCTGGCGCTGAAGCATCCCCACGTCACGCTCGAAGCGCTCACCATATGCAACGGCAATGTCGGTTTCGAGCAGCATGTGGAGAACGCGCTGGTTACTTTGGAGGTCGCGGGGAAGAGTGGCGCCGTCCCGGTCTATCGCGGCTGCGAGCGGCCGATGCTGCGCAAGCCGGTCTACGCTGCCTATGTGTTCGGCGATGATGGCATGAGCGGCGCGAATTTCCCGAAAGCACGGCAACGGCCGGAGAAGAAGCACGCGGTCGATGCGATCGTCGATCTCGTCATGGCGAGCCCGGGCGAGATCACCATCCTCGCACAGGCACCCCTGACAAACATCGCGACCGCCTATCAAAGGGAGCCGCGGATCGCCGAGGCGGTCAAGCATCTCTGGATCATGGGCGGCACCGACAATTCCATCGGCAATGTCACCCCGGCGGCCGAGTTCAACTTCTACGTCGATCCGGAGGCGGCCAAGATCGTGCTGAATGCGGGATTTAAGGTCACGCTTTCCACGTGGACGCTGACGATGAAATCGGGCGTCCTTCGTTCGGAGGATTTCGCCGCTATCGAGCGGATGGGGACAAAGCTTTCGAGTTTTTTTCTCAGGGTGAACGCCTCGACGCTTGCCTATACGCGGGACCGCCACCGTGCCGCCCTCTCGACGCATCCCGATTCGCTGACCTGCGCTTGCATGATCGACGAAAGCCTCATCCTGGAGGCGGAGGACTGCGTGGTGGACGTTGAAACGAAGGCGGAGCTGGCGCGCGGCTATTCGAGTGTGTCCTCGCACGAACTACCCGAGCACGATCTCGCCGACCCGGATCTCCCGCAGCGCAAGCCCAATGCGCGGGTGATCAAGACGGCCGACACGGCGAAGTTCGGGAAAATGCTCATTCGGGCGCTAACTTAGCCCGGCCTTGCCGGCATCGGCGGGAGCGACTATCCGAAACCCACCATGCCCTTCGAAGAGACGCGGAACGTCAATCCCAAGAATCTCATCCCCGGCGCGACCGGCGACTGGGAAGTGGTCATCGGCATGGAGGTGCATGCGCAGGTCGCCTCGGAAGCAAAACTCTTCTCCGGCGCCCCGACCGGGTTCGGCGGTGCTCCGAACGAGCATGTGAGCCTCGTCGACGCGGCGATGCCGGGCATGCTGCCGGTCATCAACGAGGAGTGCGTCAGGCAGGCGATCCGTACCGGTCTCGGACTCGAAGCGCGGATCAACCACCGCTCGATCTTCGCCCGAAAAAACTACTTCTATCCCGATCTGCCGCAGGGCTATCAGATCTCGCAATACGACCAGCCGATCGTCGGCGAGGGGACGGTCGTCGTGGAGGTCGGGCCGGACAAGTCCGGCGGCTTCGAGGAGGTCCGCATCGGGATCGAGCGCCTGCATCTTGAGCAGGATGCCGGCAAGTCGCTGCACGACCAGCACCCGACCATGAGCTATGTCGACCTGAATCGCTCAGGCGTGGCGCTGATGGAGATCGTGTCGAAGCCCGACCTGCGTTCGTCCGACGAGGCGCGCGCCTTTCTCACCAAGCTCAGGACGATCCTGCGCTATCTCGGCACGTCCGACGCCGACATGGAAAAGGGAAACCTCAGAGCCGACATCAATGTCTCTGTCAGGCGGCCCGGCGAGAAACTCGGCACGCGCTGCGAGATCAAGAACGTGAACTCGATCCGCTTCGCGGGTCAGGCGATCGAACACGAGGCGCGGCGGCAGATTGCCATCCTGGAGGATGGCGGCACGATCGACCAGGAGACGCGGTTCTTCGACCCTGCCCGCGGCGAGACTCGCTCCATGCGCACCAAGGAGGAGGCGCACGACTACCGCTATTTTCCGGATCCTGATCTGCTTCCGCTCGAGTTTGACGACGCCTATGTGGCGGCGCTCGCGAAAAGCCTGCCGGAGCTCCCGGATACGAAGCGCGGCCGCTTCCGGCGCGAGTACGGGCTTTCCACCTACGATGCCGACGTGCTCGTTTCCGATCGCGCCATCGCGGATTACTTCGAGGCCGTGGCGCGCGGCCGCGACGGCAAGCAGGCGGCGAACTGGGTCATCAACGAGCTTCTCGGCGCGTTGAACCGCTCAGTGACGAGCATCGAGGCGTCCCCGGTTTCCGCGGCTCAGCTTGGCGTGCTCCTCGATCTACAGAAGGAGGGCACGATCTCCGGCAAGATCGCCAAGGACGTCTTCGAGATCATGCTCTTGGAGCGCAGCGATCCGCGCGAGATCGTGGAAAAACGCGGGCTGAAGCAGGTCACCGACACGGGCGAAATCGAGAAGATCGTGGATGGGATCGTCGCCGCCAATCCGGAAAAGGCGCAACAAGCCAAGGCCAAGCCGGCGATGCTCGGCTGGTTCGTCGGCCAGATGATGAAGGAGAGCCAGGGGAGGGCCAACCCGCAGGCGGTCAACGCGCTCCTGAAGGCAAAGCTGGGGATCGAGTGAAAACCGGGCGCTTGCTTCGGCCGTATCAGTGCATATCCTGACCGAGCCAAGTCAGAGGAGGCTCTTGATGCGCATCCTTCTCGTTCTTTTCGTAATTTTTGGATTTTCGGCGCCGGCCGCTGCCCTCAGCGACTCCGACCGCGCCGCGGTGCAGAGCGTCATCGAGCGGCAGCTGCAGGCGTTCCTGCACGACGACGGCGCGACCGCTTATTCCTTCGCGGCGCCGAACATCAAGGCGATGTATCCGAGCGTTGACGCCTTCATGGCGATGGTTCGCCAAGGCTATCCGCCCGTCTACCGGCCGCGCAGCTATTCGTTTGAGGAGCTGATGGAAGAGCCTGGCTATCTCAAGCAGGAGGTCGAAATCGTCGACGCGGAGGGAGGCTTTTGGACCGCGGTCTACACGCTCCGCCAGGAGACAGACGGCTCCTGGAAGATTGCGGGCTGTTATCTCGTCAAAAAACCGGGCGGAGTGGCCTAGGCGGCGGCAAGGCTCGACGCCTGGAAGACCAAACGGCAGGTGGTGCCGCGGCCGCCTTCCATGGCGAAGCGGCCGTGGATCTGCTGGGCAAGCGATTGTACGATCCGGAGTCCCATGCTGCCTCTCGCCTCCAGCGAGAAGTCGGGAGGCAGACCGTTGCCGTCATCGGCGACAGTGAGGACATTGTCGGTTCCCTCGGACGTGAGATCGATGCGGATTGTGCCGTTCTGACGACCCGCGAAGCCGTGTTCGAGTGCGTTCGAGATGAGCTCGGTCACGATCAGCGCGAGCGGGACGAGCTTCTCTTCCGGGATCACCGCTTCCGCCGCCGAGACCAGGCATACGATGTTGTTGGCGCCTGACGCCTCGAGCACGTCGCGGCAGAGATCCTCCACGAACGGCCCGAAGCGGAGTTGGGCGCCTGCCGGGTCATGCAGCCTCCGGTGGATCTTGGCGATCAAGGCTAAGCGGGTCGCGGCCTCCGTCAGCGCTTGCTTGGCCTTTTCGTCCTCGACCTCCGCGCGCTCCAGGTTGAGCAGCGCCGAAACAATGGCGAGATTGTTGGAGATTCGGTGCTGCAGCTCGCGGAAAAGGACTTCGCGCTGCTCGGCGAGGGCGGTGCTCTTGCGCCTTTCGGCATCGAGCTGATCGAGCGCCATGCGCATGATGGTGACGATCGCGATGTCGATGGCGACGACGGCGATGAACAGGCCGAATGAAAGGGAGTTTTCGCTGGTGAGCGTGAAGGAATATTGCGGCGCTGCGAAGAAATAGCGTGCCGCCAGGGTGGAAGCGATTCCGCTCGCGATCGCCGGCCAAAGACCGGCGAAATAGGTCGTGAGGATGATCGCCGGGATGAAGATGAGATAGGGGGATCCCGTCCCTGCGACCTCGGCGAGAAGAAAACGGATGGCGAGCACAATCAGGAAGGCGCCGGCCGCGAATATCCAAGCGCCGATCGAGTTGCTCGGCATCGGCATCGGCCTTAGGAACTTCATTACGGCCCCTCGTTTCTTCTTCGCATCGGATCGTGCACCTTCATGTTAGGCAAGAGACTTCACTCGCCCAACGAGGCTGCCGGATGTGGTCCCTCCGGCGTGAACGGCAATCAGCGTTGCGGGTGGCGCGGCATTTCCTTAACAGCACGCCTATGAGCGATCGAGCCGCCGCCGCCCACCCCGCAATTCTCATCATCGATTTTGGCAGCCAGTTGACGCAGCTCATCGCACGGCGCGTGCGCGAGGCGGGCGTCTATTGCGAGATTGCCCCTTTCGACAAGGCGAGCGAGGCTTTTTCACGACTTAAGCCGAAGGGCGTCATTCTCTCTGGCGGGCCGGGCTCGGTGCCGGAGAACGCCAGCCCGCGGGCGCCGCAAGAGATTTTTGCGGCGGGCATCCCGATCCTCGGCATCTGCTACGGCCAGATGGCGATGGCCGAGCAGCTCGGGGGCAAGGTGGAGAGCGGGCACCACCGCGAATTCGGCCGCGCTCTGGTCGACGTTCGGGGAGACTCAGCCCTCTTCGATGGCATCTGGAAGCCGGGCGAAAAGCATATTGTGTGGATGAGCCACGGCGACCGCATCACCGCGCTGCCGCCGGGTTTTTCCGTGAAGGGCACGTCGGAGAACGCGCCCTACGCGCTGATCGAGGATGAGAAGCGCCGCTTCTACGGCCTCATGTTCCACCCCGAAGTGATCCACACGCCAGACGGCGCCAGGCTGATTGCCAATTTCGTCCGAAAAATCGCCGGGCTTCCCGGCGACTGGACCATGGCCGAGTTCAAGAAAGAGGCGATCGCCCGCATTCGCGAGCAGGTAGGGGGTGGCAAGGTGATCTGCGGCCTCTCGGGCGGCGTCGATTCCGCCGTCGCGGCGGTGCTCATCCACGAGGCCGTCGGCGACCAGCTCACTTGCATCTTCGTCGATCACGGCCTGATGCGGCTCGACGAACCGAGGGAGGTGGTGGCGCTCTTCCGCGGCCACTACAACATCCCGCTCGTCCATGTGGATGCCTCGGAGGCTTTCCTTTCCGCACTCGAGGGGGTCGCCGACCCGGAAGCGAAGCGAAAAACGATCGGCCGGCTCTTCGTCGAGACCTTCGAGGCGGAGGCGAAGAAGATCGCCCGTGACGGAAAACCTGCCGAATTTTTGGCCCAGGGCACGCTCTATCCCGACGTGATCGAGTCGGTCTCCTTCACCGGCGGGCCGTCGGTCACCATCAAGTCGCATCACAATGTCGGCGGGCTGCCCGAGCGCATGAACATGCAGCTCGTCGAGCCGCTCCGCATGCTCTTCAAGGACGAGGTGCGAAAACTCGGCCGCGAGCTCGGCCTGCCGGAGGCTTTTGTCGGGAGGCACCCGTTTCCGGGGCCGGGCCTCGCAATTCGAGTGCCCGGGCCAGTGACCCGCGAAAAGCTCGACATTCTCAGGAAGGCCGACGCCATCTATCTCGATGAGATCAAAAAGAGCGGGCTCTACGATGCCATCTGGCAGGCTTTTACTGTGCTTCTGCCGGTGCAGAGCGTCGGCGTGATGGGCGATTTTCGCACCTACGACTTCGTCCTAGCGCTCCGCGCCGTGACCTCGGTCGACGGCATGACAGCGGATTTCTATCACTTCGACATGGATTTCCTCGGCCGCGCCGCAAACCGCATCGTCAACGAGGTGAGGGGGATCAACCGCGTAGTCTACGATGTTACGTCGAAGCCGCCCGGGACGATCGAGTGGGAGTGACGGAATTTGACTTGGACGAGGTCGAATACGACCTGCCTCGGGCGCTGACAGAACTTCGACTCAACCTCCACAATCGCAGTAAGGGATTGCGGTTCGATGGCCAGCGGACGCAGGCTCGAGAGGCTTCTTGCGCAGGTAATTGCGGGGCGCGGTTCTATCCAGTTTCGCGAATTTGAGGCGTTGATTGTGGCGTTGGGTTTTGAGTTCAAGCGGCAAACGGGAAGTCATCGGCAATATCTCCATCCGAAGGTCGGACGGCCGTTTCCGATCCAGCCGGACGGAAACGAGGCGAAGAGGTATCAGTGTCGCGAACTTCGCGATATGATTAGCGCATACGGTTTGACACTCGACCCGGACAAATGAACCAATACGCCATCATCGTCTACTGGTCTGATGAAGACGCAGTCTGGATCGCAGAGGCGCCAGATTTGAAGCCCTGCGCGGCGCATGGCGACACGCCCGAGGAGGCAGTCGCGGAATTGCGTGTTGCCATGGAGGGGTGGCTGGAGGTCGCCCGCGAAAGCGGCTTACCTATTCCGGAGCCACGGTTCCAACCGCAGGTGCAGGCTGCAGAATAGGAATTCTGCTGGAATGTCTTAGGAGGCATCCCTTCTTTCTGAAATGAAGCATTTCCGACCGCCGTTGCGCATTCGCGTAACCTGAATCCGCGCTCAGTTTGGCGCAAATCCTACGAAGCGCAGAAAGCAGCTTAAGAACTGGGTGGAGCTCGGCCCCGCCTTTCCATCCCGGATTTCACCACCTTCAGATGATGTGACGTCGCCGAGGCGACCACCGCTCGCCTTGCCAGCATGCGCGTCGTGGGCTAGCGCAGGCCCATCGACCGTTTTCGACGGAGAGCGTCATGCTCGTCCTCATCCTTGGCCTCATCATCTTCCTCGGTGCACATTCCGCGCGCATCCTCGCGGAGGATTGGCGGAAGACCCTCATCGCCCGGCTCGGGGAGGGCCCTTGGAAGGGCATCTATTCGCTCGCCTCGGCGGTCGGGCTCGTCCTCATCGTCTGGGGCTACGGCATGGCGCGGCAGGATCCGATCCTGCTGTGGATCTCGCCGGTTTGGCTGAAACACCTTGCCGTCGCGCTGAACCTCGTCGCCTTCGTCCTCCTCGGAGCCTATCTCGTGCCGGCCGGCCGCATCAAGGCGCGGCTCGGCCACCCGATGATCCTCGCGGTCAAGGTCTGGACCTTCGCGCACCTCCTCGCCAACGGCACGCTTGCCGATCTCTTCCTGTTCGGCTCCTTCCTGGTGTGGGCAGTCACCGACTTCGTCGCCAGCCGCCGCCGCGATCGGGCCACAGGGATGGTGCGGATCGCGGGGCCGGCGCGTAACGACATCATCGCCGTCGTGGTCGGCGTGGCGATCTGGGCCGTGCTCGTTTGGGGCCTGCACGAATGGCTGATCGGCGTGAGCCCGCTCGCATGATGGCCGCAGAAACCGCCGCCCGCCGCATCACCGCCGTCGACATTGCAGGGCGCAAGAACGGCGAGCGGATCGTCGCGCTCACCGCCTACCACGCCCACACCGCGGGCATCGTGGATCGCTATTGCGACTTCATCCTGGTCGGCGATTCGCTCGGCATGGTCATGCATGGGCTGGAGACGACCGTGCCGGTGACGCTCGACATGATGATCCTGCAGGGGCGGGCCGTGATGCGCGGCTCAAGGCGCGCGCTTGTCGTCGTCGATATGCCCTTCGGATCCTACGAGGAGAACCGCGAGCAGGCTTTTCGCAATGCCGCGCGCGTTCTGAAGGAGACGGGCGCCGGCGCGATCAAGCTCGAAGGCGGCGTGCATATGGCCGAGACGGTGGCGTTTCTCGTCCGCCGCGGCGTGCCGGTGATGGGCCATGTCGGCCTCACCCCGCAAGCCGTCAATACGATGGGCGGCTTCCGCGTGCAGGGCCACGGCGCGGAGGGGCAGAAGCTTTTGGAGGCCGACGCCCGCGCCATCGCCGAGGCCGGCGCCTTCGCTATCGTGATGGAGGGGATCGTCGAGCCGGTCGCCCGCGCCGTCACCGCCTCGATCGCCGCCCCGACAATCGGCATCGGCGCCTCGCCCGCCTGCGACGGCCAGATCTTGGTTCTCGAAGATATGCTGGGCCTCAGCGACTGGACGCCGAAATTCGTGAAGAAATTCGGCTCGCTCCGCGAGCAGATCGAGGCGGCGGTGTCGGATTACGCCAAGGAGGTGCGGGCCGGGACGTTTCCCGGACCGGAGCACGTCTACCAGCCAAAAAAGCGCTAAGTCGGCTGGGTCGTGGCAGGGCGATTGCAAGGTTGGCGGGCCGACAGCGAGGCTTTGGTGACGCAGAAGAAACCAAGGGTCGTCGTCCATGAAGACGACCTCGGAATAAGCACAGCGCCAACGTCGCCTTCGGCGAGCTCACCAAGCTTGGCGTCTGCACATCCGGCGCGGTGATGGTCCCCTGCCCGTGGTTCCTGGAAATCGCCGAGATGCAGGCGAAGGACCCGCGCCTCGACATAGGGGTGCATCTGACCCTCAACGCGGAAAATCCCCTGTATCGCTGGCGGCCGCTCACTGGTGTCTCGCAGGCTTGTCGGAATGCGCGGATTTCGCGATAGCCTGAGGGCGAAGCAGGCGCCGTAGGCTGGCTCGCCGGCCGTAGTGCGAAGGCTGGCGGGCGGGCGGCCGAGTTTGTTGCCTCTGAATGACAAAGTGGGTAGGGTCCGCGCCGCTTCGCGGGCTCTTTCGGCGGGGCCGAAACCGCGCAATCCTGCCGCAAATCGATCCTGGACCCTATGGCCAACGACGAGCGCCGATCCGAAACATTCATCCGCGAGGTCGACGAGGAGCTTCGCCGCGATCAGCTGAAGGTGCTGTGGAAGCGCTTCGCGCCGCTCTTCATCGGCGTTTGCGTGCTGATCGTGGCGATTACGGCGGGATATCGCGGCTGGATCTGGTGGGAGGAGCGGAAGGCGGCGCAGGCCGGCGACCGCTTCATGGAGGCGCTTGCAGCAATCGAAAGCGGCAACCGGACTGAGGGGGAGGCCGAGCTTGCGGCCATCGCCGAGGATTCCGACATCGGCTATTCGGCTCTGGCGCGGCTTCGGCTTGCTGGAGAAAAGGCCGGAGCAGGCGCCAAGCCGGAGGCGCTCGCCGCCTACGACGAAGTGGCCAACGACAGCACGGTCCCTCAGCCGCTACGGGACCTCGGGCGGATCAGGGCCGCGCTTCTGGCGCTCGATTCCGGCGACCTCGCCGGTGCGAAGGAGCGGGCGGAGCCGCTGAACACACCGGGTAAATCCTGGCGCCATGTGGCTCGCGAGATTCTTGGGACGGCTGCCTATCAGGCCGGCGATCTGCAGGCGGCGCGCGATGCCTTCGCCGAGATCCAGCAGGATGCGGAAACTCCCGCGGACCTCTGGGTCCGCTCCGGGTTGATGATCTCGCTAATCGACGGACAACTTGCGGCGCCGGGAACCGATGCGGCGTCGGGCGCTGGCGGTGCCGCGACGGCTCCGGCGGCTCCGCCGGCAGAGCCTGACGGCAGCGCGGCAGGAGCGGAGGGCGAGACTCTTCCGGTTCCGGCTCCGGACGCTTCCGGCGCTCCGCCAACCACCACGACGCCTTAGGCGCTATTCCGCCGCAATGACGAGGCAGTGCGGACCATCATGACCAATAAGAAAGCTCTCCCCGCAATCCTGGCGCTTGTCGTCCTCGCCGTTCTCTTCGGCGGCTGCAGCAAGTTGGGCGGGCTAAACCCGTTCAACAGGAAGGAAGAGATCCTGCCCGGAGAACGCGTTGCGGCACTGCCTCAAAGTGTCGCCAACGTGACGGGAGGCACGCCTTCGATCGGTGGCGCCCAGCCCATGGCTGACTGGTCGCAGCCGGGCGGCAACGCCGCCAACGCCCCGGGCAACGTCAGCCTGGAGGGTACCTCCGGAGCCTCGTCCTGGCGGGCCCGCGCCGTCGAGAAGGCGAGCAAGCGCAACGTCCGTCCATCTGTGCCGCCGCTCGTCTATGGCGGACGCATATTCGTCTACGATACGAGCGGCACGGTGACTGCGCTCGCACCGGGCGGCGGCAAATCGTGGTCGATCTCGCTCGCTCCCGAAGGAGAGAAGAGTAGGGCTGCGGGCGGCGGCATAGCAGCTTCCGGCACTGCGATCTTCGCCGCGACCGGTTTCGGCGAGCTGGTGGCGCTCGACGCAGCGAGCGGCACGCGGATCTGGGCGTTCAAGATGAGCGCGCCCGCCCATTCGGCGCCGACCGCCGCGGGCGGAAAGGTTTTCGTGGTGAGCGCCACCAGCGTGCTTCACGCCGTCAACCAGGCGGACGGGACCGAGGCGTGGCAATATCCGGGGATTCCCGAAACCGCAGGCGTGCTCTCGGCAGCCAGTCCCGCGTTCTCCGGCGATACGGTCGTCGTGCCCTATTCATCCGGCGAGGTGACCGCGTTCGATGCGGAGACGGGCACGCTCAAATGGGCCGACGCGGTGATCCGCTCGACCCGAACGCTCGCCGTTTCCGGCCTCACCGAAGTCGCGGCGAGCCCGGTCATCTACGAAGGAGTGGTCTACGCGACGGGCGTTTCCGGCCGCACCATCGCGGTGAGGCTTGCCGACGGCGAGCGGCTCTGGGAGCAGAATATCGGCAGCGCCTCGACGCCTGCCGTCTCCGGCAACGCGATCTTCATCGTCGATCTGCAGGACAATCTTGTGGCGCTCGACCGCACGAGCGGAACACTGTTCTGGCGTTCGGCACTGCCGGTCGTGCGCAAGAAGAAATTCTTCTCCGTGTGGGCGGGCCCGACGCTTGCCGGCAGCATGCTTTGGGCGGTGTCAAACGACAAGAAACTTGTCGGCGTCGATCCTGCCACGGGCAACATCATCGTCGATCGCCAGCTGCCGAGCCCGGCCTATGTCAAGCCGATCGCCGCCGCCGGCCAGCTCCTCATCCTTTCCGCCGACGGCTCGCTCGCCGCCTTCCGGTAAGGCCGCTCCTTGGCCTTCACCGTCGTCATCGCGGGGCGGCCGAATGTCGGAAAATCGACCCTCTTCAACAGGCTGGCCGGAAAGCGGCTGGCGCTCGTCCACGATTTGCCGGGCGTCACGCGCGACTGGCGCGAGGCGGAGGTCGAACTCGGCGATCTGAGCCTGCGCCTGATCGACACGGCCGGGCTCGAGGAAGCCGCACGGGAGTCGCTCGCCGACCGCATGCGAGGGCAGACCGAGGCGGCGGTCAGGCAAGCCGACCTCGTGCTTTTTGTGGTTGATGCGCGCGTGGGCGTGACCCCGGCCGATCAGCATTTCGCCAAGATCCTGCGCGCGTCCGGAAAGCCGGTCGTGCTCGTCGCCAACAAGGGCGAAAGCCGCGCAAGCGATAGCGGGTTCCTCGATGCTTATTCGCTCGGCTTCGGCGATCCGGTCGCAGTGTCGGCCGAGCACGGGCTCGGCATCTCCGACATCACCGACGCGATCCGCGCGGCAATGCCGAAGACCGAGGAGCACGGCGATCGCGCCGACGCGGAGGAGGAGGTGGAGAGCGCGGAAGACAAGCCGCTCCACATCGCAATCATCGGGCAGCCGAACGCCGGCAAGTCGACGCTGGTCAATCGGCTGATCGGCGAGGAGCGAATGCTGACCAGCGCCGAAGCGGGGACCACGCGCGATGCGATCGCCGTCGACTGGAGCTGGTGCGGGCGCAAGATTCGCCTCGCCGACACGGCCGGTATCCGCCGCAAGGCGAAGGTGGTGGAAAAGCTCGAGCAGCTTTCGGTCGGCGATGCGCTGAAGGTGATCCGCTTCGCCGAAGTCGTGGTGCTCATGATGGACGCGACCGAGCCTTTCGAGAAGCAGGACCTGCAACTTGCCGATCTCGTCGCGGAGGAGGGGCGGGCGCTCGTGCTCGCACTCAACAAATGGGACCGCGTGCCCGACAAGGAGGCGCGGCTCAGGACGCTCAAGCTCGATCTCGAGGAGACGCTGACGCAGGTCCGCGGCGTGCCGATGGTGCCGATCTCGGCGCTTTCGGGCGACGGCCTCGACCGATTGATGCAGGCCGTGCTCGACGTTTACGCGACCTGGAACAAGCGCGTGCCGACGGCGGCCCTGAACCGCTGGCTCCTGGCAATGACGGAGCGGCACCCGCCGCCCGCCGTCACCGGCCGGCGGATCAAGCTCAAATATTTGGCGCAATCGAAGACACGACCGCCGACCTTCTACCTCTCCTGCTCGCGGCCGGAGGCGTTGCCGGAGGCCTATCGGCGCTATCTGGTCAACGGAATCCGCGAGGACTTTGGTCTAGCCGGCGTGCCGATAAGGCTGATGGTGCGGAGCGGCGCGAATCCGTTCGAGGGAAGGAAAAAGCGGGGGTGAGCTTGCACTCCTGAATTTGCTCGACTAGGTGCAGCCTCTCTTGATGCTTGGTCTAAAGCAGAGCAGCGACTGACCCATGGCGCATGTGAAGAAGGGCTACCTGTCCGCCTCGCCAGAGTGGCGGAAGCACCTAAGAGATGCCAAGCGGTCCTTTTGGAAGCGAGAGCGCCAATCGGGCCGAGCGGCAATTCGAGACGACCTGGTCAAGACTGCGCCGGATCTGACCGTTACAATTGCTCCATCGCCTGGGCTCTGATGACTACTTCGCCCTGCCGAAAACGCCGCTCGAGATCTTTCCGGTAGGTCGCCCACCAGGCGCGATCCAGATCCTCGACCATCACCTCGAAGACGACGATCTCGTCGTGCGTGGTATGCGCCGCGTCATGCTCCCTCCAGACGCCCTCCGCTGGCGCGCGGGTGAAGGCGGTCAGCCCGCCGAAGCGGTGCGATAGCTCGCTCGAGACACGGCGAAATTCCATTTGAGGCAGCGTATTTCCCTCGTTGTCGTAGAGCGGCAGCAGGATTTGGATGAGATGCATGGCTCTCAGCTCGAAAGCGGCCAGTCGGAATAAAGCCCGGTCGGGAAATCGAAAAGCACGTTCGTCCGCGCGAAGGCTGGCGACGCCATTTCGATGAGACGCGGCACGATCTGCGAGGGATGTGGCAGCGCGTGTGGGTCCTCACCTGGCATCGCCTGGGCGCGGAGCGCCGTTCGCGTGCGGCCCGGATCGATCGTCACGACGCGGATCGGGGTTGCCTCGACTTCCTTGGCGTAGGTCCGGGCGAGCATTTCGACCGCCGCTTTCGACACGGCATAAGCTCCCCAGAATGGGCGCGGGCGGCGCGCGAGCACCGAGGTCATAAAGAGGGCGCGGCCGGAATCGCTCTGCCGGAGCAACGGATCGAGGGAGCGGATAAGCCGCCAGTTGGCAGTGACGTTGACGGCCATCACATCCTCCCAGACCTTTGGGGGAACATGACCGAGCGGGGAAAGCTGGCCGAGGATCGCGGCGTTGGCGAGGAGCACGTCGAGCTTCTTCCAGCGCTCGAAGATGGCGGCGCCGAGCCGGTCGATGCCGTCGAAATCCTTGAGGTCGAGCGGCACCAGCGTGGCCGACCCGCCGGCCGCCCTGATCTCGTCGTCGAGCTCTTCGAGGCCGCCAACCGTCCGCGCCACGGCGATGACATGCGCGCCCGCGGCGGCGAAGCCCTTGGCCGCGTGGTAGCCGATCCCGCGCGATGCCCCCGTAACGACGGCGACCCGGCCGACGAGCGGCCCTCCGACGCTCATCCGGCGCCGCTCATCCCGCCTCTGCGAGCAGGCTGAGCTGGCGCGCCTCGCCCGGGCCCTCCCGGTCGGTAAGGCGCGTCGGATAGTCGCCAGTGAAGCAGGCGTCGCAATATTGCGGGGCCGCACGGTCGCGGGCTGTCTCGCCGACCGCACGGTAGAGCCCGTCGATCGAGATGAAGGCGAGTGTGTCGACGCCGATGAAGTCGCGCATCGCCTCGACCGACATGTGAGAGGCGAGGAGCTTCGCTTTCTCCGGCGTGTCGACGCCGTAAAAGCACGGGTCGGTGGTCGGGGGGCTCGCGACCCGCATGTGCACTTCCGCGGCGCCGGCGTCGCGCACCATCTGCACGATCTTCACCGATGTGGTGCCGCGCACGATCGAATCGTCCACGAGCACGACGCGCTTGCCCCGCAGAACCGTGCTGTTGGCGTTGTGCTTCAGCCGCACACCCATATGGCGGACGGCGTCGGCCGGCTCGATGAAGGTACGCCCGACATAGTGGTTGCGGATGATGCCGAAATCGAAGGGGATGGCCGAGGCCTCGGCAAACCCAATCGCACCCGGAACGCCGGAATCGGGGACCGGCACGACGATATCGGCGGCCGCGGGCGCCTCGCGGGCAAGCTCGGCGCCAATGCGCTTCCTGACCTCGTAGACACTGGTGCCGGCGACAATCGAATCGGGGCGCGCGAAATAGACGTGCTCGAAGATGCAGAAGCGCGGCCTCTGCGGCGCGAAGGGTTTTAGCGACTCGATGCCGTCCTCGGTGATGACGAGAAGCTCTCCGGGCGCCAGCTCGCGCACCAGGGTCGCGCCGATGATGTCGAAAGCGCAGGTTTCCGATGCGAGCACCGGGGCGCCGTCGAGATCGCCCAGGAGCAGCGGCCTGACGCCAAGCGGATCGCGGCAGCCGATCATCTTCTTTTCGCTGAGGGCGACGAGCGAGAAGGCGCCCTCGACCTGACCGAGCGCGTCGATCATGCGGTTGACGAGGAGGCCGCGATCGCTCGTCGCGATTAGGTGGATGATCGTCTCGGTGTCGGAGGTGGATTGGAAGATGGAGCCGCGCCGCTGGAGTTTTCGCTGCAGCGTGGCGGCGTTGGTGATGTTGCCGTTGTGAGCCATGGCGAAGCCGCCGGCGGCGAATTCGGCGAAGAGTGGCTGCACATTGCGGAGCGCGGCGCCACCCGCAGTCGAATAGCGGTTATGGCCGATGGCCCGGTCGCCCTTCAGCCGCTCCATCACGGAAGGCTTGGTGAAGTTGTCGCCGACCAGGCCGATATGGCGCTCGACGTAGAACTGCTTCCCGTCGAAGGTGACGATGCCGGCCGCCTCCTGCCCGCGATGCTGCAGCGCGTGCAGCCCGAGAGCGGTCAGCGCGGCAGCTTCCGGGTGGCCCCAAATGCCGAAGACGCCGCACTCTTCGTGAAACTTGTCGTCGAAGGGATGCGACCGCCGATCGTGCATGGATAAACCTCGATCTGTCGTCCAGAGCCGTTCCATTCTGATTGAATCAGAATGTGGCTCCATCGATTCGTTTGAGCATGATCTTTTCCGAAAACCGGTTCCCACTTTTCGGGATCATGCTCTAATCCGGGGGTGGGGCCTCGAGCTCCCGCTCCAGCTGATTCTGGTCGTCCGGCGCGAGGCCCGGCTCGCCGCCCGGTGCCGGAGCCGGGCTTTCCCCCGCGGGTAGCGGCTCCTGCACGACGTCATCGGCGGCCGGCGGCGTGCCGGCGGTGCCGCTCTCGCCGCGCAGCCTCTGCATGATCTCCGCTTCCGGGTCATCCGGAAGCCGGTTCATCAGATCGGTGCCGAGCGAATCCAGCCATGGCTTCGATTTCGCCATGGCGATCCATTGCGGCTGCCGATCCGGGGCGATGAAGAAGTTCAGAAAAAGGACGGCGATGATGACGAGAACCAGGCCGCGCGCCGCCCCGAACACGAAGCCGAGCGTGCGGTCGAGCGGGCCAGCCCGGGAGTCCAGCACGAAGTCCGAGATGCGCATCGTGATGATGGAGACGATGAGGAGGGTGACGAAGAAAATCCCGGCAATGGTGACGCCAAGCGAAAGGTTCTTGTCTTCGATATAGCGCTGAACATAGGGCAAAAGGTCGTCCCAGAAGAAATAGGCGACGGCGGCGGCCGCGATCCATGAGCCGATGGAAAAAACTTCGCGGGTGAAGCCGCGGATCATGGCGAGCACTGCCGAGATCAGGATGACGAAAAGGAGAATCCCGTCGAGCAGCGTAACAGGCATCAAATCTGGCCTCCTGCAGGCGACCGCCGAGGACTGTTGGCGGCGGACCTAACCAAGTCGGTCGCCGCGCCCCTTCGCGGCGGATTCGGCGGCGATTGCCGCCACGATGTCGGCGAGCGTGGTAACTTCATTGAGCAAGAGAGTCGAGCGTACACCTTCGCTGCTTCCGGCGGGCAAAACCGCCTGTGCAAAACCAAGCCGTTCCGCCTCGTTCAGCCGCGCGGAAGTCTGCGCCACCGGTCTGACGGCTCCCGACAGGCTCACTTCGCCGAAATAGACGCTCTCCCGCGGCGTGGCAACTCCGGCGCGAGACGAGACGAGTGCCGCCGCAACGGCAAGGTCTGCGGCGGGCTCTGCGAGTCTCAGTCCCCCCGCAACATTCAGATAGACGTCGTGGTTTCCGAACCGCATGCCGCAGCGTGTCTCCAAGACGGCGAGAAGCATGGCAAGCCGGCTCGGATCCCAACCGACGACGGCACGGCGGGGCGTTCCGAGCGTCGATTCGGAGACGAGCGCCTGCACCTCGACGAGGAGCGGGCGCGTTCCCTCCACGCCGGCGAAGATGGCGGTGCCTGGGCTTGTCGAATCACGGTCGCCGATAAAGAGCAGAGAGGGGTTGGCGACCTCCTTCAGCCCGGCATCGGTCATCTCGAAAACACCGATCTCGGACGCCGGGCCGAAGCGGTTCTTGACGGCGCGGAGGAGGCGGAAGTGCTGGCCGGTATCGCCTTCGAAATAGAGCACGGCGTCGACCATATGCTCGACCACGCGGGGACCGGCGATCTGCCCGTCCTTGGTGACATGGCCGACGAGGATAACCGTCGCGCCGCTGGCCTTTGCGTAGCGGATAAGCGCCTGAACAGAGGTGCGCACCTGGGTCACAGTCCCCGGCGCGCTCTCGACGATGTCGGTCCACAGCGTTTGGATGGAATCGATGACGACGAGGTCGACCGGTGGCCCGGACTGGAGCGTTGCAAGGATGTCCTCGACATGCGTCTCGGCGGCCAGCGCCACCGGCGCGTCGCGCAGGCCGAGGCGTTCGGCGCGAAGTCGGATCTGCCCAATCGCTTCCTCACCGGAAACGTAGACGACGCGCTTCCCGGCCCGCGCTAGCGACGCGGCGACCTGAATGAGGATGGTCGACTTGCCGATGCCGGGATCGCCGCCGACGAGCAACGCCGAGCCCGGCACGAAACCACCGCCCACGACGCGGTCGAATTCGGAGATGCCGGAGAGCGTGCGCGGGAGGTCGACGGTCACGCCGGAAAGCGGCGTCAGCTCGACCGGCCTGCCCCGCCCTGTGCGAAGCGCCACGGGTGCGGAAGCGGGCGCCTCCTCCGACAACGTGTTCCACTCGCCGCAGGATTCGCAGCGACCCTGCCATTTCGACGAGGCAGCCCCGCAATTGGCGCAGACATATTGAGTGCGGGCCGCGCGGGCCATCAGGCGACCGTCGCGGCGTTGACGTAGATGCGCTCGGCGCGGCGGCTGAGCTGCGTCAAAAGCTCGTACCCGAGGGTGCCGGCCGAACGGGCGACAGTGTCGATCGGCATTGTGGGGCCGAAAAGCTCCACCCAGTCGCCCTCGATCGCGACGATGCGGCTCACGTCCAAGGCCATCAAGTCCATCGAAACCCGTCCAATCAGCGGCGCCGGCCGGCCGCGCACCGACGCGAACGCCCCGGGCCGCTCGTCGCTCGACCCTGCCAGTCGGTGATAGCCATCCGCATAACCAGCCGCGAGAATGGCGATCCGCGTGTCTTCTTCAAGGCGCCTTGCCGCTCCGTAGCCGACCGTATCGCCGGCCGCCGCATTGCGAATCTGCAAAATGCGCGCCGTCGCCGTCACGACGGTCGCGAGCGGTGGCCAGTGCGGCGAGAATTCCGCGCCGTATAACGCGATTCCCGGGCGCACAAGGTCAAAATGATAGTCGGGCCCGAGATGGATGCCGGCGGAATTTGCCAGGGAAACCGAGAGGCCGGGGAATTCCACGCTGATTTCGCGGAGGAGCGCCAGCTGCGCGCGGTTCAGAGCACTGTCCGGCTCGTCGGCCGTGACAAGATGGCTCATGAGAAGACGCGGCGCCGCATTTTCCAGAAGATTCGGCCGACGAGCGAGCTCCAGCGCCTCGTGAAGTGTGAGGCCGAGCCGGTTCATGCCGGTGTCGACCTGCACGGCAGAAGGCTCCCCGGCAAAATGCTGTGCCCACGACTCAACGGCGGTGAAGCTGCTGAGCACCGGGCGAAGGGCGGAGGCTCGAAAGCTCTCGCTCCAATCGGGAAAAAAGCCGTTCAAGACGTAGATTGCGGCGTCGGGCGCGGCTTCGCGCACGCGATGGCCTTCCCCCGGCAGCGCCACGAAAAACGTACGGCAGCCGGCCGCGAGAAGCGCCGGGACCGCCGCCTCGATGCCGATCCCGTAAGCGTCGGCCTTGACGACCGCGGCGCACTCGGCGGGCTTGGAAAGCGCCGCCAGATGAGTCCAGTTCCGTGCCAGCGCGCCAAGGTCGATGGTGAGGATAAGCCCAGCCGCGTCGGTCCCCGTGTGACCCAATCCGTAAGCCCCCGTGAAGTGTCGCTAGACGCAATTCTTGAATGCAATCCGTAGCGAGTCTTCGAGTCCTACATTGCCCACCGCGACCGACCAACGGTATTCGGGCGCGGCATCTGGGCCGCTCCCTATGGTCATCCGGTCGGATTGCGGCAGCTCATAGTCGCGCGGCAGCGGAACCTGCATCCGAAAAATGCTGCCGTCATTGGCGAATGTGGCCGCGCTGGAGGGAAGCGACTGCCCAAAGATCTCGATTGTCGGCGTCGCGAGCACA
Source organism: uncultured Propylenella sp. (assembly GCA_964440525.1). Classification (GTDB taxonomy): domain Bacteria; phylum Pseudomonadota; class Alphaproteobacteria; order Rhizobiales; family Afifellaceae; genus DASWJZ01. The sequence goes on along the minus strand of CAYTTC010000029.1, from coordinate 11,759 downwards.
CGTACTGCCGAAATCGGAATCTGTTCCGAATCGAGGCCACGGCCATCGTAGGCGTAGACGACATTTTTGGTCCCGATGAGCGTGCAGAAGATCAGGATCGCGGTGCGGTGGTCGCTTGCCCTGCTGACCGCGACCAATCCGCTCTTGAAGGGCTCGACATCCCATGGGCCGGGCTCCACCGGCGGCCTCCGCTCCTCGGCGCAAGCTAGGCAGCCGGCCGCGCAAATCGCCAAGGCGGCCGCGAAAGCGCGGATGGCGATCCGCTCCATCAATGCCCCCGCGCTCACCCATGAATCCTGCCGCGCCGCCATGCTGGGGCGGCGCAGGCGCTATTCATACCTCGCCGGCAGACGATCATCCTTGGCGAGCGAGGAGAAGCGGGTCAATTCGGCCTCGAACTGCATCGCGACCGCGCCGGTGGGCCCATGCCGCTGCTTGCCGATGATGATCTCCGCGCGCCCGCCGATCGCTTCCATCTCGGCCTGCCACTTGAAGAACTCTTCGCTGCCTTCCTTGGGCTTGCGGTTCTTCAGATAATATTCCTCGCGGAAGACGAAGAGCACCACGTCTGCGTCCTGCTCGATGGAGCCCGATTCGCGAAGGTCGGAGAGCTGCGGACGCTTGTCCTCACGCGATTCCACCTGCCGCGAGAGCTGCGAGAGCGCCATGATCGGTACGTTCAGCTCCTTCGCCAGCGCCTTCAGCGTTGTGGTGATCTCGGTGATTTCCTGCACGCGGTTCTCGGATGCTCGACGCGACGAGCCCTGGATCAGCTGCAGATAGTCGACGATCAGGAAATCGAGGCCGCGCTGGCGCTTCAGCCGGCGGGCGCGCGCCGCGAGCTGCGCGACGGAAATGCCGCCGGTCTGGTCGATGTAGAGCGGAATGCGCTGCATTTCCTGCGCAGCCTCGACGATGCGGTCGAACTGGTCCTCGTGGATGACGCCGCGGCGGATATCGGAGGAGGGCACCCCCGACTGCTCGGCGAGGACGCGCGTGGCGAGCTGCTCCGACGACATTTCGAGCGAGAAGAAGCCAACGATGCCGCCGTCGACCGTCTTGATGGTTCCGTCCGGCTGTTGCTCGCCGCGCCAGGCTTTGGCGACATTGTAGGCGACGTTCGTGGCAAGCGCCGTCTTGCCCATACCGGGACGGCCGGCGAGGATGACGAGGTCGGAGTTCTGCATGCCTCCCATCATCTTGTCGAGGTCGTCCATCCCGGTCGCGAGGCCGGAAAGGTGCCCAGCGCGCTGGTAGGCAGCGCCGGCCATATCGATCGCGGCCTTCAGCGCCTCGGCAAAACCCTGGAAGCCGGCCCTGAACTGCCCCTTCTCCGCCAGCTCGAAGAGCCGCCGCTCGGCATCCTCGATCTGGTCGCGCGGAGCCATGTCGACGGGCGCCTCGTAGGCGATGTTGACCATGTCTTCGCCAATGGTGATGAGGTTCCGCCGGATCGACAGGTCGTAGATGGTGCGGCCGTAGTCCTCCGCATTGATGATGGTCGTCGCCTCATAGGCGAGCCTTGAGAGATATTCGGCGATGGTGATGTCGCCGATCTGCTCGTTCTCCTTCAGGAAGCTCTTGATGGTGCGCGGGTCGGCGGTCTTGCTCAGCCGGATGAGCTGCGCCGCCTTCTCGTAGACCTGCCGGTGCAGCGGGTCGAAGAAGTGCGTGGGCTCGAGAAAGTCGGAGACGCGGTAGAAGGCTTCGTTGTTGATCAGGATGGCGCCGAGGAGCGCCTGCTCAACCTCGATATTGTGCGGAACCTGACGGTGGACCGGATCGTCTTCCGGGGCGAGGATATGGGCAAAGCTCATTTGTTCTTCTTAGCGCCTGTTCGCTCCAGTCATAGGAATGGCGATGCGGACTGGATAGACAGGCGGGCGTACTTTCGCCCGTCGTGCTCGTTATTCCACCGAATCACACGGTAGGTAAAATATCACGGTTGATTTCGGGCGCGACTATTCGCCGGCGAGCCGAAGCGATTCGGCACCCTCGTGCTCGGCGCGAAAAGCCTCTTCCGCGGCGAACATGTAGTCGCGGGTCACCGGCAGCGCGTCCTTGTCCCTGGTGAGCTGCAGCTGGAACACCATCATGTCGCCGGAGCGGAAGGCCGCCTCCGAGCCGGCCAGGTAGAAGTCCCACATGCGGCAGAACCGTTCGTCGTAAATCGCGGCTGCAGCGTCCAAATGCGTGCGGAACCGTTCCCGCCAGGCCTTCAACGTTTCGGCGTAATGGAGTCTCAGGATCTCAACGTCGGTGACGAGAAGGCCGACATGCTCGACCGCCTTCAGCACCTCCGACAGCGCCGGGATGTAGCCGCCGGGGAAGATGTATTTGGCGATCCAGGGATTGGTCACCGCCGGCGGGCCGAAGCGGCCGATGGAGTGCAGCACCATAACGCCGTCGGGCTTCAGAAGCTTCGCCGCGGCGCGGAAAAACTCGCGATAGCGCGCCGCGCCGACATGCTCGAACATGCCGACGGAGACGATCCGGTCGAATTCGGTGTCGAGCGCGCGATAGTCCTTCAGCTCGAAGTGCGCGCGGCGGTCGAGTCCCTGCTCGTGCGCGCGCTGGCTCGAGACGTTTTGTTGCTCGGTCGAAAGGGTGACGCCGGTGACGTTCACGTCAAAATAGTCGGCGAGAAAGAGCCCGAGGCCGCCCCAGCCGGACCCGATATCGAGCACCGTTTGGCCCGGTTCCAAGGCGAGCTTGGCGGCAAGGTGGCGCTTCTTCGCCCATTGCGCCTCTTCGAGGCTGGCCCCCGGCCGGTCAAAGTAGCCGCAGGAATATTGCATGTCGGAATCGAGGAAGAGCCGGTAGACCCGCGCGTCGAGATCGTAATGGTGCTTGATGTTGCGGCGCGCCCGCATGGGGGAGTTGTTCTGAGCTACACGCCGCGTGGCGAAGCGAAGGCGCGACAGAGCCCGATAGAACGGTCGCTTGTTGAGAACGCTCCAGCTTTCGGTCAACAGAATCAGGAAATCGAGCAGCGTATCATCCGGGAAGATGAGGCTGCCATCCATATAGGCTTCGCCGATTGCGAGCTCCGGATTGATGAGCACGGCCCATTCGGTCGCGCGGTCGCGGAACTCCACACGCGCTACGCGTCCACTGCCGTTGCCGTAGGCCGAGACACTCCCGTCGGCCCAGGTCACCTCGAGCCGGCCTTGCCGAATGACCTTGGTCATTAGGCGATCGAGCCAACGATTCATTACCTGTGCCCCGCCCCCAACGCACGCACGAACATCTATTCAAGACCTCTTTGCGATAGGGCGCAAGAATGACGGCATGGCGGAACGGAAATGGGGCGCTTTCGCGCCCCTTTTGAACAGCATGGCATTCACGACGTTAGTGCTGTTCGTCGCCACCTTCGCTCTGCTCGGCCGGCTGTGACGCGCCATCCTCGGCAGCGCTCGCGGTCTCCGCCGCGGCGACCTCCGCGAGCTCTTCCTCGCCCAGCAGGATGTCCGGCCGCGTGAGGTCCTCGCCGCGCGCCTGCCGTCCCGCCTCGTCCGACGAGCGGGCGACGTTGATGCTGATCGGCACTTCAACTTCGGGGTGGAGAGTGATCATTACCTGGTGCAGGCCGATCGCCTTGATGGCGCGATCGAGCCTAACCTGCCGTCGCTCAATGGAAAAACCGCCGGCCGCTGCCGTCTCGGCGATGTCGCGCGTCGAAACGGAACCATAGAGCTGGCCGTTCTCGCCCGCCTGGCGGATGACGATGAAGGTCTGGCCGGTGAGCTTCCCGGCAACGCCCTGAGCCTCCGTCCTGGCCTCGAGATTGCGTGCCTCGAGTTGCACCTTCTCGCGCTCGAAGCGTTTTCGGCTCTCGGCGTTGGAGCGGAGCGCCTTGCCCTGCGGCAGGAGGAAATTCCGTGCATAGCCGTTCTTGACGCGCACGACGTCGCCCATCTGGCCCAATTTGGCCACGCGTTCGAGGAGGATAACTTCCATTTTAGTCTCCTTGCTGTCCCGGCCCACGCACGACGTGGGCGGTTAGGGGCGGCGAGCCGCCCCAGCGAATGGCCGCTCCCTATCTCAAGACGTAGGGGAGGAGGCCGAGAAAGCGGGCGCGCTTGATCGCCCGCGCGAGTTCGCGCTGCTTCTTGGCGGACACCGCCGTGATGCGCGACGGCACGATCTTGCCGCGCTCGGAAATGTAGCGCTCGAGAAGCTTCACGTCCTTGTAGTCGATGAGGGGAGCGCCCTCGCCGGAGAACGGGCAGGTCTTGCGGCGCCTGTGGAACGGCCGGCGGGTCGGAAGCTGTGCGATATCGACCATGGTCCTACTCCTCGTCGTCGCGGCGGCGTTCGCGGTCGCGGCGGCGGCGCTCGTCGCGCTCTTTCTTCTGCATCTGCACCGAGGGCTCCTCTTCGAGCTTCTCGACGCGAACGGTGAGGAAGCGCAGCACATCCTCGTTGATGCGCATCTGCCGCTCCATCTCCACGACCGCCGTGTGCGCGGTGTCGATGTTCATCAGCGTGTAGTGTGCCTTGCGGTTCTTGTTGATGCGGAAGGAAAGGCCCTTCAGGCCCCAATATTCGGTCTTGCCGACCGTGCCGCCGCCTGCCGCGATCACGCCTTTGAACTGCTCGACGAGTTCATCGACGCGCTGACCCGACACGTCCTGCCGCGTCAAGAAAACATGCTCGTAGAATGCCATTCCTGTCTGCCTTTCTCTTCATGAACCGGCTGGCGCGGAGCCTCGTTCGACCTTGTCGCCGTCGAGACGGGAAAGGCAGAGACGGTCTTTGGAGCGGAGACACCGGAAACCGGACCGTTTTCGGTCCTGCCGACGCTTGCTCGCGAGCAGCGCGACTTTCCGTTCAGCCTCCGGCCGAAGCCGGTCACGAGGGCGCGTTTATAGGGAGTTTCGCCGCGAACGCAAGACTTTCGGTCCACGCAGAAGCTTGGCTCGCCGCGCGACGATCGAGGCCTTAGGCGGCTTCGCAGGTTGCACGACAGGCGGTCGGCAGATAAACGACGTGTTGGTTACATTTTTGTGTAATCCGCATGACGGGCTGGGGCTTGGCAGTTACTTACATATCGCGCGTAAATCGGCGCCGGATCGGCAGCTGGGCGGGACTCGCTGCAATCGCCGCCCCCTTTGCTGTCTCCGCCGTGGCATACGCCTTCCTCGGTGTCGCAGAGGAGCAAGAGTTCTACGCTGAGGGCGGACCGCTCGAACTGTCCACCGCGCTGCTCCTGATCGCCGCGGCGGCACTCTGCGTCGTCTGGCGCGGAAACCAACTGAACATTCGCAGCCCGGTTCCACCATTCATTGCGCTGTTGATGGCGGCGCGGGAATTTGACGCCGACAAATGGTTTTCCGAGAAGAGCGTGTTGTCCGTTCCCTACTACTTCGACAATCCGGGCACCTCAGTTATAGAGCGCGTGATCGCCGGGGCCGTTGTTCTCTCCGTCGCGGCAACCATCTTCTACTTCTTCTGGAGGGCGCGGTTTTCGATCCTGAAAGCGCTCCGCGAATTCCAACCGTACACACTGTCGACGATTCTCGGATTCGCGATGCTCGGTGTTAGTATTTGCCTCGACGGGATCGGCCGCAAAGTGCACGACCTCACGGGCGTACAGCTGTCGAGCCAGGTCAACGATCTGGCTCATCTCGCCGAAGAAACCGCGGAGATCTCGATGGCGTTGGCGTTTCTCGTCGCCTTGCTGCAACTTCGCTACGAGCCGGATCGCAACGTCCTGCCTGACGCGAGGTAAGGCTGTCTCCTTCGCTCCGGCCCGCCGAGCCGGTTATCGAAAACGCGGCGGCTAGATGGTCTCGGCCGCCGGTTCGACCTTTGCCGGCACGCCCTCTGTAGCCACGACCACAGCCGGGCGGCGGCGCGAGAGCTCGCCGGAAATCTGGAATAGGACCGCGGCGAGCACGATGGTGCCGCCGATCATCGTGGGCGCGCCGGGGTTCTCGGAAAAGATGAGCCACACCCAGAGCGGGGCAAGCAGGATCTCGATGGTCGCGATCAGTCCGGCCTCGGCCGGCGGCATGCGCCGGACGCCCGCGATGAAGAGGAAGAAGCCGAGAACGTTGCTGGTGAAGCCGAACAGGAAGAGCACCAGGGCGTCGAGTGCCGTGACCGATCCGAAGGAGGCGAAGGGGAGGAGCACGCCCACGGTCAGGAGCGAGGTGAGGAACGAGCTCGTAAGGTTGTCGATGTCGGGTTTCCGCCGCATCTCCACGATGATCACGGCAAACGTCGCCGACATCAGAAGCGCGAGGAAGTCGCCGAAGAGGCGGTCCGTGCCGAACGAGGCGCCGACCATGACGACGATGCCGGTGAGCGCCACAGTGAAGGCGACGAAGGTTCGCGCAACGAGGGGGTCGCCAATCAGAAAGCGGGCAAGCACCGCGGCGATCAGCGGAGAGATGGCGTAGATCACGGTGACATTCGCGACCGTCGTGTGGAAGAGCGCGGCAACGAAGGTGATCATGCAGAGCGAGCCGGAGACGATGACGACGGCGGCGCGCCGCGCATTGTAGGCGATCAGGCGGCCGGTCTCGCGGCCACGAAGGACGACAAGCGCGATCGCGAGTAGCGCGACGATCGCGAGCCCGCGGCCGACGAGTGTCGTGTAGACGTCGGTGCTCAGGTAGCGCGTGTAGAGGCCGTTCAGGCTCCAGGCGACGGCCGAAAGGACGACGAGGGCAACGCCAAAGGCGCGCTCCTTCGCGCTGCCAGGCTGGCCTCTCGCATTTGGCGCCTCTGCGGCTCGCATCGCGTCGCAACCTTCCAATGCGACAGCCGTACGGACATTCCATCGCGCGTCCGACAACGCCGCCGTCGCGATCCATTCCGAAAGCGACATCCAGGATTGGGAGGTGCAGCTTGACACTTCCGTCCGGGCTGGTGTGGATCGGATGACCCCAAGACCAAGGGGCAAGACGAGGAGCCTCATGACGACCGCGTTCGTTTTTCCCGGCCAGGGGAGCCAGGCCGTCGGCATGGGAAGGGCCCTTGCCGAGGCGGTTCCCGCGGCGCGCGCGGTTTTCGAGGAGGTCGACGAGGCGCTCGGCGAAAAGCTTTCCACGATCATCTTCGACGGACCGGAGGATGCGCTGACCCGCACGCGAAACGCCCAGCCGGCGCTGATGGCGGTCAGCATTGCTGTCATTCGCGCCCTCGAGGGTGAGGGGATTTCCGTCAATAAGCACGCGGCTTATGTGGCTGGCCATTCGCTCGGCGAGTACTCAGCGCTTGCTGCCGCCGGGAGCTTTTCGATCGGCGACACCGCGCGGCTTCTGCGCGTTCGCGGCGATGCCATGCAGAAGGCTGTGCCGGAAGGGGTGGGCGCTATGGCGGCGCTCCTCGGCCTTGACCTCGCGGCGGCGGAGGCGGTCGCCAAGGAAGCGGCGACTGCCGACGAGGTCTGCGAGGTCGCGAATGACAATGCCCCCGGACAGGTCGTTGTCTCGGGCCACAGAGCGGCGGTCGAGCGGGCGACCGAGATCGCCAAGGGCGCGGGTGCGCGGCGCTCCATGCTGCTCGCCGTGTCTGCGCCCTTCCACTGCGCCCTGATGGAGCCGGCGGCGGAGGTGATGGCGAATGCCCTTGCCAGCACGAAGATCCACCCGCCGGCGGTGCCGCTCGTCGCCAATGTGCTGGCGATGCCGCTTTCCGATCCGACGGAAATCCGCCAAAGGCTTGTGGAGCAAGTGACCGGAACTGTCCGCTGGCGTGAATCGATCGGATGGCTCGGTGGGAATGGGGTGACGCGGTTCGTCGAGATCGGGGCGGGAAAGGTGCTCTCGGGGCTCGTTCGGCGTATCGTGCCCGGCGCGACGGCTGTCGCGGTCGGCACTCCCGACGAGGTGCGGGCGCTCGCCGCCGAGACGTGGGTTTAGAGCCGTTTCCATTCTGATTGAATCAGAATGGGGCTCTATCTATTTGCTTGGGCATGATCTTTTCCGAAAAGCGATTTCCACTTTTCGGGATCATGCTCTGAGGAGGCGTTTTTGTTCAGTCTTCAGGGAAAGCGCGCCCTCGTCACCGGCGCAAGCGGGGGAATCGGCGGCGCGATCGCCGCCGCGCTTCATAGCCAGGGCGCGACGGTCGCGTTGTCAGGAACGCGGCTCGATGCGCTCGAGGCGCTTGCTGGCCAATTGGGCGAGCGCGCCCACATCGCCGCTGCCGACCTGGCCGATCCCGCCTCCGTCGAGGCGCTCGTTCCAGAGGCGGAGCGACTAATGGGTGGGGTCGACATCCTGGTCAACAATGCCGGGCTTACGCGCGACGGGCTCGCCGTGCGCATGAAGGATGAGGATTGGCAACTCGTTCTCCGCGTCAATCTGGAGGCGGCGTTCAGGCTTTCCCGCGCGGCGCTGAAGGGCATGATGCGGCAGCGCTTCGGACGGATCGTCGGCATCACCTCGGTCGTCGGCGTTACGGGGAATGCCGGTCAAGCGAACTACGCAGCATCGAAGGCCGGCATGATCGGCATGTCGAAGGCGCTCGCCATGGAGGTGGCGAGCCGTGGCATCACCGTGAATTGCGTTGCGCCGGGCTTCATTCAAAGCGCCATGACCGATCGGCTGGACGAAAAACGGCGCGAGGCGATCCTCGGGGGCATCCCCGCGCGCCGACTTGGAGCCGGCGAGGACGTGGCCTCGGCGGTCGTCTATCTGGCGAGCGAGGAGGCGGCTTATGTCACCGGCCAGACCATCCATGTGAATGGTGGGATTGCGATGATTTGAGTGGCCTGCCGAGGCTCGGGAAGGCGCGGAAGCGGGGATTTCCGGCTGCTAGTCAAGCCCGGGGAAACGTGTTAACGACCGCCGGAAAGCCCACCTGCAGCCCGGGTGAATTGCCGCCGAAGCCGCCGCTTCGCGGCATTTATGTATGTTCCGGGGTCAGCGAGTGACCCGAAAACGAGGAAGACGTTATGAGCGACAACAGCATCGAGGCGCGCGTCAAAAAGATCGTCGTGGAACATCTTGGCGTGGAAGAAGACAAGGTGACCAAGGACGCGAGCTTTATCGACGACCTCGGCGCCGACAGCCTCGATACGGTTGAGCTCGTCATGGCGTTCGAAGAAGAGTTCGGCGTTGAAATTCCCGACGACGCGGCCGAGACGATCCTGACCGTCGGCGACGCTGTCCGTTTCCTGGAGAAGAGCACCACCACCTGATCGGCGGACGAGACCCGCGGCATGCGGCGCGTCGTCGTCACCGGAATGGGCATGGTGACGCCGCTCGGCAGCGGCGTCGAAACGTCATGGTCCCGCCTGCTCAAAGGTGAGAGCGGCGCCACCCGCATCACCACTTTCCAGGTCGACGACCTGCCGTGCCAGATCGCCTGCGTGATCCCGCGCGGCGATGGCTCGAACGGCACATTCAATCCCGATCTCTCGATGCAGCCGAAAGAGCAGCGGAAGGTCGACGATTTCATCATATTCGCGATGGGTGCCGCTGACGAGGCGATTGCCGATTCCGGCTGGAAACCAGAGACCGACGACGACCGCAATGCGACCGGCGTGCTCATCGGGTCGGGCATCGGCGGCATCGGCGGGATCGTCGAGGCCGGCATTACGCTGAAGGAGCGGGGCCCGCGGCGAATTTCGCCGTTCTTCATTACCGGCCGGCTGATCAATCTCGCTTCCGGCTACGTCTCGATCAAGCACGGGTTGAAGGGCCCGAACCATTCAGTCGTCACCGCCTGCTCGACGGGCGCGCATGCGATCGGCGACGCGTCGCGGCTGATCGCGCTCGGCGATGCCGATGTGATGGTGGCGGGGGGCGCCGAGTCGCCGGTCGTCCGCATTTCGCTCGCCGGCTTCGCCGCCTGCCGGGCCTTGTCGACGCATTTCAACGACCGCCCGAAGCAGGGCTCGCGCCCCTACGACAAGGATCGCGATGGTTTTGTCATGGGTGAGGGCGCGGGCGCGGTCGTGCTGGAGGAGATGGAGCACGCCAAGGCGCGCGGCGCGAAGATCTATGGCGAGGTGATCGGTTACGGCCTGTCGGGGGACGCATTTCACATCACCGCGCCGGCGGCCGACGGGGATGGAGCCTACCGCTGCATGAAGGCGGCGCTGAAGCGGGCCGGAGTCGATCCGTCGGAGATCGACTACGTCAACGCGCACGGCACTTCGACGCCGCTCGGCGACGAGATCGAGCTTGCGGCGGTGGAGCGCGTCATGGGGAACGCCGCGGCCGGGCTGACCATGTCCTCTACCAAGTCCGCCATCGGGCACCTTTTGGGAGCGGCCGGGGCGGTTGAGGCGATCTTCTGCATGCTCGCGATCCGCGACAATATTGCGCCGCCCACGCTCAACCTGGAAAATCCATCAGTGGAGACGCCGATCGACCTGGTTCCGTTGAAGGCGAAGCCGAAGCGCATCGATATCGCGCTCTCCAATTCTTTCGGATTTGGCGGCACCAACGCTTCGCTAGTGTTCCGGCGGGTGTGATGGGTCGCGGTTTCGCCGGAATCGGTGCTAAACTCTCCGCGCCTGGCGGAAGAGGGTCTAGCCGACAATGAGCTACACGAATCGCTCCGGCGACCGCGGGCAGCCCGACATGCCGGCTGTATCACCGCTCGATGTGCCTGCCGGCGCCGACCCGCATCAGCAGCCCCGCCGGCGCATCTCGCCGAAGAGCCCGCGGCAGGTGTTGCAGCCCGAGGCCGCGCCTCCTCCGCCGCAGCGCTCGCAGAAGGCCCGGCATCCACTTGTCGTCGTGCTGAACTTCTTCCTGATGATCGTGGTGCTGGTCGTGGTGGCGGGCGGCGCCGCCTTCTATTTCGGCACACAGCGCTTCACCCGACCGGGTCCGCTGGCGGAGACGACCAGCGTGCTCGTCCAGCCAGGAGCCGACCTCGATTCAATCGCAGCACTGCTCGAACGCAACAACGTGATCGACCACCCGTTCATCTTCGCTACCGCGGTGCGCTTCTTTTACAAGTCCGAGGACAAGCTCAAGGCGGGCGAGTACCTGTTTCAGGTGAATGCCAGCATGGAGCAGGTGCTGGAGGATCTCCTGTCGGGGCGCTCGGTGCTGCATGCCATCACGTTTCCGGAAGGCCTCACCAGCCAGGCGATCGTCGATCGGCTGAACGCCGAACAGGTCCTGACCGGCGACATCGCAAGCGTTCCGCCGGAAGGCTCGCTGATGCCGGATACGTATAAATTCACGCGCGGAGCGACGCGTCAGCAGATGCTGGAACAGATGGAGCGCGTTCAGGCGCGCGCGATCGAAGAGATCTGGGCGCGTCGCGCGCCGGGCCTGCCGATCGAAACGCCGGAAGAATTCATCACGCTCGCTTCGATCGTGGAGAAGGAGACGGGACGTGCCGACGAGCGCCCGCGCGTTGCCGCGGTGTTCATCAACCGGCTGCGCGAGGGCATGCGCCTGCAATCCGATCCGACCGTGCTCTATGGGCTCTTCGGCGGCGCCGGGAGGCCGCCCGATCGGACGATCTATCAATCTGACCTGGAAAAGCTGACGCCCTACAACACCTATCAGATCACGGGCCTGCCGCCTTCGCCGATCGCCAATCCCGGCCGCGCGGCGCTTGAGGCCGTCGCCAATCCGTCGCGCACGAGCGACCTCTACTTCGTCGCCGACGGGACCGGCGGACATGCCTTCGCCACGACGCTGGAGGATCACAACCGCAATGTTGTGCGCTGGCGGCAGATCCAGGCTACTCAAAAGGAAGCAGAGGAGGCCGCAGCTGCGGCGGCCGCCGATGCCGCGCCCGCGCCTAATGCCGCGCCGGCGCCCGCTGAGGCC
>CAYTTC010000028.1:0-39079 GCA_964440525.1 uncultured Propylenella sp. | reverse complement strand
CGTCGGTCCGCCGCCGCCGGTCGAAGGGGACGGCCTCCGGTCCCTCCTCGAACATGGATTTCAGAACCCGGATTTTGGCCGAGCCGCCGAGCGGGCCCTCGTCCTCCGATTTGACCAGCATGTTGATCGCGAGTCCCGCATGCGTGCCGACCGAGGAGACGCGCCAGAGTCCCCCGTTCAGGAGCCCTTTTTCCGAGCTGTTCCTGAGGCAGACGAGCTTATCGCCGGCGGCGGGCAGGAGATGCTCGAAGCCCTTCAGCGTCCGGATGCGGCGGTTGAAATTCTGCCGCGTGCGGTTCCGCCCGACCAGCACCTGGTCGGCGGCGAGTACGTCGTCGGCATCGATCTCGTCGCGGGTGATGACGCGGCTCTCGCCGTAGCGCCCGTAGTCAGGCCGGCCGCCTTCGCGCACCGTCTGGGCGAGCGCGATGATCGGATTTTCCCGCGCCTGGCGGTGGATTTCTGTCAGCATCACGTCGGGCTCGGCCTCGGTGAAGAAGCCGCCGCCGCCCTCCCCGCTTTTCACCGGCGGCAGCTGGCCGGGATCGCCGAGCACCAGCACCTTGGTGCCGAACGAGAGAAGATCGCGGCCGAGCGTCTCGTCGACCATGGAGCATTCGTCGACGACGACGAGCTTCGCCTTGGCGACCGAGCTCGCGCGGTTCAGCGAAAAGGCCGGCTGCAGCTCGCCGGTCTCCTTCTCCGGTTTTTCGCCGCGCGGCCGGTAGATGAGCGAATGAAGGGTGCGCGCGTTGGCGCAGCCGCGGTTGCGCATCACCTGCGCGGCCTTGCCGGTGAACGCGGCGAAGAGCACCTCGCCGAGGGTGTCGTCGGCGATCTTCTTCGCCAGCATGGTCTTGCCGGTGCCGGCATAGCCGAAGAGGCGAAAAACCTGCGGCCGCGGCGATTTCAGCCAGGCCGAGACGGCGAGGAGCGCGGCGTCCTGCTGAGGGGAGAGATTCATCGGCGGGATTAGCGCGACGGCCGGGGATTCGCGTCACGCCGCCCGGCGCCACTCTCTTTCTTGGGGGAGGCCTTCAGCTGCTCGAGTGCATCGATGATTGATATACGGACCGCCTCGGTGATCGTCGTGTTCCATAGCCGCGCAAGCTCGCGCGCCATGGCATCGGTTTCAGGATCGGCGATGTGAATGGTCATGCGAGCCTCGCAAGCTACATTGTGAGAATAGTAGCATCGCGAGAACTTAACAAGAACAGACCTGGCGGACTCGGCCGCCTACATCGCTTCCGCGCCGCGGCTGAGCGCCGCGACGCCGGTGCGGCAGACCTCGACCAGTCCCATCGGCTGCATGATGGCGATGAACTGCTCGATCTTGGAGGTGCGGCCGGTCAGCTCGAAGATGAAATGCTCGGTCGTGGCGTCGACCACCTCCGCCTTGAAGGCGTCGGCGAGCCGCAGCGCCTCGATGCGCTTTTCGCCAACGCCTGCGACCTTGACGAGCGCCAGCTCGCGCTCGAGCGGCTTACCGTCGTTGCGCTGGCGGGCGATGTTGGTGAGATCGGTGACGCGATGCACCGAGACGAGCCGATCAAGCTGATTCTTGATCTGCTCGAGTACCGCGCGCGTGCCGGTGGTGACGACGGTGATGCGTGAAAGATGCTGCTCGTGCTGTGTCTCCGAGACTGTGAGGCTTTCGATATTGTAGCCGCGGCCGGCGAAGAGCCCGATGACGCGCGCCAATACGCCGGGCTCGTTGTCGACGAGCACGGAGAGCGTGTGCGTCTCCTCCGGATCGTGGCGATCCTCCATGAAATAGGCGGAGGCGGGTGGCGTAAGCGGTGGCTCGCCGCGTGGTTCGGTGGTCATCCTGTTCATGTCCTTGTCCTCGCGCCTCAGACCATAACCCGGCCGGCTTCGTCGACCGCTTCGCCAACGGCTTCCTCCGTCGCCTCGGCCGGCAGGAGCATCTCGTTGTGCGCCTTGCCGGAGGGGATCATCGGAAAACAGTTTTCCAGATTGGCGACGCGGCAGTCGAAGATGACGGGCTTCTTCACCCGGATCATCTCGTCGATCGCGTCATCGAGATCGGCCGGGTGCTCGGCCCTCAAACCTACGCAGCCATAGGCCTCGGCGAGCTTCACGAAGTCAGGCAGCGAGTCCGTGTAGGAATGCGACAGCCGGTTGCCGTGGAGCAGCTGCTGCCACTGGCGGACCATGCCCATGTACTGGTTGTTCAGGATGAAGATTTTTATCGGCAGCTGATGCTGCACGGCCGTCGACATCTCCTGCATCGTCATCAGCACCGAGGCATCGCCGGCGATGTCGATGACGAGGCTTTCGGGGTGCGCGACCTGCACGCCGATCGCCGCCGGCAAGCCATAGCCCATGGTGCCGAGCCCGCCCGACGTCATCCAGCGGTTCGGCTCCTCGAAGCCATAAAATTGCGCCGCCCACATCTGGTGCTGGCCGACCTCCGTGGTGATGTAGACGTCGCGGTCCTTGGTCGCCGCGTAGAGGCGCTGGATCGCGAGTTGCGGCATGATCACGCGCTCGGCCGGGCGATACGTGAGCGACCTTCGCCGCCGCCATTGCTCGATCTGATCCCACCAAGCGTTGAGCGGCGCCTTCTTGGGCTTGCCGGCCTCCTTCCGCCAGACGATCAGCATATCCTCCATGACCTGCCCCGCATCGCCGACGATCGGCACGTCGACCCGGATGTTCTTGTTGATGGAGGAGGCATCGACATCGACGTGGATTTTTCGCGAGCCCGGCGAGAAGGCGTCGATGCGCCCGGTGATGCGGTCGTCGAAGCGCGCGCCGATGCAGATCATCACGTCGCAGTCGTGCATCGCCATGTTGGCCTCGTAGGTGCCGTGCATGCCGAGCATGCCGAGCCAGTTCTTGCCGGAAGCCGGATAGGCGCCGAGCCCCATCAGCGTCGAGGTAATCGGAAAGCCGGTTGCCGCCACGAGCTCACGTAGCAGTTGGCTCGCCGCGGGGCCGGAATTGATAATGCCGCCGCCAGTGTAGAAGAGCGGCCGCTCGGCGCGCGCCATCAGTGCGACGGCGTGGCGGATGGCCTCGGCCGAGCCTTTTCCGGCCGGCCGGTAGCCCGTATGCCCGCGGCGCACCTCCTTCGGGCCCCAGTAAGTGCCCTTGGCGAACTGGACGTCCTTCGGGATGTCGACCACGACCGGGCCCGGCCGCCCCGTCGTCGCCACGTAGAACGCCTCGTGGATGACGCGGGAGAGGTCGTTCACGTCCCGCACCAGCCAATTGTGCTTGGTGCAGGGGCGCGTGATGCCGACCGTATCGCATTCCTGAAAAGCGTCGTTGCCGATCAGATGCGTCGGCACCTGGCCGGTAATGCAGACGACCGGAATCGAATCCATCAGCGCGTCGGTCAGCGGCGTCACCATGTTGGTCGCGCCGGGCCCCGAGGTGACGAGCACCACGCCGGGTTTTCCGGTGGAGCGGGCATAGCCCTCGGCCGCGTGGCCGGCGCCCTGCTCATGCCTGACGAGGATGTGCTTTACCTTGTCCTGCTGGAAAAGCTCGTCGTAGATCGGAAGGACAGCGCCGCCAGGATAGCCGAAAATATGCTCCACCCCCTGATCGGCTAGGGCCCGCATGACCATCTCCGCGCCGGTCATCTGCTCTGGCATTTCTTTGCTCCAACTGGGCTTTGTCTCGTCCAACGAAGAAAGGCGGCAACAAAAAAGGGCCCCGACGGGACCCTTGTGACGCGCACCACCATTCGCAGCGGCTCTAGATGGCCGCCCCGGCGGTGCGCAACCCTACGATAAGCTCACGCTTCGTCATGATGCGCTATTTAGCGGAATCCTCGCTCCTTGGTCAAGCGCCGGTTGCGGGCACCGCTAGGGAAAGATTGCGCGCCGCTCCTCTCCCGCGAACGATCCGGAATCCATTTTCACCCGCCGCGGGTTGTCAAGAAACGCCTTGTTAAGCGTCCCACCTAACCGCGTCTTCACGGGTTTTGGGTTTATTCACCAGCAGAGTTCCAGATTTTTCGAATGAAGGGGGGCATCAGGTGTTTCTCGCCGGCTACCAGATCCTGCAGAGCCACGATCCAAAGCTCGTGCTCCTCGCCGCCGCAATCTGCGCATTGGGAAGCTTCATCACGCTGTTTCTGTTCGCGCAGGCGCGCGAAATGCATGGGCAGGGGCGCAGCGGCTGGCTCTTCCTTTCGGGATTTGCGGCCGGAGCGGTCATGTGGACCACACATTTCGTGGCGCTCCTCGCCTTCCAGTCGGATATCAGCATCGGCTACGATCCCGCGCTGACGGGCGGGGCATTTTTCGTCGCGGTCCTGCTCGCCACGATCGGCCTGGCGATTGCCGCCTATGGGCCTGGCCATTCGGGCCTGGTGGGTGGCGGCGTGGTCGGCCTTGCGGTCGTGGCGGTGCATTTCACCGCCATGGCCAGCCTGCACATTGCCGGCAAGATTGTATGGAATCCCACGCTTCTCGCCATGGGGGCCGTGCTCTGCGTCGCCTGCGCCGTGCTTGCGATCGGCCGCGCCAGGCACGAGGGACGGAACGTCCAATTCATCGCGCCGATCCTGTTGGCCGCCGGCATCAGCATCATGCATTTCGTCGGGATGGCGGCGATTTCCATCACGCCGAACACGACAATCCCGATTCCGCCAAAGATGATCGATCCGACAATTCTCGGCTACTTCGTCGCCGCCATGACCATGCTTCTGGTGGGAACCGGCTTTGCCACCACAATGATCGCGCGCGGCGCCCGCAAGGAAGCGCAGACCCAGCTCAAGAACATCGCCGACGCATCGGTAGAGGGGCTCATCCTTACCGACGGCACGACCATCCTCGACGTCAATGAGAGCGTGCGCAGCCTCGTCGGCCCCACGTCTGCGGCGAAGCTGGTCAAAACCCCGATCTGGGAAATACTCGACTATGCCGGCGACCGCGACCTGGAGCGCTTCGAGGCGCAGCTTTTGTCCGACGACGGCGCAATTCCGGTCGAGGTGATCGCGCGCCATTCCGAAGCGGAGGGGGCAGTCCGCCGCATCTTCGCGGTTCGCGACCTGCGAGAGCGCCGCGCCGCCGAGCAGCGCATCCTCTTTCTCGCCCATTTCGACACCCTCACAGGTCTGCCGAACCGTGCGTCCTTCCAGGATCGGCTGGAGAACGATATCGCCTCCATGAAGGCGCGTAACGGCGAGCTCGCGCTGATGATCGTCGACCTCGACCGTTTCAAGGAGATCAACGACGTCCACGGCCACGCAGCCGGCGACGAGCTTTTGAAGGCGACCGCCGCGCGCATTACCGCGCTGCTGTCGCATACCGAATTTGCGGCCCGCCTGGGCGGCGACGAATTTGTGATCGTGCAGGCCGGCCGCGACCAGCCAGCCTCGGCCGCGCGGCTGGCGGACAAGCTGCTCGAGGTCTTCTCCAAGCCGGCGCTGCTCGCCGGTCAGCCGTTCCATGTCGGGTTGACGATCGGCGTTTCCGTCTATCCGCGCGACGGCGACGATACCCGCAAGCTCTTGGCCAATGCCGACCTGGCGCTCTATCGCGCCAAGGATCATGGACGCGCCCGTGCCTGCTTCTTCACGCCCGACATGGACGAAACCGTCCGCGAGCGACGCATCCTGGCGCAGCAATTGACGCAAGCGCTCGAGAACGACGAACTGGAAGTCTTCTATCAAGCCCAGGCTTCGATCGCGACCGGCGAGATCATCGGGTTCGAGGCGCTGGCGCGCTGGAACCACCCCATCCACGGCTATATCTCCCCGTCGCAGTTCATTCCGATCGCCGAGGAGACGGATCTGATCCTGCATCTCGGCGAATGGGTCCTACGCAAGGTCTGCAAGGAAGCAGCGAACTGGACGCAGCCCTATACCGTCGCCGTCAATCTCTCGCCCATCCAGTTCAAGCTGGCCAACCTGCCGGAGCTCGTCCACGAGATCCTGCTAGAGACGGGCATGCCGCCGGCCCGACTGGAGCTGGAGATCACCGAGAGCGCGCTCATCGAGGATTTGCAGCGCACGCTCGACATGCTGCGCCGGATCAAGGCCCTCGGCGTGGCGATCGCCATGGACGATTTCGGCACCGGCTATTCGTCCTTGTCGACACTGCAGGCCTTCCCCTTCGACAAGCTGAAGATCGACAAGAGCTTCGTCGACAAGATCGGCTCGCGCCAGCAGGCGGCGGTTATCGTCACCGCGGTCCTCGGCCTCGGCCGCAGCCTCGATATCCCGGTCCTCGCCGAAGGTGTGGAGAACGAGGAGCAGCGCTCCTTCCTCGACGGCGAGGCCTGCGCCCAGGCGCAGGGCTATCTCTTCGGCAAGCCGGCGCCGCTCGCTGATATCCGGCACATCGTCTACGCCTCGGCCGACAACAGGGTCGCGCCTAGCAAGTTCGGACACGACCCGGTGGAGGTCCGGCGGCAGGCCAGAGCAGCGAGCTGAAAAATGGGCCCGGAGCATTTCCATTCTGATTGAGGAATGGGCTCTATCTATTTGGGTAGCATGATCTTTGCGAAAGGGCGGTTCCCACTTTTCGGGATCATGCTCTACGTCTGGAGACGCCGCCAATCCTTCATCTGGTGGCGGAACCAGGTGCTCTGCCGCTTGGCATAACGCCGCGTCTCCATCTTGGCCTTGGCGATCGCGGCGTCGAGCGGAATCTCCTCGCGGAGCACAGCCGCAAATTCCCTGACGCCGATCGCTTTCATCGCCGGAAGATCGGCGTCGAGACGGCGCGCGAGGAGAGCTCGGACCTCCTCGATGGCGCCCGCCCCGACCATGCGGTCGAAGCGCTCCTCGATCCGTTGGTGGAGCGTCGAACGGTCCGCCTCGATAACGAACGCCGCCGTTTCGTCAAAGGATAGCGACGGCGGGAGCGGCGGCATCCTCTGCCATTCGTCGAGCGGGCGGCCGGTCGCCTCGAGAACCTCGAGCGCACGGAGAACGCGCTGCGAATCGCTCGGCCGGATCGCGGCGGCGGACGCCGGATCGCGTTCGGCGAGCACCACATGGAGCGCGGCGACGCCCTCGGTTTCGATGCGCTGCGCCCATCGTGTACGGACTTCGGGGGAAATGTCGGGGATTGCGGCAAGCCCCTCCGTCAGCGCCTTGAAATAGAGCCCAGTCCCGCCGACCGCGATCACCAGTGCGCCGGCGGCGGCGGCTTCGCGCAGCACGGAGGCGATATTCTCGAGCCACGCCCCGACCGAGTAGCGTGTCTCCGGCGGCACATGACCGTAGAGGCGGTGCGGGACGCGCTTCTCGTCAGCGTCGCTCGGGCGGGCGGTGACGATGCGAAGCCCGTCATAGACCTGCATGGCGTCGGCGTTGACGATCCACGCGGCGCGACCGCGCCGGCTTGCCTCCTCGGCGAGCCTCAGCGCGGCGGCCGACTTGCCGCTCGCGGTCGGCCCGGCTATCAGCACGGCGCGCGCCGACCCGATTTTTTCCAACGAAAGCTCCATGAGCCACGTCCTATCGCTCATCGCCGGCAAAGCGAAGGCGTTGCGCGCAATCGACCTCGATGCCGCACGCCGGGCGCTCGACGCGGCTGCCGCAACGTGCGGCACGCCCGACTGGCTGGCGCTTGGCGAGGCGTGCGACATCCCCTTTGTTGGAGACGCGAGCCGAGCCCTCGATGCCGCGCGCGCTGCGTTCGTCGGCAGGCCGGTCGACGTGAACATTGTGCCGATGGCGTTT
The DNA here is from genome assembly GCA_964440525.1 of uncultured Propylenella sp. Taxonomy (GTDB): domain Bacteria; phylum Pseudomonadota; class Alphaproteobacteria; order Rhizobiales; family Afifellaceae; genus DASWJZ01. Next base: position 31,407 of record CAYTTC010000028.1, on the reverse strand, counting down.
CGCCGCAAGAAGCTCTTCCTCGCCGACATGGACTCCACCATGATCCGGCAGGAGTGCATCGACGAGCTCGCAGCCGAGATCGGCCTCCGCGCCGAAGTCGCGGCGATCACCGAGCGGGCCATGCGCGGAGAAATCACCTTCGCGCCGGCGCTTCGCGAACGCGTCGCGCTTCTTGAGGGCCTGCGAACCGAGGTTGTCGGCAAGGTCTTGGCGGAGCGCATCGAAATCATGCCGGGGGCGGTTGTCCTCGTTGCCACAATGCACGCCTCCGGCGCTTACACCGCGCTGGTTTCCGGTGGTTTCACGGCCTTCGTCGAGCCGATCGGAAGAAGAATCGGATTCGAGGAAACGCGCGCCAATGTGCTCGTCTCCGAAGCCGGCACATTCACCGGATTGGTTGTCGAACCCGTTCTCGGCGCGGAGGCGAAAGAGGAGGCTCTTATGGAGCTGACCCAGCGTCTTGGCCTCACGCCCGAAGAGACGCTCGCGGTCGGCGACGGCGCCAACGATGCCGGCATGATCCGCCGCGCCGGCCTCGGCGTCGGTTTTCGCGCCAAGCCGGCGCTCAGACGCATGGCGGATGCAACGATCGACCACGCCGACCTCTGCGGGTTGCTCTTTCTGCAGGGTTATCGGCGCGACGAGTTCGTGGGGGCAGCTGATTGAAGTACCCCTCCGAACCTCGTGAGCGCTCCGCGGCCTACGAACTGTGAGTAGATGACCAAAGCATCGCCCGCCTCTATATGTCATCCCGGTTCGGCCGAATGGCCGAGACCGGGACCCATAAACACCTGAGCGCAGAGACGAGCCGCAGCGCCGCCGCGGCCATCCTCAAAGGGCGGTGCTCATGGGTCCCGGTCTTGCCGCTGCGCAGCAAACCGGGATGACAAACGTTGAGGGGTCGAGGGCTAGGGTTACTGCGGAGCGTCCTCGAAGCGGAGCGACACGAAGCGCAGCTTCTTGTCGGCGCCCGACACCAGGAACATCACGGTGCGGCGGCCCTCCGACTTGAGCGCCTCGATACGGGCGATCACCTGGCTCGGCTCTGTCACGTCCGTCTGGCTGACCTGCACAATGACCTCGCCCGGCTTGACGCTCTTCACTTCCGCCTCGCTTCCAGGCTCAACCGCCGTGACGAGAACGCCTTCCACGCTTCCGTCGATGGAGAAGGTTTTTCGGGCCTCGTCGGTGATCGCGCCGAGCGAAAGGCCAAACATTTGAGCGGCGTCGTCGGCCGGCGGCGTGCCTTGCTCTTCGCCCTCCGTCCCGCTGGCGCTCGCCTCGGTGACCTTTTCGTCCTCCAGGAGCCCCACTTCGATTTTCAGCGTGATGCGCTCGCCCTCGCGCATGACCGTCACGTCGACCGTGTCGCCCGGAGGCGTGTCGGCGACGAGCCGCGGCAATTCACGCATGTTCTTGACGGGTTTTCCGTTGAACTCGACGACCACGTCGCCTTCCTTGATGCCGGCGCTCGCCGCCGGGCCGTCGTCGGAAAGGCCGGCGATGAACGCCCCCGTCGCCTCGGTCATGCCGAGTCCCTCGGCCACCTCGTCGGTCACCTCCTGGATGCGCACGCCGATCCAGCCGCGGTGGACCTCGCCGAAGCGTCTCAGCTGCTCGATGACCGGCACCGCAATCTCGGAGGGAACCGCGAAGCCGATGCCGATCGAGCCGCCGGTCGGCGACATGATCGCCGTGTTGATGCCGACCACCTCGCCGCCGATGTTGAAGAGCGGGCCGCCGGAATTGCCGCGGTTGATGGAGGCGTCGGTCTGAATGTAGTGGTCGTAGGGTCCCGAATTGATATCGCGGTCGAGCGCCGACACGATGCCCGCGGTCACGGTGCCGCCGAAGCCGAAGGGATTGCCGATCGCAATCACCCAATCGCCGACGCGGAGCCGATCGGAGCGCCCGAACTGCGCTGCCTCCAGAGGCCCCGCCGCAGTGACTTTCAGGAGCGCCAGATCCGTCTTGTCGTCGATCCCGACGACCTCGGCCGTGAGCTTCCTGCCGTCGGCGAAGTTGGCGGTGATCTCATCCGCATCCGCGATGACGTGATTGTTGGTGACGATTAGGCCGGACGGGTCGATCACGAAGCCAGAGCCGAGCGACTGAACCGTGCGAGGATCGGCGTCGGTCTCGCCGTCCCTGTCGAAGAAATCGTCGAAGAAATCCTCGCCGGGCGGTGTGCTCTCCGAGTCGGGTGGCGTGCTGTCCTCGGCCGGTGGCGTGGGCGCTCGCCGGGAGATGGCGACGCGCTGCGACGTCGAGATATAGACGACCGAACCGAGCAGCCGCTCTGCGAGATCGGCGAAAGAGAAGACATTACCGTCGGCGGTGAGAGGAATCCCCGGCACTATAGGCGTTCCCGCGACAGCCGCGGGAGGCTCCCCTTCCGGGGGCAGCTCCACGACCGGATCGCCACCCGGCAGGTCCGGGGCAGGCAGGATCGGCGGCGGAACGACCGCGTCGGGCGGCAATTCCGGTTCCGGGATCGCATCCGGCTGGGCCTGCACCGGAAGCGGGCTCTGCACCTGCGCCGCGAGCGGGTTGCCGACCGGGGCGGAGAAAGCGGAGGCGGCGGTCAGCGTCAGCGCGACGACTGTCGCCCCCCGCAAAATCAATCCAAGGCTCATCCGAATCGCTCCGCCGTCTCAAGACGGGATTTTGACGCAAAACCCGGCGAATGCACGGCGCGTCCGCTTCACATTTGCTTTAGAGCCTTTTCCATTCTGATTGAATCAGAATGGGGCTCTAACCACTGGTTTCAGCATGATCCCGAAAAGCGGTTCCCACTTTTCGGGATCATGCTTAGCCGCGCACCAGCCAGACAAGCGCAACGCCTAATGCCACCGATACTACGCCCGCGACACGCAGCGTGTCTCCTGGCGACTGCATCACCTGCTGAGCCATTCGTTTCATGAGATCCGGAAAGAGCGCATAGAGCGCTCCTTCCAATGCCAGGATCAGTCCGATCGCCGTGGCGACGTCGCTCATTGCACCGGTGCGGGAGCCGCGGGTTGCTGCTCGGGCGCCGGTGCTGGCTCTGGGGCCGGCGCAGGCTCGGGGGCCGGTATGGGCAGCGGCGATGCTTCTGGCGCCGCGCCGCTGCCGGTCTCGTCCGATAGCGGCGGCGGAGCGCTTTGCACTTCGCCCGCGGCCGCCGGTCCGCTGGCCGGCGTGTCGCCGGGACGCTCTCCGGAGGCATCGTTGAAGAAGCGGAAGAACTCCGAGTCCGGCGACAGCACGAGCGTCGTGCCGGTTCCCTCCAAAGCGTGCTGATACGCGAGCATCGACCGGTAGAACTCGAAGAAGCCCGTATCGCGCTCATACGCCTCCGCGAACACGCGGCTGCGCTCTGCTTCGCCCTGGCCACGCAGGATCTCCGCTTCACGCTGCGCCTCAGCGACCGTCACCACCGCCTCGCGATCGGCTTCGGCGCGGATGCGCGCCGCAAGCTCCGTGCCCCGCGCGCGGAGCTGCGCCGCCTCGGCCAAGCGCTCCGCCTTCATGCGCTCGAATGTCTGCTGCGACACTTCGGCTAGCAGGTCGGTGCGCTTGATGCGGACATCGACGATCTCAAGGCCCAGCTCGGCAGTAAGCGGGCGCAGTTGCTCCCTCACCTCGATCATCATCTCGGCCCGCTGTTCCGACAGCGCCGCCTCGAAGCTACGCTGGCCGTAGACACGCCGGAGCGCCGCGTCGAGCCGGGTGCGCATGTTCTCGCGCGCAATATCCAGGCTGCCCGAAACGTTCTCCCGGAATTTTCGGGCATCGGTGATGCGAAAGGCGACGAAGGCGTCGACGAGATAGCGCCGGCCATCGCGCACCTGCACGCGAATGTCCTCGAGGTCGAAACTGAGCAACCGGTCCTCGATGATCTGGACCGAATCCACGAAGGCCGTCGGAATCTTGAAATAGATGCCCGGCTCCTTGATCACCCGCTTGATCTCGCCGAACCGAAGCACAAGCGCCTGATCGCGCTCGTTTACGATGAAGATCGACGAATAGAGCAGGAAGATAGCAACGAGGATGCCGATGAAGGCTACGGAAACGCGCCTCATTGTCCGGCCTCCTGTCCCTGTGGGCGCAGGGAGCCCGTTTCCGTCCCGCTGCCTGGGGCAGGAGCCCGCAGGCTCCCGGCCGGCCGATTCCGCATCAACTGATCGAGCGGCAGGTAAGGAAGCACGCCTGGCCCGGTGGTCCCATCAAGGATGATCTTGTTGGAATCCCGCAGCACCCGCTCCAAAGTCTCCAGGAAGAGGCGCGTGCGCGTTACGTTTTCGGCCCGCTGGTACTCGGCGAGAACCGACAGGAAGCGTTGTGATTCGCCCTCTGCCTCGGCGACCACCTGCTGCTTGTAGCCCTGCGCGGCCTCGGTCACCTGCGCCGCCTCGCCGCGCGCATCGCCGAGCCGCTTGTTGGCGTATTGCTCGGCCTCGCGCTGGAACCGGTCGAGATCCTGTTGCGCGCGTTGCACTTCCTCGAAGGCATCCGCCACTTCCGTCGGCGGATCGGCACGCTCCAATTGGACGCCGACGACGGAGATGCCGGAATCATAGGTATCGAGGGTGGTCTGCAGGAGGGCACGCACGCCCTCTTCCACTTCCGCGCGCCGCTCGGTGCGCACTTCTTCAGCGCTCGAGCGCCCCACGAGCTCGCGCATCGCGCTTTCGGAGATGCGCCGCAGAAAGCCCTCCGGCTCGTTGACATCGAAGAGATACTTTTTGGGATCGGCAACGCGCCAAAGAACCGAGAAATTGATCTCCACGATGTTCTGGTCGGCGGAAAGCATCAGATTGCCCTCCGAGCCGGTGCGGCGAGCGGAATCGTCCGCTCCGATGAATTCCCGCTGCACGCGCGTGGAGACGATCTCGACCGTTTCCACCGGCCAGAAGATGAAATGCAGGCCCTGCGTGGAGACCTCGGTCTTCGGCTTGCCGAACACCAGTTCCTGGCCGACCTCGTCCGGCTGGACCATGTAGACGCTGTTGTAGACCCAGATTACCAGCAGCGCCGCTGCAATGAGCGCGCCGATGAGCACGTTCGAGCGGCCGCCGCCCGGAAGCACGTTGCGGAGCCGATCCTGACTGCGCTTCAAAAGCTCTTCGAGATCCGGCGGTTGCGGTCCGCGCTGCTGCGGGCCTCCGCCCCACGGCCCTCCGCCGCCCTTCCAGCCGCCCCCGCCCGAATTATTACTCCAGGGCATCCCTGCTCCTTCTCGTCAGCGGCCCCCGCGACGTGTGGCGGTTATATAGGGGACGGTTGCCAACGCATGCAATGATTCCAGGCGTCGCAGATTCCCCAACCCCCGCGCAGGCTTAACGGCGCCTGGCATAGACGACATGCACGGCCATCGCGGTATCGCCCTCGCTTTGCGGCAGTTGCTCACGCGACTCAATCGTCCACTCGGCGGGAGAAATTTCGGGAAAGAACGCGTCACCCTCGGGCTTTTCCGCAACATGCGTCACATAGAGGCGAGCGGCGAGCGGCATTGCCGCTGCATAAATCTCGCCGCCGCCGACGACGCAGATTTCGTCCGCCCTGCGAGCTTCGGCACGCTTTTCAGCGATCTCGAAAGCTGACGCCAGAGTGCCGGCCACCAGCACGCCGGGAGGGCCAAACCCTGTCCGCCGGGTTACAACGATGTTGTCGCGGCCGTCGAGGACGCGCCCGATCTCATCAAATGTCTTTCGTCCCAGGATCAGCGGCTTGCCCATCGTAAGGGCGCGGAATTTTCGCATGTCCGCTTTCACGCGCCACGGAAGCTTGCCGCGGGCGCCGATCACGCCGTTCTCCGCGACGGCAACGACGAGCACTATGGCCGCGCTCATGACTCTGCGGCTCCGAGCCGCGTCAGCCCATCGCTTCTGAGCCCAAAGCTCGTCCAACCCTCCGACGATGTGGCGCCGAGCGAACGATAGAAGCCGATCGAAGGCTCGTTCCAGTCGAGGACAGCCCAGTCGAGGCGCCCCAGCCCCTCGGCAACGCAGCGCTTTGCAAGCATGTGGAGGAACGCCTTGCCGATCCCCTTGCCGCGATGCTCCGGCAGCACGAAGAGATCCTCAAGATACATCCCGTGGCGGCCAGTGAAGGTCGAATAGCTGTAAAGCCAAACGGCGTATCCGACCGCCTCGCCGGCCACTTCCGCGATGCTGCAGAAGGCGCGCGGGTTGGGGCCAAAGAGCGTCTCGCGGACCCGCGCTTCGTCGTTTTCAAAATAGTCGAGAAGCTTTTCGTATTCGGCGAGCGCCCTGATCAGCCGGAGGAGGGCCGGAGCGTCCTTCGGCTCCGCTTCCCTGATGACAAAGCTCAAGCCGCCACCTGCGCCTTGATGTGCGGGTGCGGGTCGTAGCCCAAAAGCTCGAAGTCGCCGAAGACGAAATCGAAGATGCGGTGGACCTCCGGATTGAGCCGCATCGTCGGGAGCTTTCGCGGCTCGCGCTGCAATTGCTCGCGCGCCTGGTCGAGGTGATTGAGGTAGACGTGCGTGTCGCCGATGCTGTGCACGAATTCGCCAGGCTTCAGCCCGGTCACCTGCGCCATCATCATGGTGAGGAGCGCATAGGAGGCGATGTTGAACGGAACGCCGAGAAAAGTGTCGCCGGACCGCTGATAGAGTTGGCAGGAGAGTTTTCCGTCGACCACGTAGAACTGAAACAGGCAGTGGCAGGGAGGGAGCCCCATCTTCTCGAGGTCGGCCGGGTTCCAGGCGCTGACGATCAGCCGGCGCGAATCGGGATTTTTGCGAATCGCCGCGACCACGTCGGAGATCTGGTCGATGACGCGCCCGTCCGGCGCGGCCCAGGAGCGCCATTGCTTGCCGTAGATCGGGCCAAGATCGCCGTTTTCGTCCGCCCAATTGTCCCAGATGGAGACGCCGTTCTCCTTCAGATAGCGGGTGTTGGTGTCGCCGGCGAGAAACCACAAAAGCTCGTGGATTATCGATTTCACGTGCAGCTTCTTGGTGGTGACGAGCGGAAAGCCGTCGGCCAGGTCGAAGCGCATTTGATGGCCGAAGATGGAAAGCGTGCCGGTCCCCGTCCGGTCGGACTTTTGGGCGCCCGTGTCGAGCACGCGGCGGACGAGGTCAAGATATTGCTGCATGGGTGGAATGTAGTGCGATTCCCGCCTCGTGGGCAGCCCAGAAGCGCGGCCCGAAAGCGCAGGCCGTGCTGGAAAAGTGCCCTATTCGGCGGGCGCGACGGCGAACTCGCGGGTCCTGAGCGTCAGCCGGCTCAGCACGAAGGCGCCCACGGCGCAGATTGCGATCGTCGTCACCATCGGCAAGGTCGTGCCGTCGAAGAAGGCGCTCACAATGACGATCATGACGGCGCCGGTGACCATCTGCAGCGTTCCGCCGAGCGCCGAGGCCGTGCCGGCGATCGGGCCGTGCGGGTCGAGGGCCAAAACCATGGTGGCGGGGATGACGAGGCCCAGGCAGGCGAAGGCGAGGAAGAGCATCGTGATCAGCACTGCGAGGCTGTCGACGCCAGCTATCGTGATGACGAAGAGCGCGACGGCGATGGCCGCGTAGAGGGAGACCGCCGTGGCGATGACGCGGCCAAGCCCGAAGCGCGCGCCGAGCGAGGCGCTGAACTGCGACGCGCCGATGAAGCCGATGGCGTTGATCGAAAAGCCGAAGCTGTACTGCATCGGCGTCAGACCGAAGTGGTCGATGTAGATGAACGACGAGCTCGCCAGGAACGCGAAGAAGCTGGACATGCCAAGGCCGCCGATGAAGGTCAGGCCGAGGAAGCGCGCGTCGCGCAGCAGCCTGCCGTAGCCTGAAAACACGCTCCCGAAAGTCGGTGTGACGCGCCGCTCGCGCGGCAACGTTTCCGCCAGGAACACGGAAAGCATCACGAATCCCACGAGGCTCGCGACCGTCACGGCGATGAAGACCGCGCGCCAGCCGAAAATCACGATGAGCCCGCTGCCGGTGAGCGGGGCCAGAATCGGCGACACGCTGAAAACGAGCATGATGAGTGACATCAGCCGCGTCGCATCGATGCCGGTATGGAGGTCGCGGATGATGGCACGCGGAATGACCATGCTGGCGCAGGCGCCGATTCCCTGCACGAAGCGGAAGAAGATCAGCCACTCGATACTCGGCGCCAGCGCGCAGCCGATCGATGCGGCGGTGAACACGGAAAGGCCGAAATAGAGCGGCGGCTTGCGCCCGACCATGTCGGAGACCGGGCCGTAGACGAGCTGGCAGATGCCGAAGGCCACGAAGAACGACGTGAGGCTCATCTGCGTCGCCGCGATCGAGGCGTTCAGATCCGCGGCAATCGCCGGCAAGGCCGGCAGATACATGTCGATCGCAAACGGCCCGACGGCTGTCAAAAGGCCAAGAACGATCGCGTTTCTGGCGAAACTCGATTTCATGGATATCTCTCAGGGAGATGTGGGCAGGCGGCAAAGCCGAGTCGGCCCGCCACTGGGAGTGAATATACAGCGCTCCTGCTGCACTGCAACATGCCAACGAGGAATGTTTTTGCGTTGTTGATCAAGCCTAAAGAATGAATGGCAAATCGGCTGCTACGGCTTTTCCTCGCCGCCGCGAGCCCCTATATTCTTTCCTGCCGGAGCAATCCGGCTATGGCGATAAACGGACAGCGTAATAAACCCATCGGACCCGGGGGCAGTACCCGGCGCCTCCACCATGAACCGCTCGAACCTCAAGCGAAGGGCGGCTGATGATGGGGGCGAAATAGGATCGACGAGGGCGTAAAGGTTGTTCCTTTGCTCGGCATGGTACCGCCGTTATCGGGCCATTCAATAGTTGCAAACGACAACTATGCTCCGGTCGCTCTCGCCGCGTAAGCGGTTTGGGTAACGGAAATCAAGCCCTGAGGGGTTAGCACCTTTCAGGCGGGGTTCGGAGGCACCTGGCAACAGAAGCCTCCACTTCCCTTTTTTCGCCTGCCGCTTCAACGGGACCCCCGGCGCCACGGTGGGTAGTCGTCCCGCGCCGCTTGAATTGTTGCGCCGACAAAGAGTGGCGATTGGGCGGCGCGCTCGTACAACGGTCCACCACTCTGTCAATGTTGCAAGCGAAACGATGCGCGACTAGGTTCGCTTCGCAATGGCCGAAGACCTGATCCGCTATGACGTGCTTGCGCAGGAGGCGCTGCGCGGCCTCGTCAAAAAAGTGCTGACGGAAGTGGCGCAGGCCGGGCTTCCCGGCGAGCACCACTTCTTCGTCACCTTCAACACGCAGTACGCAGGCGTGCGAATCTCGCCGCGGCTCGCGGCCGAATATCCAGGTGAGATGACCGTGGTGCTGCAGCATCAATTCTGGGACCTCGCCGTTACCGATTCGGCCTTCGAGGTCGGCCTTTCCTTCAAGGGCGTGGCGGAGAAGCTTCACGTGCCGCTCCCAGCCATAACCAGCTTCGTCGATCCGCATGCGAGCTTCGCGGTGAAATTCGACACGGCTGCGGATTTGGCAGTGCCGGGTGTCGCAGAGGCGGATACGGCTGCCGTCGCGACGGAGACGGACGCGAGGCCAGTGGAGGTCGGCAAGCGGTCGCGGAAGAAGGCCGCCGCAAAGGCCGCGGAAGCCAAGGACGTCGAGAAATCGGCGGTCGTCTCGCTCGACGCCTTCCGCAAGAAGAACGGCTGACGACGAGGTGACGAAGACGCGCACGGAGACCGATTCCTTCGGTCCCCTGGAAGTGCCGGCGGACAAGTATTGGGGCGCCCAGACCGCCCGGTCGCTGATGAATTTCCGTATCGGAACCGAAACCATGCCGGTTCCGCTGATCCGAGCTTTCGGCATCATCAAACGCGCGGCGGCGCTCACCAACAAGGATCTCGGCAAGCTCGAGCCGCGCCTCGCCGACGCGATCGCTGAAGCCGCGCAGCAGGTGATCGACGGAAAACTCGACGACAACTTTCCGCTCGTCGTCTGGCAGACCGGCTCCGGCACCCAGACCAACATGAATGCCAACGAGGTGATCGCCAACCGCGCGATCGAAATCCTCGGCGGCAAGCTCGGATCGAAAGAACCCGTCCATCCCAACGACCACGTCAATATGAGCCAGTCGTCGAACGACAGCTTTCCGACCGCCATGCACATCGCGGCGGCCGAAGCGATCGTGCACCAGCTCGTGCCCGGCGTGGAGAAGCTCAGGGACGCGCTGGACAAGAAGGCCGCGCAGTTCGCCCACATCATCAAGATCGGGCGCACCCACACACAGGACGCCACGCCGCTCACCCTCGGCCAGGAATTCTCCGGCTACGTGGCGCAGCTCGAATATGGCCTGCGGCGCATCAAGGAGGCGACCGAATACCTTTTCGAGCTTGCTCAGGGGGGCACGGCGGTCGGGACCGGCCTCAACGCGCCGCCCGGTTTCGCCGAGCGTTTCGCCGAGATCGTGGCGGAGATGACCGGGCTTCCGTTCCGCACCGCGCCGAACAAGTTCGAGGCGCTCGCCGCGCACGACGCCTATGTCTACGTGCACGGCGCGCTGAACACGCTCGCGGTCTCGCTCTTCAAGATCGCTAACGATATCCGCTTCCTCGGAAGCGGCCCGCGTTCAGGCCTCGGCGAGCTCAGCCTGCCGGAAAACGAGGCGGGCTCATCGATCATGCCGGGAAAAGTCAATCCGACGCAGTCGGAGGCGATGACCATGGTGTGCACGCAGGTGATGGGCAATCATACGACGATCACTATCGCCGGGAGCCAGGGCCACTTCGAGCTGAATGTTTACAAGCCGGTGATGGCCTACAACATGCTGCAGTCGATCCGCTTGCTCGGCGACGCCTCCACATCCTTCGCCGACAATTGCGTCGCCGGCATCGAAGCAAACGAGGCGCACATCCGCGCGCTCATGCAACGCTCGCTCATGCTGGTGACGGCGCTCACCCCGAAGATAGGCTACGACAAAGCCGCCAAGGTCGCCAAGACCGCGCACAAGAACGGCACGACGCTGCGCGAGGAGGCGGTGCGCCTCGGCTTCGTCACCGCGGAGGAGTTCGACGACATCGTCCGCGCCGAGAAGATGATCGGGCCGAAAACACCATGAGCGAGGTCGTCAACCTTCGCCAAGCCCGCAAACGCAAGCGCCGCGCCGACGACACGCGCCAGTCCGCGGAGAAGCGGCGGACCCACGGCCAGTCGGCGGCAACGAAGAAAGCCCGCCGGCTTAAGCACGAGTTCGACGCGAAGCGGCACGAAGGGCATCGGCGGACGTCGGACGACGACTGACCGCGTCGTGGCGCCGCGATGATCAGAAAGCGCTCAGTCAAGCTCAAGCAGCACGCCACCAGCGTTTCGCTCGAGGATGAGTATTGGGATGAGCTGAAGCGCATCGCAGAGGCGGCGGGCGTCTCGCTTGCCGCCTTGATCGAGCGAATCGATGCGGCGCGGCGTGGCGACAATCTCTCCTCCGCGCTCAGGCTCGCCGTGCTTGCCGACCTGAGGGCACAGCTTTCTCGTCGGCGTGCTCTCAGCGAATCTTGACGATCGTACCGTTCGGCAGCAAGCGATACTCGCTTTCGAAGGTTTGCGGCGGTGGCGGTATCGGCGCTGGAACCGGCGCAACAGGCAGGGAGCGGCGACGCGGCGGCGCCACTCGGAGGTCGGGGACGAGGTCGATCGGCGGTGCCGTCTGCAACGGTGGCAGATCGGGACCGATCTCCACCGAGGCTGGATCCAGCTCAGGCGCCGGAGCGGCCTCGGGCGGCGGCGTGAGCTCGGCGGGCGTTGCGGTCGCCCCTCCTCCAAAATCGCGATCCCGCAGCTCGGCCGCGGCCTGCCGTGCCGCCTCGGTGCGCTTGCGCTCCGCCTCGGCGCGCTCGCGCTCCGCGTCTATGACCTCCAGCTCGTCGAGCTGGCGCTGCAGGAAGCGGCTGCGCAACCGGTTGAGGAGTGGATTGAGGTCGATCTGTCGCGCCGGTTCCGCAATCGGTCCGGAAAAGCGTAGCTGAACGGAAGGCTGCGCCTCCGCATCGCCTACGCCGACGGCGCGGATCAGCCAGTCGCTCGCCAATCTAAGCGCGTTCAAATCGAGCGTGGCGTCGGCCAGAATGGTTGTCGCGTCATCGGCCAGGGACACGGTTGGGATGGTCATCACGCCGTCCGATAGGGAGAACGAGCCCGCGGCGCGGCCGAAGGCCAAGGCGCCGGAGTCGAACAGCCGCGCAAAAGTCTCGCGCGCCTCGTCCTCGGCGGGTTCCTTCTCCCCCTCGGCGGCCGCCATGACGGTCGCAAGCGCTTCGGCGTTCAACCCGTTGAGCCGCCCCTCGTCGATCGAAAAGGAGCCGCTGCCGCCAAGGGTCGCGACGACGCCCGACATGCTGCGCCCGCGGCCGATCGCCTCGAAGGACAAATCGAGCTTGCCGAAGGCAGCCGGCAGACCCGCCTGTTCCCAGGCGAGGACCTGCAACTCGCCGCCCCGGAGTCCGCCGCGCAGCGACACCTCCGCCTCGCCCTCATGCAGCGAGGCGGCGATCGCCCCTTTCAAGATGCCACCGGCGAAACCTGCCTCGACAAGGTCGAGGTTCAGGCTGCCGCCGATGAGCGCAAGATCGAGCTTCGCATCGGTCGCGGCGATGGGGCCGCCGAGGTCGAGCGTTGCCGCGCTGAGGGCAAGATCGATCGCCACCTTTCGCGGCACGGAAGCGGCGAAGGGCGTGTCCGACCAACCTTCGGACGCGACGCCGGGTTTAGCTCCCGCAGCAAAACCGGCGAGAAACGGCAGCGAAGCCTCCTGGAGATTGAGCACGCCTGAAAGTTTGATGTCCGGCGCGAATGTCGCCTGCAGCGCGCCGCCGACCGGTTGGCCGGCGAAGGACGCCTGCGTCAGCGCAAAGCTGACGCTGTCGCCGGAATATTCCAGCCGCCCCGCAGCGGACGCGGCATGCCCCTCCCCGACACCCGGCACGGCAATGCCTCCGAGAAGCAGCAGCGGGTCGATGTCGGCGCTCGCGGCTTTGAACGTTCCCGCAAGGGCCACACGACCCTCCCGGAGAGTCGTTTCCGCAGCATAATCGAGGTCGACGCCAGCGACCGTACCCCTGAGCGTCAGCTTGCCCGCCGATGCGAGCTCGCCATCGAAGCTCGCATCGACCTTCAGCGGCGCTGAACGCACCGGCAGCGGATTAAGGCCGAGCTGTCTCAGAACCTCGCCGCTGTCCGCGCCGTCGGCATGGAGGGTCAAATTTCCCGCGAGGCTCGCAAGGTCGTCGAGCGAACCCTTGCCATCCGCCTCCAGCGTGAGATGGGTATCGGCAAAGCTCCCGGTCAGGGAGAGCGCGAGCCTCTCGCCGGCCGCGCCGCCCTCGGCCGATACTTCGGCATTGACCGGCGAAAGAATGGGCGCGACGTCCTTCAAGTGCTGCGCGATACGGCTCTCCGGCGCGAAGCTCGCAAGGAATTCCGCCGCGCCCCTGAAGTCCGCGGCGCTGATCGACGCCTCGATACTACCGGAGGGCTTTCCGAACGGGTCGCGAATGCTGCCTAGCGCATCGATGCGGGCGCCAGCCAGATCGGCAACCGAAAGCCGGCGGATATTGAGCTGACCTGTCTCAAACCCACCCTCGACCACGACTGAACGCGCCTCGACGCCGCCCGCGCTCAGGACGTCAGCGCGGAGCGACAGCGTCATCTGATCGATCCTTCCGGCGTCGACGCTTTTCCCGGCGAGCAACTCCGCGAGCGCCCGCGCCTCGACGAGATCGGCCCGGTCGGCGTCGAGATCGACGGTCACGAAGAGCTGCTCGGACTGCGGGAAGCGGCGGACATCGACCGCGCCCGTCACCGTCCCGGCGCCGGTCGTCGCGACGAGATTGGAGAGGCGCTGATTGTCCGGCCCGAAATCGAGATCGGCGTCGACCGCGAATTGACTGATCTTGGCAGCCGACCCGACCTCGTCGCGCCACCAGGCCGCGAATGCGGTCGGACGCTTCGACGCCAGGCGCGCGTGCCCCTGAAAGGTCGGGGCCGTGGCGACGCCGAGCGTGCCATTGAGGTCGACCCTCGTCTCGCCCGGCAGCATCGCGGCGAAGTTTTCGACCCGCCACGCGCCGGCGGCTGTCGCGAGATCGACCCCGACGGCCTGGATGACGCCGCCGCCGACCACGACCCCCTGCGCCTCGAGGTGCAACTCTCCCGGCAGCGGCGGTAACGCGACGCGCGGAAGCGCCTCGACGAGCGCCGAGAAGGCCGCCTCGATCGCAACGGGTTTCTCCGCCCCTCCGCCGAGCGAGCGATCGACGTCGATCTGGCGCGCGCCGATCGAGAGGTTGAAGCGCGGCTCCTCGCCAAAATCGAGCTGGCCCGAGGCCTCAAGGATGAGCGGCCGCTCCATGGCGCCGTAGGAGATCTTCGCCTCCTCGATCTTCAGGTCGGAGGGCGCCAGCTCGAACTTTCCGCTTGCGCGAAAATCGGCCCACGGCGAACGCGGCGTTTTCGCATCTTTCGGCGGTATGCCTTCGACTGTCGCGACGCCGTCATATTTCGCCGGCGCCGCGCCCGGAAAATGGTAGGTCCCGTCGAGCGACATCCTGACCGGATAGTCGGGCGAGTGTGCTGAGATCTTGGCGGAGATCGAGTTGCCCGCCATGCGGCCGAAGCCGACGGTGAGGTCGATCGGCCTGCCGTCGACGACCAGATCGGCGGTGAGCCGGCCCGGACCCATCAGCGTGTCGGCCTCGACCACGGCGTTGATCCCTTCCGCCCGCCAGCTGCGGCCGGTGCGGCTGTCATTGACCAGCGCCCTGCCGTCGATGATCTGCAGGCGCTCCAACGAAATGCGCTCGGGATCGAGCCGCCACGCACCTTCCAGCGCGCCTTCTTTGCCCAGGAGGCGGGCTATATCGATGCGGAACTGCGGCCGCTCGACCGCCATCTGGATGATGCGCACCTCTCCCTTCAGAAGCGGCGTCAGCTCGACCTCGGCGCGAAACCGTTCCATTTCGACGTCGGGCGCGGCGGCGTCGCCGACACGGATATCGGTGAAGCTTACGACCGGTGTCGGCAGCAGGCGGAAGCTTGCCTTACCCGCGACGGTGACCGGCCGGCCGATATAGGCCGACGCCTCCCGCTCGAATGACTCGCGATACGAGGCCCAGTCGACGAAATGCGGCCCGATCAGAGCCGTGAACAAAATCAGGATGATGAGACTGCCGGCGGCAATGAAGAACTTGCTCAGCGCGGATCTCCTTCGAGCGTCTAAGTACTCATCCGGACTATCTTACCCGGATTCATGATGCCGAGGGGGTCGATCGCTTTCTTGATCGCGCGCATCACGTCGAGCGCCGACCCGACCTCCTCTTCCAGAAAATGCATCTTGCCCTGCCCGATGCCATGCTCGCCGGTGCAGGTACCGTCCATGGCGATGGCGCGCTCGGCAAGCCGTGCCACGAGTTCTTCTGAGGCCCGCATCTCGGCGGGGTCGTTGGTGTCCACCAGCACGCTCAGGTGAAAATTGCCGTCGCCGGCGTGGCCGACGATCGGCGCAATGAGCTTAAGCCGAACGAGGTCCGCCTTGGTCTCCATGACGCAATCGGCAAGTCGCGAGATGGGAACGCAGACGTCGGTCGCGAAGATGTTGACGCCTGGCCTGAGGCCTTTCACCGCGAAATAGGCGTCGTGGCGGGCCTGCCAGAGTTTTTGCCGGTCCTCCTCGTGCGTCTCCCAGCGGAAGTCGCCGCCCCCGAACTCCGCCGCGATGGCGCCGAACTCCTCGGCCTGTTCCTGTACGCCGGCGGGCGTGCCGTGGAACTCGAGTAAGAGCGTCGGAGTCTCTGCCAGATCGAGCTTGGAATGGAGATTGCAGGCACGGATCTGTATCTCGTCGAGAAGCTCGATGCGCGCCACTGGGATTCCGTACTGGATCGTGGCGATCACGGCGTTGCAGGCGGACTCGACATCCGGGAAGGCGCAGATCGCCGCCGAGATCGCTTGCGGTATACCCTGCAGGCGGAGCGTCAGCTCGGTGATGATGCCAAGCGTTCCCTCCGAGCCGATCAACAGCCGCGTCAGATCGTAACCCGCCGCGGTCTTCCTGGCGCGGTTGGCGGTCTTGACGAGCGAGCCATCGGGCATCACCGCGGTCAGGTTCAGGACATTCTCCTTCATGGTGCCGTAGCGGACGGCGTTGGTGCCTGAGGCGCGCGTCGAGGCCATGCCGCCGAGGCTTGCATCGGCGCCGGGATCGATCGGAAAGAAGAGGCCCTGGTCGCGGAGATAGACGTTGAGCTGTTTTCGCGTGACGCCGGGCTCCACCACGCAGTCGAGGTCCTCGGCGTGAACGGCGAGGATGCGGTTCATGCGCGAGAGGTCGACCGAGATGCCGCCCAACGGAGCGTTCAGGTGTCCCTCGAGCGAGGAGCCCGCGCCGAACGGAATGATCGGAACGCGATGATCCGCGCAGACGCGAACGATGTCGCGCACCTCTTCGGTGTTTTCCACGAAGACGACGGCATCCGGCGGCTGGTTCGTGAGCCAGGTCGTGGTGTGGCCGTGCTGCTCGCGCACGGAGGCCCCCTCGCTGAGACGCTCCCCGAACCTTTGCTTCAGGACGGCGATCGCGACCGCGATCCCGTTTTCGTTACGCTTTGCTACTGCCGCGAGTGCCATATCCTCCGGTCCACTCCCATCCCCATTGGACCGAATTTAGCAAGAACGGAGCCGGAATGTCCAAAGCACTGCCCTAAACTTCGCATCAAAGTGCCGAGAGGCCCAAATGTGGCAGGGGACGCGAAGAAGGCGCGGTTCTCACGCGCCGCCGGCGGTCGCAGCGAGGAGCAGGCCGCCAACGATGGCGGTGTTGGTGATAAAGGCGGAGCGCAGGTCCTGCCGCTCGACGCCGGAATAGCGCCAAAAGTCGAGCATCATCAGGCTCGCCGCGATCGTGAAGGCGATGAGCGCAGCTGCGGCGTACGGGCCGCCAACGCCGAGAATGAGGCTCAGCCCGCCGACGAGCTCGACGATTGAGCCGGCCGTTAGCAGGAAGGCGGGCGCGGGGAAGCCGCGCTCACCGATCATGGCCGCGACGCCCCTGAACGTCGCGAAATGCATCGCCCCTGCCCACACAAATAGGCCGCCGAGAAGGAGCAATCCGAGATGGCGGACGAGCTCGATCATGTTGCCGAAAGCTACTTCGCCGACCAGACAGCGAGCTCATAGCCGTCGGGGTCAACGAAATGAAAGCGGTGACCGCCTGGAAATTCGTACACCGGCTTGACGACCTTCCCGCCGGCGTCCTCGACACGCTTTTGAGCTTTTGCAAGATCGTCGGCGTAGAGGATGACCAGCGGTCCGCCCGCCCCGACCGGCCCTGTCGTCGTCAAGCCACCGGTCAAGCGTCCATCGCTGAACTCGCAATAGACCGGACCGTAATCGATGAACGTCCACCCGAACGCCTCTCCGTAGAACTTCTTTGCGCGCGCGATGTCGGCGACGTTGAACTCGATGTTGTCGATCTGAAAATTCTTGCCTCTGACACCCATGCGATTGTCTCCCGCTGCGGACCGAGGACCAAGGATGTCATCCTTCCGGGACTCAATCTTGAACAAAACGGCCAGTCAGGCGGCAACCTGTTTCACGAGAGCTTGAGCCGAGAAGCCTGTCAGGCCTTTGACTTCGCGGCTGAGATGCGCCTGGTCGGCATATCCGACTTCGTATGCCATGCCGGAAAGGGCTGTGCCGGGAGACGCGATTGCGAGCGCCAGCAAGCGCTGAAACCTCAAAATCCGGTCGAGCGTCTTCGGCCCGTATCCGAAATGCTCATGACAGCGTCGGCGAAGCGTTCGCTCACTGGTGTCGAGCCGATCGAGAATGATCGAAATCTTCGTGCCCGGTTCGGCCGCATCCCGCTGCATCAATCCGAAAACCGCCGCCGCGTCTCGCGCCGGCTCCTCTTTCTCCGGCATCAGCCGAAGCAGCTCCCTTTGCAGGAGCGCGCTTTGCTCCTCCAGCGTCGATACTTGTCCGATCCGATCGGACATCCCGCTTGCCCTCCGACCCCATAGCTCCGCGAGATCGATCTGAAGACCGACGATCTCTGACATCGGCAGCCCGAGCCAGTTCCTCGCCGCGCCGGGTTGAAAGCGGGCGCCAATGATTGTCGCGCCGGGCTGCACGACGCGCGTGGCCGACGTGATGTCGGGTCCAGCGACGCGAAGCGCTCCCTCTCGCCACAAGAGATCGACACATCCGTCGGGAACGACCGAAATGGGGCCAACGTGATCGTCGGGGATGGAATTCGTCCACACGCAACGAAAATGCCTTCGCAGTAAAGGCACGGGCGCCTCGTCGCGATACTGTCCTGCGCGTCCTGCGAGTGGAGGCTTTTCCGCCATTTTCGAGTTCAAGCAATGCTCCTTCCGACACTGATACTTACCCCGAACCGCGCGGGGTGGCATGCGTCCACCAAGCCGTTTAGAGTCGCCAGCGGCCTAAATGAAATCGCTGGATGCGGAGGATCGCCATGGCTCATGTCGACTGGAGCATCAAGGGACCTGAGATAGCCATTTGCAACTGCAACTGGGGTTGCCCTTGTCAGTTCAATTCCCTGCCCTCGCAAGGCAATTGCCGCGCGGCGCTGGGTCTTCGCATCGACAAGGGCCATTTCGGCAAGGTGCGGCTTGACGGACTTAAGATCGCCGGAACATACGCGTGGCCGGGCGCCGTCCACCAAGGCCATGGCGAGGCCCAGATCGTTATCGACGAGCGCGCGACGCCCGAGCAGCGCGAGGCGCTCCTTAAGATCGTACGCGGCGAGGAAACGGAGCCGTTCGCGACGTTCTTCTACGTCTACTCGGCAATGGTCGAGACATTTCACGAGCCACTCTTCAAGCCGATTGAATTCGAGACCGACATGGAGGAGCGCCGTGCTCGCTTTGCCGTCGTCGGCCTCGTCGAAGGAAGCACCGAGCCGATCCGCAATCCGGTGACCGGTAACCCGCATCGCGCCAAGGTCGTCCTGCCGCACGGCTTCGAATATCATGAGGCGGAATATGCGAGCAGCTCCGCACACGCATCGGGCGCGGTCAAGCTCGATTGGACCGGGCGGCACGGCCATCTCGCCATGCTGCATATCGGCCCGAACGGCGTCATTCACTGACAGGGCAGCCATTGCCGGCGATCGCGCTTGAATCGCTCTTGAAGCGCGACCGCTTCGTCGTGCTGGCGAGCCTTTTCGGGCTCGGCATCGTAGCTTGGCTCTATCTCTTCCATCTCGCCGCCGGCATGAGCACGATGGAGACGCCGGGCGGCGGTATGGCTGACATGCCGGGAACGGAAGGCATGTCGGACATGCCGGGCATGGCGATGGCCCCGGGCAAGTCATCGATAGTGCTCGCAGAATTCCTCTTTCTCGCCGCCATGTGGATCGTGATGATGGTCGGTATGATGCTGCCGAGCGCATCGGCGACGATCCTCCTCTTCGCGGCCATCGAGCGGAAGCGGCAGAAGGCCGGTCCCTACGGCCGGACGGCGTTTTTCGTATCCGGTTATTTCCTCGTCTGGGGCGCATTCTCGATCGTGGCGGCGGCGGCCCAGACGGCGCTGTCGCATGCGGGGATGCTTTCGGCGAACATGGCTGTGACGAGTGCTGTCATCGGCGGCGTGGTCTTCGTGCTCGCCGGCCTCTACGAGTTTTCGCCGCTCAAGGAACGCTGCCTCACGCATTGCCGCTCGCCGCTCGAATGGATCGCGCACCACCAGCGCCCCGGGACCGTCGGCGCGCTCCGCATGGGTGCCGCGCACGGCCTCTACTGTGTCGGCTGCTGCTGGATGCTGATGCTGTTGCTCTTCGCTGGCGGCGTGATGAACCTGCTTTGGGTCGCCGCGATCACGGCGATCGTGCTGGTCGAAAAACTGTTTCCGGCCGGTGCAGTGGTTGCGCGCATCGCCGGTTGTATTATGGTTCTCTTCGGCGGACTTCTGATTGCACGTCCGCTTTGGGCCTGAATGAGACCCATCGAGGCATACTGAATGCGGAACCTAAACTACTTCCTGTGGCAAGTTTCAAAATCCATTGCGCGACGACGCGACACACCCCACTCCGCTCGGCCGGAGCCGAAAGCGAAAGACGCTTGGGAGAAGCTGGACATCACCGCTAAGGCTGTGGCTGCACTGGTGATAGGCGGGGCAAGCGTTACATTCACTTATCTGTATAACGATAGATCGAATCAGATTCAGGAGATTGACGTCGTAGCCAAACTGATTCCTCTACTCGGTTCAGAAGACCCAGGCGTAAAGCTGGCGGCGTATAACGCCATCGGTGTGCTAGGCGGCAATGATCTTCTGGCACAACTTGCAGAACGTGACCCTGGTCCAATTACAGCCAAGGCTGTAATTGCGGCCGCGGAGTCGCCAACAGTGACATCAGACGAGAAAACCCGCCTCGAGCAAGCTCTTGGCAATATTCTTTCAATAGCCCCAGCACAGATCGCTGCCTTCGTGTCAGCTCAAAATACTTCCCGGACTATCACGGAAGTTCATCTTCACCACACTGGCCTGCCCAGTGCTGCAGACTACAAGGGTCAAGAATCTATAAACAAAATCGTAAGCGTGTACGTAAGTCGTTTAAGTAGATCAGCAACACACTTTATCGTCTCTCCGGATGGTCTGGTTTGGATGGGCTTAAGTGTCGAAAATACTCCTCTCAGCATATCAAGGCGGAATAGGAACGCGATAAGTATTACTCTTTTCCTAAATGGAGATAATGAGACTATTGGCACTGATCAAATGAAATCCCTGATGGCGTTGTTTCATTCTATTGATGAGAAGTTCTCTTTGAAACATGGAGGCTTCTTTTGACAGTGTAGTCTTATTCCATCGAGACTACAAGGGAACTAGTTGCCCAGGGAAGAATGTTAAGAAGGAGGAGCTTCGGGAGAGCTTTGTCGCATCAAACTCTTGAAACCCCTGCGTCTACCGTTCTCAACCTGTCATCGAATTTTCCACGCCGCAAAGAGCGGCCCTTCTTGGCCGAAGACCGGGTCGCCTTTGGGGAGTGCGAGGTCGGCGATCCGCGCTTTTGCCTCATCGAGTGCGATCTCGCCGGGCCGCGTGATTGCACCGTTCTGGCCGGGCGGATAGCCGCCGACCATGGTGAAGCCGCCGCGCTTGGCGCTGAGCCGCTTATGGCCGACCCCCGCAGGGATCATGACCACTTCGCCGGCCTTGAAGGTTACCTTGATGCCGTCGTCGCCACCGAAGCCGATTTCCGCCTCCCCCGCGACGCATCCGAGCACTTCGTGGCCCGTCACGTGAAAATGCCAATAGTCGAATACGCCATCCACCCAATTGCCGCCCCAGTCGTTCTCAGCGAAGAGTGCCTGGCAGCCTGACGGCGTCTGCAGGGCCGGCGGCAGCGCGTGCCGGTAGAGGACGAGCGGCAGTACGTTGTTCGGGATGTCGCCGTCGGGCTTGAGGATGAATGTCTCGACCTCCGGTTCCATGGGGGTTCTCGCTTTGCCGGCGCGGATTCCGTCGCGTCATCCTATATAAGTTGGGCGCGTCCATGACGCCGCTGCTCCTGCCTCGCATCAACGGCTTTGTTGCCCTATTGTTCACGGGACCGCCCGAATCGACCACCGCATGACCGAAATCGCCCGCCGAGAGGACGCCGCCGACCTGCCCGCCCCGCGTGCCGGCGGCATTGCCGCGCGGGCGCTTTCCGGCCGCGCCACGCCCTGGCTCGAAAAGCTCAATCCCGAGCAGAAGCAGGCGGTGGAGCATATGGACGGGCCGCTCCTGGTGCTCGCCGGCGCCGGCACCGGCAAGACGCGCGTGCTGACGGCCAGGATCGCGCATATTCTGGCGAGCGGCCGCGCCTGGCCCTCGCAAATCCTCGCCGTCACGTTCACCAACAAAGCCGCGCGCGAGATGAAGACGCGCGTCGCCGGATTGATCGGCGAAGGTCGCGCCGAGGGCATGCCGTGGCTCGGCACGTTTCATTCGATCGGCGTGAAAATCCTCCGTCGCCACGCCGAGATGGTGGGACTCCGCGCCGACTTCACCATCCTCGACACCGACGACCAGATACGCCTGCTGAAGCAGATCATCACCGCTGCCAATATCGACGAAAAACGCTGGCCGGCGCGCCAGCTCGCCGCGGCGATCGACGGCTGGAAAAACCGCGGCCTCTCGCCCGACAAGGTGCCGAATGGCGAGGCCTATGCCTATGCGAACGGCAAGGCGCGCGAGCTTTACGCCGAGTATCAACAGCGGCTCAAAACTTTGAACGCCGCCGATTTCGGCGACCTGCTGCTGGAGTGCCTGCGGCTCTTTCGCGAGCGGCCGGACGTGCTCGCCGATTTCCAGACGCGTTTTCGCTACATGCTGGTCGACGAGTATCAGGACACCAACGTCGCGCAGTATCTGTGGCTGCGGCTGCTCGCGCAGGAAAACAAGAACATCTGCTGCGTCGGGGACGACGACCAGGCGATTTATGGCTGGCGCGGCGCCGAGGTCGACAATATTCTTCGCTTCGAGCGCGATTTTGCCGGCGCGACCGTGATCCGGCTGGAGCGGAATTATCGCTCGACCGGCCACATCCTCGCCGCCGCCTCCGGGCTAATCGCGCACAATGAGGGGCGGCTTGGGAAAACGCTCTTCACCGACACCGCCGAGATGGGCGAGAAGGTTGCGGTCGTCTCCGGCTGGGATTCGTCGGAAGAGGCGCGCGCCATCGGCGACGACATCGAGCAGATGCAGCGAAAAGGCCATTCGCTGAACGAGATGGCGATCCTCGTCCGCGCCTCCTATCAGATGCGCGAGTTCGAAGACCGCTTCGTGACCCTCGGCTTGAACTATCGCGTAATCGGCGGCCCGCGCTTCTACGAGCGGATGGAGATCCGCGATGCGCTCGCCTATCTCCGCGTCACCGTGAACCCGGCCGACGACCTGGCCTTCGAGCGGATCGTCAACACGCCGAAGCGCGGCCTCGGCACTTCCACGATCCAGCTCGTCCACAGCCATGCGCGCGCCCGCAACATTCCGCTGATGGCGGCGGCAGGCGAACTGGTGTTGACGGAAGAGCTGAAAGCAAAGCAGCGACAGACGATCGCCGATCTCCTGAAGAGCTTTTCGCGCTGGTCCGAACTCATCGAGAGTACGCGCCACATCGACCTCGCCGAAATGATCCTGGAGGAATCCGGTTACACCGAGATGTGGCAGATGGACCGCTCGGCTGAGGCGCCGGGGAGGCTCGAGAACCTGAAAGAGCTCATCAACAACATGGGCGAATACGAGTCGCTCGGCGGCTTCCTGGAGCATGTTTCGCTGGTGATGGACGCGGAAGGCGGCGCAGGAAGCGAGGCGGTCTCCATCATGACGCTGCATTCGGCCAAGGGGTTGGAATTCGATGTCATCTACCTGCCCGGCTGGGAGGAGGGTCTTTTCCCCTCGCAGCGCACGATCGACGAGAGCGGCAAGGCTGGTCTGGAGGAGGAGCGGCGCCTCGCCTATGTCGGGATGACGCGCGCGCGAAAACACGCAAAAATCTGGTTCGTGTCCAACCGCCGCGTCCACGGGCTCTGGCAATCGACGGTGCCCTCGCGCTTCCTCGACGATCTGCCGGAGGCGAATGTCGAAGTGTCGGAGCCGGCGAGCTATGGCGGCTACGGCGGCATGGGTGGTCATGGGGGAATGGGCGGCTACGGCACTTCCCGCTTCGACAATATGGAGCCGTTCAACTCCGCCTACCGTACGCCCGGTTGGCAGCGCGCGCAGGCCAACCGAGGCGCCGCCGATCCGCGAAAACGCGTCGAGCGCGAGCCGGTGACGATCGAGGGCGAACTGGTGGCGCGGAGCGTGATCGGCGGAACCGCGCGCTTTGCGACGGGCGACCGTGTGTTCCACCAGAAATTCGGCCCAGGCACGGTCGCGGCGGTGGACGGCAACAAGCTCACGGTGGATTTCGACAAGGCCGGGCAGAAGCGGGTGGTGGATTCATTTGTGGAGGCGGCGTGATCCTCCTTCCGTCAACGCGGGAGCCTAGCACGTCGTCCAAATGACCGTTCGAGCCAACCTCATCGCCGCTTTTCCCGAGGCGCGGCGGATTTCGAATTTTCTCGAGCGGGACTGCGGAGAGGATGGCGTGGTCGTCTCGCTCGACGAACGGGACGATGGACTCTGGTCGGTCGACGCCTACTTCGAATCGGGCGGCATGGACGAGATCGCAGCGAGGATTCGCGACGGCCTCGGCAGCGACGCCTTTGGCGCGCCGCTCACGGTCGATGCCGTTCCGGAGACGGACTGGGTCGCTGAGGGCCTCAAGACGCTGACGCCCGTCGTCGCGGGCCGATTTCTCGTCCACGGGAGCCACAATCGCCGCGGCGCCTGCGCCGGGCGGATCGCGATCGAGATCGACGCCGGACAGGCTTTTGGCACCGGCCATCATGCCAGCACCGCGGGCGTGCTCACTTTGCTTGACCGGTTGATCGGCGCCGGACATTTCGAACGGGTGCTCGACCTCGGGACCGGCAGCGGCGTGCTTGCCATCGCATTGGCCAAAGCTCTGCGGCGGCCGGTACTGGCGAGCGACATCGATCCGGTCGCCGTGGCAGTTGCGACCGAGAACGCGGCGCGAAACGATGTCCGCCATCGCATCCGAACCGTGGTTGCAGCGGGAGTCGCCCACCCTGCCATCCGCCAGTCGGCACCCTACGATCTCGTCGTCGCCAACATCCTGGCCGAGCCTCTCCGGCGCCTCGCGCCGCGGCTCGCCCCGCTCGTCGCCCCGGGCGGCATCGTCGTCCTCTCGGGGCTCCTTTCGCATCAGCGCGAGCGCGTCGTTGCCGCCTATCGGGCTCAGGGGATGCGGCTGACGACAGTTCGCAACTTCGGGGGCTGGGCCGTGCTCGTCCTCAGCCGACCATAGAGTCCCCGGAACGAGCGGACGGCTTTCACTTTTCGAGACCATGCTCTAGGACCGACGCCATGTTCCAAAACTTCGTCGAGACCGCCGATTCGACCAAGGGCGCCGAGCGCGCCGCCCGTCTCCGCGCCAAGCTGAAAGAGATCGGGCTCGACGGCTTCATCGTTCCCCGCGCCGACGAGCATCAGGGCGAATACGTGCCGAGCTCCTCCGCCCGGCTCGCCTGGCTCACTGGATTTGCCGGCTCCGCCGGCACCGCCGTGGTGCTCTCCGACAAGGCGGCGATCTTCGTCGACGGCCGCTACACGCTGCAGGTCCGCGAGCAGGTCGACCAGGCGATCTTCGAGCCGATCGCGGTGATGGAGATCTCGGTCGCCGACTGGCTGAAGGCGAACGTCTCCGCCGGGCAGAAAATCGGCTACGATTCCTGGCTGATGACGCGGGCGCAGGTGCGGCAGATCGCCAAGGGGCTGGAGGCCGCCGGCGCCGAGATCGTTCCGGTCGAGGCAAATCCCATCGATGCCATCTGGAGCGATCGGCCGGAGCCGCCCGTCGCGCCGGTGTCGGAGCAGCCGGAAGCGCTCGCGGGCAAGGCGGTCGCAGAAAAAATCGCCGAGATCAGCCGGAGCGTGACGGAGAAGCGCGCCGACGTTGCGATCGTGACCGACCCCGCATCGGTCGCCTGGCTCTTCAATATTCGGGGCGGCGACCTGGCGCACACCCCCTTCCCGCTCTCCTTTGCCGCCGTGCACCCCGCCGGCCGGCCTGAGCTTTTCATTGACGGGCGCAAGCTTTCAAACGCCGTGCGCGACAGGCTTGAGACATTCGCCGACATCCGCGAGGTGCGCGATTTTTCCGCGCGGTTGACGGCGTTCGGCAAAGAGGGGCGAAAAGTCCTCTACGATCCGAAGGGCTCGGCGGAGGCGGTTGCGCGGCTCGTCGAAGCGGCGGGCGGCACCATCGTCGAGGGCGCCGATCCGGTCGCGCTGCCGAAGGCGAAGAAGAGCGCGGCCGAGCTTGCCGGCGCGCGCGCCGCGCATCTCCGCGACGGCGTTGCCGTGGCGCGGTTCCTCCGCTTCATCGAGACGAGCCCTCCGGGAACGCTGACGGAGATCGACGCCGCGAAGAAACTCGAGGCGCTCCGCATCGAGACCGCGGCGGAGGGCGACATGCCGCTCGCGGACCTTTCCTTCGAGTCGATCTCTTCGACCGGTCCGAACGGGGCGATCAACCACTACCGCGTCACCGAGCGGACCAACCGGCGGCTGGAAGACGGCGAGCTCTATCTGATCGATTCCGGCGGGCAATACCGAGACGGCACCACCGATATCACGCGCACGGTGCTGATCGGAACGCCGCTGCGGGAGCGGTTCGACCTTTTTCGCGACCGCTTCACCCGCGTCCTCAAGGGCCATATCGCCATCGCGTCGGCGCGCTTTCCCAAGGGCACGACGGGCGCGCAGCTCGACCCGCTCGCCCGCGTCGCTCTGTGGCAGGCCGGTCTAGAGTTCGACCACGGCACCGGCCACGGCGTCGGCGCCTATCTTTCCGTACACGAGGGTCCGCAGCGCATCGCCAAGGTGGGCCATACGCCGCTCGAGCCGGGGATGATCATTTCCAACGAGCCCGGTTACTACCGCGCCGGCGATTTCGGCATCCGCATCGAGAACCTGGTCGTCGTGCGGGAGGCGGAAGCCGTGCCGGGCGGCGACCGGCCGATGCACTCTTTCGAGACGATCACGCTCGCGCCGATCGACCGGCGGCTGATCAACCCGCTATTGATGACGCCCGCCGAGATCGCGTGGCTCGACAGCTACCATCAGCGCGTCTTGGGCGCGCTCTCGGGCTGGCCGAGTCTCACGGCAGAAGAGCGCGCATGGCTCGAAGCCTCGTGCCGGCCTGTGGTGGGATAGGGAAAGACCGGCGAAGATCAGATAAGCTCGAGCCGCACTTTGCGGCCAACGATCTCTGCCGCCCGCTGCAAAGTTTTCAGCGTGACGTTTCCGTCTTTGGGATCAAGCAGCCGGCTGATCTGGCTGCGGCTCGTCCCCATGCGCTCGGCAAGCCCCTTGCGGGAGAGGTTCTGCGCCTTCATCGCCTCGCCGATCTGCCACGCGAGCACCTCCTTGATCGCCGCCGCCTGAAAAGTCTCAAGCGTGCCCTCCTCGCCGAGAAACTCGTCGAGCGTGGAGAGCTTAGTAGGGGACCGCCCCTTCTTCGTCTTGGCCATCACGCCTCCTAAATCTCAAACTCACGCATGCGTTTCCGCGCAATCTCGATTTCCGCGGGCGGAGTCTTCTGTGTTTTCTTGATGAACGCGCTTAGCACCACCAACCTTCCACCGAGAAAGGCGAACAGGACGCGCGATACGGTTTCCCTGCAAGTCGCTCCGCAACTCCCAGATACCGTGGCCCAGAGCGCGGCAAAGCGGCATGCCCACGGGCCAGCGGAACTGCAATCGCATCAGGTCCATGCCGATCACGCCGCGATCCTCGGGAGCCAATCCTTTCAGCCACTCGCGAACCACTTCGGCCCCTGCCGCCGTTCGATAGAACGCCACAGGAATCTTCTGTGGGCTACCGACCATGCTGCCTCAGGAAATGCCTGTGCACCATATAATGGACATGGCGGCCGGTGGCAAGCTGTCTGCCGCCTGACGCTAAAGTCCAGCCGCGCGGAGCAGCGAGACGGTCACCGCCGCGATCAGTAGCGTCGGCAGGATCGGAAGCCGAAGCGCGGCGATGACCGTCACCACAGCCGCGATCGTCTCGGCGAGGCCGGTTGCGAGCACCGCCGGCGCGACAAGCGCTGTGATGACCGCAATCGGGACCGCGTCGAGCGCTGCCTCGATGCGTGGGTTGAGGCGCTCGAAGCGCGATAGCACCAGGTGGCCAGCGATCCGCGTGCCGTAGGTCGCGACTCCGAGCAAGAGGATCAGCAGCACCGCCATGGGATCGGCGCTCATGCGGCAACATTCGGCTTGGCGAGCAGGGCGGCGACTCCCATCCCGCAAATCGCCCCCCCGGCGAAGTGCCACGGCGGACCGAGCACGACATACGCGAGAAGCGCCGCGACCGCGCTCGCACCGATGACGGGCAGCGCGTTCGGCCGTGTGCGGTATCCGACGACGAGGAACATGAAATAGGCGGTGACCACGAAGTCGAGCCCAATCGCCTCGGGCCTCCGGATGAGGTTGCCGACGATTGCCCCAAGCGCCGTGGTAACGAGCCAATTCAGGTAGAGCGGCAGGCCAAGACCGAAATAATAGGGCGCGCTGAGCCGCTCCCCTCCCCGCTGCTCCGCCAGGGCAAAGGCCGGGTCGGTCAGGAACGCGAAGCCGAGATAGCGCTCGCCCGGCGGCCAATGGGCCATGCGCCGTCCGAGCGCCGCGCTGTAGAGGACGTGGCGGAGGTTGACCGCGAGCGCCGACATCAGGATCGTCCAGAACGGCAGCGGATCGGCCCAGAGCTCCAGCGCAACGAACTGCGAGGCGCCGCCGTAGACCGAGCCGCTCATCAGCACGGATTCGAAGGGCGACAGTCCCTCCTTCACCGAGAGCGCGCCGAACACCATGCCGAACGGGATCGTCGCCACGATGATCGGGAGGATGTCGCGGAAGCCCTCCATGAAGGAGGCGCGCGCCGGGCGGGGCGCGGCGTTTGGTGCGTCGGTCGGAGAGGACATCGGTTCGAACCTAGGTCAGCGCGGCGCTCGCGTCCGGTTCATTCGCTTGAGGCCAACGGCGTTGACGACGTCACGCGCCGACCCGGTCGAACCACGCATCCTCGTCGATCACCTCGATCTTAAGCTCCGCGGCCTTCTTGAGCTTCGAGCCGGCGCCGGGGCCGGCCACGACGAGATCGGTCTTGGCAGAGACGGAGCCGGCGACCTTCGCGCCGAGCCGTTCCGCCATGGCCTTCGCCTCGTCGCGGGTCATGCGGACGAGCGAGCCCGTGAACACGACGGTCTTGCCGGCGACGGGCGAGTCGCTCTTGACCGCCTGCATCGGCCGCGGCGTCACCTCCTTGAGCAGCCGGTCGAGCTCCTCCTGATTGTGCGCTTCGCGGAAGAACTGCACGATCGCCTCGCCGACGACCGGGCCGATCCCTTCGATGCCGTTGATCTCGGCCCAGGCGGCCTCGTCGCCGTGCGCCGCCCTGGTCGCCGTTTCCCGCAGCGCCTCGAAAGTCCCGAAATGACGCGCGAGGAGCCGCGCGTTGGTCTCGCCGACGTGGCGGATGCCGAGCGCGTGGATGAAGCGGTTCAGGTCGATTTCGCGCCGCGCCTCGATCGCCCGCATCAGGTTGGCGATGCTCGTTTCCTTGTAGCCCTCGCGGCTCTCGAGCATTTCCGGCTTCAGCTTGAAGATGTCGGAGGGATGCCTGATGAGTCCGTCGCGGTAAAAGGCTTCGACCTGCTTGAATCCAAGGCCTTCGATGTCGAAGGTGTCGCGGCCGACGAAATGGCGGAGCCGCTCCACCGCCTGCGCCGGGCAGATCAGCGCGCCGGTGCAGCGGCGGACCGAGTCGACCGCGCCGTCGGCGCCATGCTCGCGCGCGGCGTCGGAACCGCAGACCGGACACTTCGTCGGGAACTTGTAGCGCCTGGCGCCGGGCGGCCGCTTGGCGAGATCGACATCGACGATCTGCGGAATGACGTCGCCGGCGCGCTGGATGATGACGGTGTCACCGATGCGAATATCCTTGCCGTCGCGGATCGGCTCGCCGTCATTGCCGATGCCGGCGATATAGTCCTCGTTGTGAAGCGAGGCATTCTTCACCACTACGCCGCCAACCGTCACCGGCTTTAGCTTGGCGACCGGCGTCAGCGCCCCCGTCCGCCCGACCTGGATCTCGATGCCTTCCAGCTCCGTCGTCGCCTGCTCGGCGCTGAACTTGTGGGCGATCGCCCAGCGCGGCTCGCGCGAGACGAAGCCGAGCCGCCGCTGCAGGGCGAGGTCGTCCACCTTGTAGACCACGCCGTCGATGTCGTAGCCGAGCGCGGCGCGCTCCGCCTCGACGGCGCGGTGGAAGGCAAGCGCATCCTCGACGCTTTTGCCGCGCGTGACTTGCGGGTTCACCGGAAAGCCCCATTTTGCAAAGGCCTGCAAAACTCCGAACTGCGTCTCCGCCGGGAGCTTGCTCATTTCGCCCCAGCCCCAGGCGAAGAAGTGGAGCGGCCGCTCCGCAGTGATCTTAGGATCGAGCTGGCGAAGCGCGCCGGCGGCGGTGTTGCGCGGATTGACGAAGACGCGCCCGCCCTTTTCGGCTTCCCGCTTGTTGAGGGCGGCGAAATCGGCGTGCGTCATGTAGACCTCGCCACGCACCTCGACGACGTCCGGCGCGCCCTTCGGCAGACGCTTCGGGATTTCGCCGATGGTGCGGATGTTGGCGGTGACGTCCTCGCCGACGGCGCCATCGCCACGCGTCGCGCCGAGCACCAGCTCGCCACGCTCGTAACGGAGCGATGACGAAAGCCCGTCGATCTTCGGCTCGGCGGTGAAGACGATCTCATGATCCGCCGGAAGCCCCAAGAACCGGCGCACGCGGGCGAAAAAATCGACGACGTCCTCCTCCGCGAAGGCGTTGCCGAGGGAAAGCATCGGTAGGCTGTGCCGGACCTTTTTGAAGCGGCCCGTCGGCTTGACGCCGACGCGCTTCGAGGGCGAATCCTCGCGGACAAGATCGGGAAAGCGCTTTTCGATCGCATCATTCCGCTGGCGGAGCGCGTCATACTCTGCGTCGGAGATGCTCGGCGCGTCCGCCTGATAGTAGCGCTTGTCATGCTCGGCGATCTCCGAGGCGAGCCTCGTGAGCTCCACTTCCGCATCTTCCGCGGTCAGCGCGTCGACCGGCTCAGGCTCTGTTTTCTTTCGCGCCATACAAATCTCCACGTGGCTCAGCCGGCGTTGACCGCCGATCCAGCTGCAAGGCGTCTATCTTCGGGCGTCCGCCGAATGAAGAGAAGAGCGAGGAGAAAGAGCACGGCGCCGAGCATGAAGGCGACGCCGGGGAAAATGAACGGCGCGTCCGGGCGGATGAAATAGGCGAAAAGCATGGCCGCGACCGGTGAGCCGACGATGCCGGTCGCCGTGGCGATCCCGACCATGTCTATGAAGACAGTGATGAGGATCACCGCGAGGCTGGCTTGGCGAAGTTTCAAGCCGCGCCTTTGATGAGCCTCTCGGCCGCGGCGCGCGCCTCGTCGGAGATGGTCTCGCCCGCGAGCATGCGGGCGATTTCTTCGCGCCGCGCTCGTCCGGCGATCGGCGTCACCGCGGTCGTTACGCGCTTTCCTTTTTCGATCTCCGACTTGGTGATGAGGAAATGCGCGCCCGCCTGTGCAGCGACCTGCGGCGCATGCGTGACGGAAAGCACCTGCACGCGCTCGGCGAGCCGCGCGAGCCGCCGTCCGATCGCCTCGGCGACGGCACCGCCGGCGCCCGCATCGATCTCGTCGAAGACGAGCGTCGGCGCCGAGCCGCGATCGGCGAGCGCCACTTTCAGCGCGAGCAGAAAGCGCGACAGCTCGCCGCCCGACGCGACCTTCATCAGCGGGC
>CAYTTC010000027.1:0-39815 GCA_964440525.1 uncultured Propylenella sp. | reverse complement strand
AATGAAGGCCAAATTAGCTTAAGCGGGTGTCAACCGAACCGGCAGCAGCCCAGACCGTGGGTCTGGGCAAGCCTTTGATGTTGCGGCCGCACGATGGTGGAATCGACTATTTGCGCGCTCTAGGACGCCGCCGGCGGGTCATGGTCCCTTCCTCGGAATAACCACCGACGCCCGGGCGGGCCTCCTGGCGTGATTGAACGGCATCTTGCACGTGCTGACTCGCCCCAGAAGCACGACCGCTTTCGCATTCGGTAATAAGAAAACGACTGCCTTATTTTGGTGACGACTTTGCACAGGATTCGTGTTTGAGTTGAGTGCGGGCGTCGGATCCCATTGACGAAGGTCAAGAGTTAGCTGATATCACGCAAGGTTGATGCAGCGGTTTGTTTATACCTCCGAAGCAACGCGCGGTGCGTTTGTGGAAGAAAGCGCAGATGTAGATTATGCTCCTAGCAGGCCTATCTCCGATCTCGATTGTTGACCAAGTAACAAACTCAGTACGGCGCTCCATACTCACCGGCGAGCTTAGGCCGGGAGCGTCGTTCTCCATAACGGACCTCGTAAAAAGCCTGGGCGTGAGCGCCATTCCTGTTCGAGAAGCCTTGCAGCGCTTGGAGGGTCAAGGACTAATCGTCAGGCGACACTCCCGCACGGCCATCGTTGCCCCCATCACCAGCGACGAGCTGCGCGACATTTATGACATGCGAATTCTCGTGGAATGCGAAACGATTGGTGCAGCGGCGGCAATGCTGACCGATGAGGCGCTGTCAGCCCTCGAGAGCCACTTGAACACCATGCGTAGCCTGGCACTCAACGACGACGCGTTTTGGACCCACCACTCAAGCTTTCATCGGGTTCTCCTCGCCCCCGCCTTGACGCCGCTACGAGAAAGAGTCGTGCGGCAGCTCTGGCACGCCGCGGAACGCTACGTTCGCCTGGTCTATGGTGAAGGCAGCGCGGCTAACGGGACGAATCGCTCCGATCAGCACCTTCCGCTCTACGAAGCTGCGCGAGAACGCTCCGCTTCGGAGCTGAGGAGACGCTTGGCGCAACACTACCGCGAGAACATGGAGCGTATGCTTGACAGCCTTGCTTCGATCGGTACGTAGGGATTTGACGAACGCGAGCGAGACCCTGATCTTGTTGTTGAAGGCGTGACCCCGCCGTAGGGCGATCAGGCAACCATGGATGTCAAACGACGGGCAATTTAGTCGCGTTGTTTCGCGTCTCTGACAAGGAAAACCGGCGCTCCATCCGACGCGCCAGAAGCGAGAGCGGCCAGCAGATAATGAAGTAGAGTACAGCAACGGTTCCAAAGACCCTGAAGGGTTGGAAGGTCGCGTTGTTGATGATCTGAGCGGCCCGCATTATTTCGACGAATCCCACGAAGGACGCGAGTGAGGTGCCTTTTATCAGTTGCACCAGGAAACCGACGGTAGGTGCAACGGCAATGCGCGCGGCTTGTGGCACGACGATATATCGCATGCGGTCATAGTAGTTCAGGCCTAAGGCCCAGGATGCCTCAGCCTGCCCTCCGGGAACGGCTTGGATGCAACCACGCCAGATCTCCCCAAGGAAAGCGCTGGCATGCAACGTCAATGCGACCGCGGCTGCGGTCAGGGGATCAAGCTGGACTCCGAAGATCGCAATCCCGAAGAATATTAGAAAGAGCTGCATCAAAAGCGGAGTACCTTGAAATACCCGAATGAACCCGCGCGTCACGCTACGCAGGGGTTGGATGTCCGAGACACGTGCCAGAGCGATCACGAGCCCGCCGGCCGCGCCACCTGCAAAGGCGATGGCAGAGAGCGCCAGCGTCCACTGTGCGGCCACGACGATGAAGAGAAACTCATTCCAGCCGAACGCGCGGATCATGCTGGCCGCCTACCGGCTCAACGGATAGTGGAACGCGGCGCGCTGAATGAACGAGAAGAGCGCCGAAAATCCGATTGACAAAGCGAAGTAAATAACTGTCACAACGAGGTAAACCTCAAAGGCTGCGAAGGTGTTCGACTGAATCGTATTGCCGATTGCAGTCAGATCGCTGGCCGATATAACAGAGACTACGCTCGAACCGAGCATGAGATAGATAAATTGGCTGGTCAGAGCCGGGTAGATGGTTCGCAATGCCGGTTTCAGTATGATGTACTGGAAGATCTGGTTACGCCTCAATCCAAGGGCAGTGCCCGCTTCGATCTGTCCTTTCGGGATGGATTCGATGCCGGCGCGGATGATCTCGGTAGCATACGCGCCGACATTCACCACGAGGGCGACGAGCGCGGCGTTATTTGGACTAAGCCGAAGCCCGATCGCTGGCAAAGCGAAGAAGACGAAGAATATCTGCACCAAAAATGGGGTGTTTCGTATGAATTCGATGTACCCGTCGACGATCCACCGCAGTAGCGCAGAGCCCGAAGTCTTAGCCCATGCGCAGGCGATGGAAACGACGAGACCGATGGCCATCGCACTGAAGGACAAACGGAGCGTTA
Organism: uncultured Propylenella sp.; assembly: GCA_964440525.1. GTDB lineage: Bacteria > Pseudomonadota > Alphaproteobacteria > Rhizobiales > Afifellaceae > DASWJZ01. The sequence goes on along the minus strand of CAYTTC010000027.1, from coordinate 37,326 downwards.
GCCACGTACCCTCGAGCAAGAGGGGGTATGACGCAAACACCGCCGCGAAATTGAAATCGTACTCCAAACCCCCAACCTACGTTTTCTAGACGCTATCCCCTGTGCGAATTAGTGCGCAGAGATCTTGCCGAGAAAGGAGCGCGTACGCTCATGCCTTGGCGCTTCGAAGAACGCTTCGGGGGGCGCCACTTCGACGATCTCGCCTTGGTCCATGAATATGACGCGATTGGCCACCTTCCGAGCAAAGCCCATTTCGTGCGTCACCACGAGCATGGTCATGCCCTCGTTTGCAAGATCGATCATTGTGTCGAGAACCTCCTTTACCATCTCAGGATCGAGGGAAGAAGTCGGCTCGTCGAAGAGCATGATCTTTGGATTCATGCAGAGCGCTCTGGCGATCGCGACGCGCTGCTGCTGGCCACCCGAAAGCTGGGCCGGATACTTATCTGCCTGCTCTGGAATGCGCACCCTCTCAAGGAATCGGAGCGCCGTGGCCTCGGCGTCCACCTTGCTGGCTTTTCGAACCTTCATCTGAGCGAGGGTGCAGTTCTGAAGCACCGTCATATGTGGAAAGAGGTTGAACTGCTGGAAGACCATGCCGACTTCCCGTCGAACGGCCTCGACATTCTTCCTTCCCGCGGTCAGTTCGATGCCGTCAACGAAGATCCTCCCCTTCTGCACGGGCTCCAGTTGATTGAGGCAGCGGATCAGCGTCGACTTGCCAGAACCCGATGGGCCGCACACGACGATGCGTTCGCCGCGCGCGACCTCCAGGTTGATATTCTTCAGCGCCTGGAAATCGCCGAACCACTTATCCACGTCTTCCATCGTGGCCGCTATTCCGCCTTCTCGAAGCCGAGCTACCTGATCCCCAGGCTTGATGCTCACACGAGCGCCTTCCGAATCTTGAAGCGACCGTTTTGACAGACGTGCAAGCCTAGCATCTTTCCACTGCGCCAACGCCGCTAATGTTTCTCGGTGAAAGCAGCACTGTCTAAGACGCCTGCCTACCTCCGAAGCTCCTCTTATCTAAGGAGAGATATTTGGAAGTTCGGGAAGTGGCGTCAGAAACCATTTCTGATGGATTTCATTCAGCCGACCGTCGGCCTTAATTTTCTGCACAAAGGAGTTCAGGTAGGCTTGGAAGTCCGTGGATCCCAGTCTAACCGCAATACCAAAAGGGTTGTCCTTCACTACGAACTTCGATTCGAACCGACCGGGCGCTTGCCGCTCAATTTCCGGTGCTAGCGTGTTCATCGACCCGATCAGCTCGACTTGGCCGGACAGAAGTGCCTGCACAGTCGAGGCATCGTCGTCGAAGCGTTGGATGATGGTCTCGGGAGGCGCTATCGGGGTGATGGCTTGATCGTAGGCACCACCGCGGCCGAACCCAATTGTTTTGCCCGCAAGGTCTTCTGGCTTCGAGACCGCCACGCCTTTTTCCCCGTAGACCAGCAATTGCATGTTCGCATACGGCTCCGTGAACAGGACACTCTCGGCGCGAGCCGGAGTGATGCCCAGTGCGGCGACGAGAACGTCGATTCGTTTGCTCAAAAGGTAAGGGATACGATTGGGACCCGTCACTGGTACGATGTTTAGCTCGACGCCCAAATCCTCGGCCAGCAAAGCAGCTACTTCGGGATCAAAGCCTGCGGGCTTATTGGCGGAGTCGATGAATCCGACCGGCGGAAGATCGATGACGATGCCGACATCGATTTTCCCCCGGCTCTTGATTTCCTCTACCGTTTGCCCATTAGCCGTCGTCACATAGGCCGCAAAAACCATCGTCGCAGCAGTAGCAAGCGTCGCCAGATGTTTCGCAATATTCATTTCGACCCCTCCATGTTCCCAGATGTTGAATCCGTCTTTCAGAGCGCTTTCGATGTGGGGTGGCGGATTGTCTTCGAGACGAGTGTAATCGACGACAACAGGTATCCCGCGACGAACTCAGTTTCTTGGGTAGATACCCTCCCGTTCTGCCAAACGTCGCACCAAGGCATAAACCGCATCGACGTTGGGAGTTGGGACCTTTGCCATGCCGCCGAGTTCCGAGATAGCCGCCACCAATGCATCAATTTCCAAAGGCTTTTTCGCCTCCAGATCCTGCAGGGTGGACGGCTTGAATGTCACCTTGGAGTTCGCTTCGATGCGCGCCTCGATGTCCACGTCGGTCGGCGCACCGAGCGCTCGCCCGACTTCGACGCATTCTGACATCAAATCGCGCACTAGCTTTCGAGTCCTCGGATCGCCGACAACCTGATCAATCGGGGATCGCGTAAGAGCGCAAACCTGATTCAGCGAAACCGTGTTGAGGAGCTTGCCGAATAGGGCACCGCGGAAATTCCCCGTTAATTCGGGGAATAGTTCCTTTGCCCTAAGCGCGCCAACAACGACTTTCAGCCGCTGCGACGTTGAGCCGTCGGGCTCTCCCACAATGATCCGATTTGGAGCGTCGCTATGGTGTCTGACGGTTCCCGGCCCCGGCACGGTGGCGGCCAGATATATGATGCAACCCAATGCCCGCTGGGGTCCGATCGTGTTCCAGATGCGTCCCCCTGGGTCGACTGAGTCCAAGCGTGTGCCCTCGAATGGACCACCACTTCGGTAGAAATACCACCAAGGCACTCCGTTTAGCACAAACAAGATCGGTGTTTTGGGACCGGCCGATGCAGCGATGTCCACGGCGGCGGAGGGAAGCGAATGCGCCTTTAGGGCACAAATTACCAAATCTTGCGGGCCAAAGTCGGAGCCGGTTGAACTTGCTCGCAGCGGAAAAGTTTCCTCACCGTCGGGCGCAATGAGGTGAAGTCCTTTCGATTGAATCGCGGCTAGGTGATCGCCTCTGGCGACAACGGAAACGTCATGGCCAGCGGCACTTAGCCGACAGGCCAGAACACCGCCAATTGCGCCGGCGCCAAACACGCAAATTTTCATTCTGTGATGACCCTTTTGTCCCCAGCTGGGGTTCGAAACCCCTCCGCTCCGCTTGACACTATAAGATTATATATAATATCACGAGTGCGACTTGGTCAATCGAATAGCAGGATCTTGAGCCTTCTTTGACCCTGGCATCTCGCTAACTGTGGAAAGAGATGAACCGTGTCTCGATTTGGGTCGGAGGCGATGTCGAGCGTGATCCCTTTCTCGGAAACTCCCTCGCCACGCTTGATGATTCGGCTGAACCGGTCACCGTTCCGTAGAGTTGTCTGCAGCTCCTCTTCGTTTCGATATGTTCCACCAACGGGGCGCGGAAAGTGAAACCCCCGGGTCGAAGTCACTCGGCAAGTCTCGGATCTGGCGCCACCATACGTGAGGTGCGCGCCTACTTGACCGGCGGCGGTGTCGATTTCAGCGAGAAGGCCCGCGACAATTGGCTGAACGCCCAAATGGCCTCGCCGCTGTCATCCTATCCGGAGTATCGGAACTCCAATCTGTCTTGGGGGCGAAACGCCGTTGGAAGCTTTGTCGTGGAGGTCGAAAGCTCGTCAGGCGAAATCGGCGTGGGCGTTTCGACCGGAGGGATCCCATGCTGCTGGATTGTCGAGAATCATCTCGCCGGCCTCGTTGAGGGGCGTTCGGCAGAAGAGATTGAAACTATCTGGGACATTACCTGGAAAGCGTCGCTCTACTACGGCCGTAAGGGCTTAGCTGTGAACGCTCTATCCGCCTTGGACTTGGCGTTGTGGGATCTAGTCGGAAAGCTGCGTAGCGAACCAGTCTACGCAATGCTGGGCAGCAACATACGAAAAGAGTTGCCCCTCTACGCGACGGGTCCTCGCCCAGACCTTGCGGAAGCCATGGGGTTTATCGGCGGAAAATTGCCTTTGGTATACGGCCCCGCCGATGGAGATGAGGGGTTCGCGCACAATCTGGACACAGCTGCAGAGATGCGGGCGCGGACAGGCAAGGACTTCTTCTTAGCGTACGACGCGTGGATGGCCTTGGATGTCGAATACGCGCTCCGTCTTACCAAGGGGCTAGGGGAAAGGGGTTTCTGGTTCCTCGAAGACTTCCTAATCCCGGATGATTATTGGGGCTTCTCGGAGGTGCGCCGCAACGCACCACCAGGGTTCCTGATTGCCACGGGAGAGCACGAATCCACCCTTTACGGCTTCAGGATGCTAATCGACCATGCGTGCTGTGACATCGTGCAACCCGACGTAACCTGGTGTGGCGGCCTAACGGAACTCGTTCGAATTGCCGCCTACGCCGAGGCGCACAACACGCTGCTGGTCCCCCACGCATCGAGCGTGTTTGGCTATCACTTCCTAATGGCGTCTCCCAATCTCCCATTCGGTGAGTTCGTGCTAGTATCGGACGATGGGGCAAGCGTTGTCCCGCTTTATGGCTCGCTATTCGAGAACGAACCGCTCCCTAAGCAAGGCAAAATCACGCTTTCCGAAGCGCCGGGATTTGGCGTTGAACTTGATCGTAGCCGAGCACTGACGCGGCCCTTTCTTCACTCTTCAAAGGGGGCAACGCACCACCAAGCAGTCAATCCGTGACCGGCGACGGACATGCGGGGCAATGTCGATTTCAAGGCGATCAGCCGTCGGAAATCGATGTGAGGGGCGTTCAGCCGGAATGAGCCGCAGGTGCCGTAATCGGGCTGTTAGCCGTGCGAGGAGGATGGGGATGATTGCTCGAATTGGCCTGCTGAAAAAGCGGGAGGACATCACGCAGACCGAATTCCTGGAACACTGGCTTGGTCCGCACACAGCAATTGCCCGTCAGGTCCCGGGGCTGCGGGGATTGGTTACGTACTCGCCGGATGAAATGCCGCTCCCGGACTGCGACGGCATCGGGATCATGTGGTTCGATAGCATTCGTGATGCAAAAGCAGGTCTTGCGTATGAGCCAGTTCTCAAGAAGCTCAAGGAAGACAGGCCAAAGTTCCTGGCGGACGCACAGTTCTTTTTTGCTCGGGAGCATCTGATATTTCCACCAGTGCAGTCGCCAGATAACTAGATTTAGATTGGAGGAGCGTATGCAACCTAGTCCAAGAGTGAATTTAGCAGAATCGGCGCGCTTACTGGCCAGAGCGAAAGCGAGCACCCCGGGTGGCGTGCATAGCAATGTACGTCTGGCGGCAAGGCCGCATCCGCTATTCTTCAGCAGGGCTTCTGGCAGCCGAATTTGGGATGTCGATGGCAACGAGTACATCGACTACGTCCTTGGTCAGGGCCCTATGTTCCTTGGCCATAGCCACCCGACAGTTGTGGAAGCCGTGCAACGCGGTCTTGCAAAAGGGCAACTTTTCGCCGGCCAACATGAGGGCGAAATTGAGCTTGCAGAACTGATCTGTGAGATCGTTCCATGTGCGGAAAAGGTCCGTTTTAGCTCCACTGGAACTGAGGGTATCCAAGCCGCGCTGCGGATCGCGCGGGCCGCGACGGGCCGAAAGCGCGTTGTGAAATGCGAAGGCCACTACGATGGCTGGATAGACAACATCTATTTGAATCTGTCGCCCTCGAAATTGTCGGACGACGGCGAGATCGTACCCGAAACCAAAGGGCAGATTGCGCCCAGCCCCGAGCATATGTCTGTCGTACCCTGGAATGATGCATCAGCCATCGTGGCACAGCTGGAGAAGGGCGATGTCGCGGCTGTCGTAATGGAACCGATCGCTGCAAATCAGGCAGTCATCCTTCCCGCCTCGGGCTACCTTGAGACTGTCCGAAATGCGTGCACGAAGAACGGAGCAGTCCTGATCTTCGATGAAGTCATCACCGGCTTCCGCGTAGGATTGAGCGGGGCGCAGGGCCTGTTCAACGTAACCCCAGACATGGCGGTGTTCGGTAAAGCCATGGCGAGCGGCTTCCCCATCGCCTGCATCGCTGGGCGATCTTCGTTGTTTGATGATGTCGGTAAGGGTCTGGTGACACATGCCGGGACATTTAACGGAAACGTCGCGTCCGTCGCCGCGGCCGTTGCTACGCTTCGGACGCTGAAGGATCGACCGGAACTTTACGCAGCGGCCAACGCAGCGGGCAAACGCTTTCTCAATCATCTGCAGGGTTTGAAAAGCAACACGCTCATCGTGCAGGGATTGCCGGAGGTGTTCTGGGTAGGCTTTGGCACGGGCACCGTTAACAGCGTTCGCGACCTCCGCGGTCTTGACGTGAGCAATCTCCTCGGGACTGACGAAAGTAAGGCCGGAGCGCTCAGCGGGCATCTACTGAACCGAAACATACATACCACTTCTCGCGGGACGTGGTATGTTAGCTGTGTGCATTCCGATAAGGATATCGACAATACGGTGGAAGCGTTGGTCGATGCCTTGCCGCTCGTCGCTGGTATTTGAAGAGTAGTTGCGTAGAGAAGCTAGGATTTCTTCAAAGGTGGCAATTGTCCGCGACTCAGCGCCTGAGCCGGGTGCGGTCAAGCGCTATCATGGAACATGATCGCGATGAGGAGTCGTGGATGCAAGCTGAGCGGTTGGCGCTCCTCGCCCACCTTCAGCGGACGGTTCTTTCGCTGGGATCGTGTTGATTCACAACGCCAAGCACGTACGCGAAACGGCCGACGGAGTCAGGGTGGTGGCCATCATGCTTCTTCGTCTTCTTTGGCGAGCCACAGTAGTTGGTCGACCGGCCAGAGTGTGAACCCTCATCGTTGTTCCGCCTATAAGAGCGTCTTAACTCTCGCGAGCAGGTTCTACACCGAGGGCACATGCCATCTGCCGCCACGTGCTGACCGCACGCCCCGGGCATTGAGCCCCTGGGTGATGCCGGCCACGCTCCCGCTGGCGTCGAGACCAGCGCTACACTAACATTGCCACCGGACCACTCGGTGGGGGCCGATCAGAGCCAGAGCCTCCCTTAAATGACGCCGCTCGCTGTCTCAAAAACTTTGATGACGGACAGTCGCTGACGCAAATCTCAAGCAGTTCCATCGCGGGAAGCGGCTGCGGCGGAGCGATGGCTATCGCGCGAGGAACTGCTATGGAGTAAGACTCGGAGAAGGGAGTATATAATATATCATGCCAGAACGAGGGCGCCTTTCTCCCGTCTCCATTGTCGATCAGGTTACAAACTCGGTTCGGCGCTCGATACTTGCGGGAGAGCTTAAGCCGGGAAGCTCCTTCTCCATAACGGAGCTCGTTGATACTCTAGGCGTGAGCGCGATCCCGGTTCGGGAGGCTTTGCAGCGTTTGGAGCAGCAAGGACTGATCATCCGCCGCCACGCCCGCACTGCTATCGTTGCTCCTATCACCACCGAGGAACTACGCGACATCTATAGCATGCGCATTCTCGTGGAATGCGAAACGGTGGGTATTGCGGCGGCGATGCTGACCGACGGCGCGCTGCTAGATCTCGAAAGTCATTTGAACTCGATGCGTGGCCTTGCGCTTAACGACGAGGCGTTCTGGATGCACCATTCACAATTTCATTTGGTGCTGCTTGCGCCGGCTTTGACGCCACTGCGCGAGAGAATGGTACGCCAGCTCTCGCATGCCGCGGAGCGCTATGTTCGCTTGGTGTATAATGAAGGCGGCAAGGCGGACAGGCCTAGCCCTTACGATTATCATTATCCCCTCTACGAGGCCGCGCGGGCGCGCTCTGCGCCTGGCCTAAAGCAGCAACTGGCGCGCCACTATCAGGAAAATATGGATCGGATGGTCGAGAGCCTGACCTCGATCAGTGCGTAGTTTACGCTTTCGAAATTACGTGATCCCTCCTGCGTCGTATGCGCTTTCCGCCTGTCTCCCGGACAGGAGCGCTGGGAAACCTCTGTTGACAGCCTCCCAGATCATATATGATATTAGATGGCGTCATTAAGAGGCTAATGGGGCATAACAGGGAGGGACTGATGAGCAGAACTACGCGGAGCTTTTCCAAGGCAGCGGTGCGAGTCAGTCTCGGCGCGCTACTGTGTACAGCCGTGGTGACCGAAGCCGTGGCCCAGGAAAAAAAATACACAATCTATCTTTCGAACAATTTCATGGGGAACGACTGGCGGGTCTTGATGGTGCGCGTCGCCGAGGTGCTTGCGACGATGCCACCACTGGAAGGAAGAGTTGACCTGATAGTCAACAACACCCCGCAGAACACGCCGACCGCGCAGATTCAGCAGCTCAACAACATCATCGCGACCGATCCGGATGCAATCCTGATTGACGCGTCATCGCCTACGGCGCTGAACGCAACGATCCAGTCTGGATGCGATGCCGGCATATTGATGATTTCCTTCGACCAGGTTGTGACCGCCCCGTGCGCCTTCAAGATCGACATGAACTGGGACGAGATGAGCCGCGTTCAGGCTCAGTGGATCGTAGACATGCTGGGTGGCGAGGGGACGGTGTTCGCTGATCTGGGAATCCCAGGGTTCCCGGTCTCTCAACGCTTTATTGAGGGGTACGAGGCCGTGTTTGCCGAGAATCCGGGCATCACAATCGCATGCCGATTCACGTCGGAAGGTGGTCTGGCCCCCGAACAGACCGGCGTATCGAATTGTTTGGCCGGCAATCCCGATGTGGATGCAATCATGTCCCTCGGATTTGGCACTGGCGCGATGAAAGCGCTGGAAGCTGCGGGCAAGAACCCTGTGCCAGTCGCCGCGCAAACCTACAACGGGACTATGCTGGCCTGCGCAAATCCTGGCCAGCCCTGCCTTCTCGTCTCCGACCCGGTATATCTGAGCGGGGAAGCGATGAAGCTCGCTGTGGAAATTCTGGACGGGCAGAAGCCGAACGAGCCTTCGGCCATTATCATTCACTCTCCCTATTTTTACTCCAACACGGACCACCAAAATGTCGCCGGGATGAGCGTGACGCCCGAAGAGATTAAGCCCGGCGTCAACACTTATCCTGAACTTCCTGAGACAATGTATCTACCGTTTTCTCCACCTTGGGCTACAGTAACCGCCGAAGAGGTGACGACGCAGTAAAGTAGTTCTGAATTCGCCAACCGCTAGAGCGTTGGAGCAGCGGCAGTCATGTCCTTGCCGGCGCTTGAGGCGCGGGGGGTCTGCAAGAGCTTTGGCGGAGTCGCCGCCCTGCAGGACGTGGACTTCACAGGCTACTCAGGTGAGGTCCTTGGACTGCTCGGCGAGAATGGCGCCGGTAAGAGCACGTTCGTGAAGCTGGTCGTCGGGGCCTTGCGCCCCGACGCCGGTGACATCGCAGTCCTTGGCCATCGTTTGCCGAAGACCAACAGCCCTGCGCGAGCGGCGCAGTTCGGCATCGCAGCCGTCCTCCAGGAAATTGCACTGATACCCGACCTGACGGTCAGCCAGAATGTGTGGTTCCGCAACGAATCGCGCAATCGGCTCGGTTTGATCTCCGAACGCAAGCTCGTGTTGTTAACCGAAGAATTGTTTCACAGGCTGGACATTCATCACATCAGCCCGGCGGCACTGGTAAGCGACCTCTCCATTGCTGATCGGCAGGTGGTCGACATTGCACGCGCAGCGGCTCGTTCTCCTCGCCTCCTGGTGCTGGACGAGGCCACCTCTGCCCTCTCGCCAGGCGAGGTAAAGTGGGCCCTCGCGCTGGCCCGAAGAATGGCAAGTGAAGGTTCCCTCGTAATCTTCATTTCTCACCGATTGCGGGAAGTTCGTCAGGTGGCGGATCGTATCACGATCTTCCGGAATGCGCGCGCTGTGGCATCGCATCGGATGGAAGAAATCAGCGACGATGCACTCATCTCCGAGATGCTGGGTCGTCCGCCGCAGCAGCTGTATCCCCCGCAGCGCCGCCCGCCGACTTCGGAACCTGTCCTTGAGGTGCGGGGGCTTGGCGCCGGCCACCGTCTGCAAAACGTCGATTTCGTTCTGCACGAAGGAGAGATTATCGGTGTCGGAGGGCTGCAGGGACAGGGGCAGTCGGAGCTCCTACTTGCCCTGGCTGGATTGCTTCCGAAGACCGGTGAAATCAAAGTGCGCGGAAGGACTGCTCGGATCAGGAATTCACGGCAGGCGCTCCGAGCAGGAATAGCGCTTATTCCAGAAGATCGGCAGCGGCAGGGCCTGCTTCTTTCCAAAACCATTCGCCAGAATGCATCGCTATCGGTCCTCCGTAAATTCAGCGTGTTGGGACTGCTGCGCCTGGGTCAAGAGGCCTTGATGGTGAGGTCAATGATCAAGAAATTGAACGTCCAGGCAGTGAGTATCGAGCAAATCGTCAGGACGTTATCAGGAGGCAATCAGCAGAAGGTTCTCATAGCGCGTGTTCTTTTGACCGACGCGCGGATATTACTGTTGAATGACCCTGTAAGAGGAGTTGATATAGGAACAAAGGCGGATGTATTTTTGCTGTTGCGGCAACTTACTGCCGAAGGCTTCGGGATTATCCTTCATTCGACCGATTTTCAGGAGTTGGTCAACTTGTCTGATCGAGTCTTGATCTTGAGGGACGGGCAGATCAGTGCCAGTCTACAGGCGGAGACTCTGACGGAGCCAAATGCGTTGAGTGCCTCCGTCGGACGCTACGCCGCGTGAGGGAGAGCCGATCCTCATCCGTGGAGATCACGACCGCAGCTGCGTGGGCAAAGTTGAGGCCGGCGAGCCTGCGTCTTCCGATGCCGTATGTGGTGCTGGTGGTGCTCGTCATGCTAGTGGCGAGCCAGAGGTCTTCATACGTCTCTGTAGACCAACTCAATCTGACAACGCTCGGAACGTTCTCGCTGGTGTTGGTCGCCATGAGTCAGACCATCGTGCTTCTGTCGGGTGGAGTGGATCTCTCGGTTGGCGGGATCATCAGTATTACGACGGTGCTGGCTGCCACAGGCTTTGCCGAGTACGGCCCTTCGGGGGTGATTGGCGCCGGAGCTCTGCTGCTCCTTGGGCTCGCCATCGGCGCTGTAAACGGCATCGTCATTTCACGACTGCGTATGCAGCCCTTCATCGTCACGCTCGCCACATGGTCGATGTTGAGCGGCTTCGCTCTGCTCATTCTGCCGACGCCCGGCGGGACGATTCCGCCGGCCTGGATTGACCTCGGCAATGCGGAACTGGGGGGAGTTTCAATCTGGGTCCTAGCTCTTGTCGTTCTCATGTTTGTCTGGACCGGCTTTACCAGGCTGCCTCTGGGGCGCGCCATCAAAGCCCTGGGATCGAGCCCGGAAGCCGCCTACCTCGCTGGGGTCAGAATTGAGCCCACGCTAATTGGAACCTATGCGCTGTCGGGCCTCCTTTCCGCCGCATGCGGACTCTTTCTGGTTACCCAGACCACCAGCGGCTCTCCGATTTTCGGAGACGACTTCGTCCTGCCGTCTATTGCGGCAACGGTGATCGGGGGCACCCGCCTATCCGGCGGTTCCGCCACCTTCGCGGGCGCGATCGCCGGGGCCTTCGTGCTGATCGTGATCAACGATGTCGTATTCGCATTTGGAATCGCCCAGGCATGGGCCATCATCCTCAGCGGTGCGCTTTTGCTTCTTGCGGTTCTGGTGGGAGAAAGTCGCCGCCTTTTCTTATGGCTGAAACCACATGCCGCGTAGTCAGATCGTTGCGGCCGCCGACCGGCGAACTTCTCTTGCAAACGGGCTGGGCTGGGGAGGCCGGCATAGATCCGTTCTAAGCGCGTACGCGGTCGCCCTTCTGATGTTTGTCGTAATTGCGGCTTTCGTGCCCGGCTTCGCTAGTGCCGCGCATATTCGTTTTCTCCTGCTCACTGCATCGTTCGTGGGCATCGTCGCATTGGGACAGACCTTCGTCATTCTGGGAGGGGGCTTCGACCTTTCGATTCCGTGGACGCTGACGGCATCCGCTTCCTTGATGACGGCACTATCAGCAGGTCAGGACGCGTCGCTCGTCTGGGTGTTGCCTCTGGTTCTCGGAGTGGCGGGCGCCATCGGCCTGATCAACGGTTTGGGGGTGACGCTGCTGCGTATATCGCCGATCATCATGACCCTCGCGGTCAATGTCATCCTCCAGGGCGCGGTCCTCCTTAAATTCAGCGGCTCCTCGGCGACGTCGTCCCCGCCTTTGATCGCATTTCTGGTCAACGGCGTCGTCGGCCCGCTGCCGATCGGCGTCTGGATCTGGGCTTTTCTGACGCTGGTCGCCACTCTCCTCCTGTCGTTTAGCGGGTTCGGGCGGCGCCTTTACGCGGTGGGCACCAACCCGGAGGTAAGCGAGTTCGCCGGCATCAACGTCGCCGCAACGCGGATCGTCACCTACGTGATCAGCTCCGTTTGTGCGGCCATCGCCGGCTTCATGCTCACGGGGTTTATTGGCGTCTCTTATTTGGGCTTTGGCGATCCCTACCTGTTCGCCTCCGTCGCTGCGGTGGCCGTCGGCGGTGCTTCGGTGCTCGGTGGACGCGGTCACTACCTCGGCACGGTGGCAGGCGCTCTCATTCTCACCTTTTTGACCGGTCTGCTACCAATTCTGAACCTGGCGCAGGGCTGGCTGAAGGTCACCTACGGCCTGGCGATCTTGATCACCGTGGCGCTCGCAAATCTGAATCGCGTGGGCGGCGAGGAATGAGACCGATATGCGTTTGGATGTTTTGGTCAAAGGACGCGGGAAAAAGATGAAGTCCGACCCTTCGCCTGCGGCAAGTCTTGGATCCGGAGCAACGATACGCGAGGTCCGTGCGTGGCTGCCGGGCGGCGGGGTCGATTTCAGCGAGAAGGCGCGGGGCAATTGGTTGAACGCGCAAATGGCCTCGCCGCTGTCCATTTATCCGGAGTATCGGGAGTCGAATCTCTCGTGGGGACGAAACGCAGTTGGAAGCTTCGTCGTCGAGATCGAGAGCGCGTCCGGCGCAGTGGGCGTCGGCGTGTCGACGGGAGGCGTTCCTTGCTGCTGGATTGTTGAGAATCATTTCGCCGGCCTGCTGGAAGGCCGGCGAGCCGATCAGATCGACCTCATCTGGGACATAGTCTGGAGGGCCTCGCTCTACTACGGTCGGAAAGGCCTCGCGATCAACGCTTTGTCGGCCCTGGATCTCGCGCTGTGGGACTTGGTTGGAAAGCTCCGCGCAGAGCCGGTGTACGCGATGCTGAGCAACACCGCGCGAAAGGAGTTGCCTCTTTACGCGACGACCCCGCGCCCAGACCTCGCGGAAGGGATGGGCTTTATCGGTGGGAAGATGCCGCTGAAATTCGGGCCGGCGGATGGCGAAGAGGGGCTCGCGCACAACCTGGATGAAGCGACGCAAATGCGCGCGCGAACCGGCAAGGATTTTTTCCTGGCATATGACGCATGGATGGCGCTTGACGTCGATTACGCCCTAACCTTGGCGCGAGGGCTTGCAGAGCGCGGATTTTGGTTCCTCGAAGACTTCTTGGTTCCCGATGATTACTGGGGCTTTGCCGAGGTGCGGCGCAATTCACCGCCTGGATTCCTGGTCGCTACAGGTGAGCATGAATCGACACTCTACGGTTTCAGGATGCTGATCGACAGCGAATGCTGCGACATTGTCCAGCCGGACGTGACCTGGTGCGGCGGTCTGACGGAGCTGCTGCGAATTGCGGATTACTCCGCGGCGCACAACAGCTTGCTGGTGCCGCACGCGTCGAGCGTGTTTGGCTATCACTTCATGATGGCTCGTCCCGATCTCCCGTTTGGCGAGTTCGTGATCGTATCGGACGACGGAGCGAGTGTCGTGCCTCTGTATGGACCGTTGTTCACAAATGAACCTGTGCCGGAACAAGGGAAGATTGTGCTGTCCGAGGCGCCGGGCTTTGGTGTCGAGCTCGATCGGCGCCAGACGCTGACCCGGCCATTCACACATTCGTCCCAGGGACCCGCCGAACCACGGGCCAATAATCCGTGATCGGCGAGCGCGCCAACCAGGATTGGACAGGGGAGATTATCGACACGCATCTCCACCTCTGGGACCTCGATCGTGTGAACTATCCCTGGCTTGCTCCCAATGTGCCGCCGACGGCGTTGCTGGGCGATCTCACGGAAATTCGCCGAAATTGCCTGGCGGCGGATTTTCTTGTTGAGGCGCATCCGCTGGGGATTGTCAAAGCGGTGCATGTCGAAGCAAACCCGGACCCTGCCGACCCCGTGAGCGAAACGAGGTGGCTGCAGAATCAGGCCGCCGTTTCAGGCCTGCCTCAAGCCATCGTCGCGGCGGCCGCTTTGGAGGATCCGCAGGTTCACGCAGTGTTGGAAGCCCATCTGGAAATGCCCAACGTGCGCGGAGTGAGACAGTCTCTCAACTGGACTCCGGAACCTGGCAGGTATGGCGAAGCCCTGCCCGACCGCCTTGCTGACCCTGCTTGGAGAACGGGGTTTGCTCTTCTCGCACCGCTCGGACTCTCGTTCGATCTACAAGTCGATCCGGTTCAGATGACAGCCGCAGCGGAGCTCGCGCGGTCGTTTCCCAGCACTGTGATTATCGTTGACCACATGGGAATGCCGGTCGAACGCGATGAGGACGGAATGAGTCGATGGAGGCTTGGGATGAGGAGTCTGGCCGAGCCGCAGAACACGGTTGTCAAAATCTCTGGCCTCGGGATGTTGGATCGGTACTGGACCATGGATCGTATCCGGCCGCTCATACTCGAGACGATCGAAATCTTTGGTGTCGATCGGATAATGTTTGGAAGCAACTTTCCTATCGAGAGCTTGCACAGAAGTTTGCAGGAACTGGTAGCCGCGATCAAAACAATCGTAGCGGAGCTAACTTTGCAAGAGCAGGCGAGATTTTTCTATCGAAACGCTGCGCGCTACTACCGTATCGACTGAGCAGAGAGATCGAGGCTGACATGATTGGAGAACGTACATGATAGCTCGGATTAGCTTGCTTCGGAAAAGGCAGGACCTCAGTCAGGCCGAATTTTTAGCGCACTGGCTCGGGCCGCACGCGGCCATCGCCCGACAGGTCCCCGGACTACGCGGGTTGGTGACCTATTCGCCGGAGGAAATGCCGCTGGCGAATTGCGACGGTATCGGAATCATGTGGTTCGACAGCCTTCAAGACGCGAAGGATGGCTTCACGGATGGGCCGGTCCTTCGCCAACTCAAGGAGGATCGGCCGAAGTTTTTGGAAGATGTGCAGGTCTTCTTTGCTCAGGAACATCTTCTCATTCCCCCTCCCCAGATTAACTCCGCCACATCAAACCAGATCGGATGAAGCGCATGTTGGTCAACCCTCCCGCAAAGCTGGCTCAATCTAGGCGGCTGTTGGAAAGAGCAAAGGTAACGACTCCAGGTGGGTGCACAGCAATGTGCGTCTCGCCGCAAAGCCTCATCCGCTGTTCTTCAGTAAGGCGTCCGGCAGCCGGTTATGAGACGTCGATGGAAACGAATACATCGACTATGTCCTGGGCCAGGGTCCCATGTTTCTTGGTCACAGCCATCCGGCAGTGGTCGAGGCAGTGGAGCTCGGTCTCAAAAAGGGCCAGCTTTTTGCGGGGCAGCATGAAGGCGAGATCGAGCTGGCGGAGCTGGTCTGCGAGATCGTTCCGTGTGGCCGAGATGGTGCGGTTCAGTTCGACCGGAAAGGAAGGAATCCAGGCTGCGTTGCGCATCGCGCGGGCAGCAACCGACGACACACCAAGAAGGACGGCTATGTGCCGGCACACCCGCCCGCCGCGGTCGTAAAGGCGATCCTCGCGACGCCCGATCCCTCGCTTCCCGTCCTCGCCGGCATCACGACGACGCCGGTTTTTGGCCGCGGTGGCGAACTGCTGACCAAGCCCGGCTATCACGCCGACGCACGTCTTCTCTACGATCCTCCGCCCGGCTTCGTCCTTCCCGCCGTCCCTGCCAAACCGACGCCATCCGACATCACATCGGCGCGGCAGCTTCTCCTTGACGATCTCCTCGGCGACTTCCCGTTCACTGGCGATGCCGAGAGAGCGCACGGCCTGAGTCTTCTCCTGACTGGATTTGTCCGCGCGATGATCGAGGGCCCGACGCCGCTTCATCTCGTCGAGAAGCCGACGCCTGGCACCGGCGCGACGCTGATGGTCGACGCGGTCGCGATGATCGTCACCGGTGGCGGCGTGAGCGTGATGGTCGAAGGCCGCGACGACGAGGAATGGCGGAAGCGTATCACGGCCAAGCTTCGACAAGTTCCTTCGCTCATCCTGATCGACAACCTTCGCCGACAGCTCGACTCCTCGGCGCTCTCGGCCGCCCTGACCGCACCCTTCTGGGAAGACCGTGTGTTGGGCATCTCCGAGATGGTTCGACTACCGATCCGCTGTCTCTGGGTCGCTACCGGCAACAATCCCGAGTTCTCCAACGAGATGGCGCGTCGCCTGATTCGTATCCGGCTCGACGCCCGTGTCGACCAACCCTGGCGTCGGAGCGGCTTCCGCCATCCGAACCTGACGGCATGGGTGAAGGCGAACCGAGGCAAGCTGGTAGCCGCCTGCCTGACGCTCTGCCGAGCGTGGGTCGCGGCCGGCATGCCGCGCGGCGGCACGATCGTCGGGCAGCTTCGAAGGTTGGGCGGCGGTGATGGGCGGCGTCCTCACCGTCGCCGGCGTGCCCGGCTTCCTCGCCAATGTGGACGAAATGCTCGAGGCGGCCGATGCTGAAGGCGCCATCTGGCGAGCCTTCGTCGCGCGGTGGTGGGAGAGCCATCACGCCAGCCCGATCGGCGTCGGCGATCTCTACAAGGTCGCCATCCTGTCCGAACCACCCATCCCCCTCGGCGACGGCAACGAGGCCTGTTTCTGCACCTCCGCAAAATGGTTTCGTCCGCCCCGGGGCCTGATTAGGCCGGCGGACCAAGTATGAAGGGAATGCTGCCGACGGCGCGGTCGCCCTCACCCTCAGTGATATCCATGACCCACCCCGAACCCGGATAACGATCGGCGTCGGTGCGCATCACCTCTTGGAGCATCCGCTCGCCAAACGCGAATGCCTCGCCATCGTCGGCGAGTCTCCATGGAACCGAGGAATTGAACCCGGGCGCCAGAATTATGCATGGTGAATTGGTAGGAGTGGGGCATGGTGCCTTGGCCATCAACGGAAGCGCCGTGAAGGGCCGGAAAGCGCGTCTCAATGGCGGTACGCAGAACGTGACCCGCCGCCCTTCGCTTTAAGCCGCTATGGTGTTCATCAGGTTAATAGCCAAGCCGGGGAGAGGGGCGGCGACGCCCAATCCCTACATGTTCATCTACTGTCGGACGCGGCGATATCACATCGACAGGTGGATCTTGTTTAGATCCTCGCCGATCGCGTCGAAAATGTCGCCGAGCTGCTGGCTGTTGGGCGCGTGGAAATAGAGCTTCGTGCCTTCCTCGTCCGTGCTCGCGCAGTTGCGCATGAGGTCGGTGGACGTCGTGCTCAGGGTTCCGAAGGTGATCGTGTAGAGACGGATGTCGTCGTCAGTCGCGGTTGTGCCGTTACTCTTTACGTTCGCGCAGAGAGCGGCGGTCTTGGCATTCAGATTAGCGACCGCCTGGGCGTCGGTCGGAGGCGTCGTGACATTGGTCGCCTGCAGGCGATACTTATTGGTCGCCGGCGGTATCGGCGTGGTCGTATAGTTGTAGCCGGAATAGGTCGACTGATTGTGATTGTTGTTGATTCGGACGGTCGGCGAGTTGTCGCCATCGGACATCAGCACGACCGCCTTGATGGTTTCGTCGTAATCCGCATCGCTCGGCCCAACGCCCTCCGTGAACGGCTCGCCCTTGGAAAGCACATGCCAGCCCCAGACGAGTCCCGTCGGCACGAAAGTGCCCGTCGCGGCGTGCGGCGTCATCGCCGCGATGGCGGTGTCGATCGTGGCCTTGGTCGTCGTCAGCGGGGTAATCGGACTCGGGCAGCCGCGGTTCGGCCCGTAGTCGTAGGGGAACGTGACGTCCTTCTTGCCCGAGAGCCAGGAAACCAGAGACGGGCTGGTCTTGTCGTATTTGGTCAGGCTTTTTTGTGTTGCTTCGCGCCGCGGCCGCGGCATCGAACCGCAAAGCAGCAGTGGTCACGTGCGCGCTCTACTTCCCGCAGCTGCCGGAGCAGGATGCCCTGAAGTTTATCGAATGGATTTCGGAAGCTCCGCCGCCATGAAACCGGTCAAGCTGGAGGAACTCGAAAGCGGCTATCAGTGGCTCGCCACACCAGGCGGCGGCGCGATGATCGGCAACGTCGTGACCCACGCCAGCGGAGCGCGCGCAGGAGAGACGCTTGCATATTTCTGCGGGAAGAAGGCTGGATATTCGACTGCGGACCTCGCCGGCTGGATGCATTGGGGCAAGGTGGAAATACCCCCGGCTCCTTTGCGGCCGCTTCGGCTAATCAGAGCGGATCGCCGCGCGTCCTCCGCAGGGCTCCCGGAGGTTTTCCATAATACGAGTGATAATGTATCTTATGGATACGGCGAATTATGGAAAATGCCGCTATCGGCGCTGTAACCTCCAGAATTCCTTGTCGTGAATCTCCAGAATTATTTGTCGCGAAGGAAAATTATTTGTCGCGAAGGAAGTGGCATTGCCACTGACCGCGGTTCGGGGGAATGCCGAGGGCCTTGGATAGGGGAACCCCGGTCCGACAATTCAGCCAATCGCGCCGTCATCTCCCACTAGCGGTCCTTCAGTTGATTTTACAGAATCCCTAAATGTCTCATCGCATGGCGGATGCCGGCCGCAAGTGAAGAGCCGCTGCGAGAGCTGAGCGGTCTTGCTCCGCGTGGGTCAGCGCCCGCAACCGATCAAGACCAAAAGACTGGCACCACGGCACCAGCTGATCGGCCTCAAGCGGCCGAGAAATAAGGTAGCCCTGCATCATGTCGCAGCCTTCGGTAAGAAGGAGCTCGATCTGCTTTACGGTCTCAACCCCCTCTGCAATGACTCCAAGATTGAGATTGCGTGCCAGTCCGATAATCGCCCGAATGACCATCTGATCGTCGGGACTGGAGTCGATTCTGTTTATGAAAGAACCGTCGATCTTCAGCGCTGTTACCGGAAACCGTCGTAGATAGCTGAGGGACGAGTAACCGACGCCGAAATCGTCGATATAGACGCGGATGCCCATCTGCCGGAGGCGTTCCAGCATCAGAATGTTGGCCTCACTGTCTTCGACCAAAAGACCTTCCGTCACCTCTAGCGCTACGCTGTCGCTGTCGATGCCTGCTCCCTCAAGAGCCGCGGTTACCGAGGAGACGACATCCAAGCTTTGGATCTGGCGCGGCGAAACATTGATGGCGACGCGAATATCGAGCCCTTCGCGCCGCCATGTCGCGACCTGCCGGAATGCTTCCCGCAGCACCCATTCGCCGATCTGCAAGATCATTCCTGTGGATTCGGCAAGCGGAATGAACTGTCCCGGAGTGACATTGCCGCGAGTGGGATGCTCCCACCGAAGGAGGGCCTCCATGCTGACGATCTCGCCGCTTCTAACGTTGACGATCGGCTGATAGACAAGACGGAACTCCTTCCGCTCAAGACCTGGCAGGAGATCGCCTGCCAGGGCAATTCGGTCCTGCAGTGCGGCTTGCGCGCCGGCCTCGAACAGACGGTAGGCGTTGCGGCCGGCGGCCTTCGCCTGCATCAGTGCGAAGTCCGCATTGCGGAAAAGCAGATCGGGGTTATCAGCTTCGGTGGGATAAAATGAAATTCCTATGCTGCACGAGCTGCGGATGGGACGCTCAGAGAGCAAAAATGGCTCGCGCATCAACTGCAAGATCCGCTCAGCAATCGCGGCACCGTCTTTGGCGACGGCGTTGTTGATGATCAACGCGAAATCGTCGCCGCCGAGGCGAGCGATCAGGTCGCTGGGCTCGACATAACCAAGCAGGCGCTCCGCGACCATCTGCAACAGGCGATCACCCGATTCATAGCCCAGGCTGCCGTTGATGTCAGAGAAATGGTCGAGATCAAGGAGAACAAGGGCAACGGTTCTGTTCTCCTCCTTGGCGTGGTCCACCGCTTCGGACAGTCGGGAAACAAGGAGATTGCGATTGGCGAGACCGGTCAGTGAATCGAAATTGGCAAGCCTTTGCAACTCGTCTGCCGTCCGGCACCGCTCGATCGCATAGCGCATGGACCGCTCGAGAGTCGCGACCTCAGCGTTCTGTTTGACCAGGTAGTCGGCCGCGCCAAGGCGCATTGCCTCCATATCGACCGAGCGGTCACCCTGACCGGTGAGCAATATGAACGGCTTGCGAACACCGAGCGTCTGGGCCTCATGGATCAGATCCAGCCCGTTTTCAGCGCCGAGCCGGTAATCCACCAAATAGATGTCGTGACGACCAGCGGCGATCTCTGCGCGCGCTGTTTGGCAATCTGCGCACCAGGCAAGATCATAGGGATTGTCCGGAATTTCCGAAATCCGATCTTGCATGATGACGAATTCGTCCTCGTCATCGTCGATCAAGAGCACCTTGATTTTTTCAGCGGTCATTCGGCTGGCTCCATTGCCGGCCTCGTAGGTAATTCCACGATCTCGAACCAGTAGCGCCCAAGGGTTTTGATCATCGCGACCAGGGCGTCGAAGCTGACCGGCTTGGTGATAAAGGAATTCACGCCCAACTCGTAGGCGCGAAAAATATCCTCTTCCGCCTGCGATGTCGTAAGGACAACGATTGGTATCGAGCAGAGGCTGGGCGATTTTCGGATTTCGGTAATCGCCTCACGTCCATCCATCCGTGGCATGTTCAGATCAAGAAGGATCAGCCCCGGTCGAGGCGATTGGTCACCGGCCGCAAAGCGTCCCCGTCGATTCAGATAATCCATTAGCTCGGCCCCATCTTCCACACAGTGGATCGGATTGCTGAGATGGCTTTTCGCCAGAGCCTCGACAATCATGTCGCGGTCGTCGGGATCATCGTCAGCGATGAGGATGACAATTGGTTGGCCTCTGACGGACACGGCTGAGTCTCCTCTTTCTTCTGGCGAAGCGGCAGCGTCACAACAAATCGCGCGCCTTTATTGACGTGACCTTCAGCGGTCAACGTGCCACCATGGCGCTCGACGATCTTCCGGCAGATAGCGAGTCCCATTCCGGCACCCTCATAGGCGTTACGGCCGTGAAGCCGCTGGAACGGTTGAAAGATCCTGTCGGCGTATTTCTGGCCAAAGCCAATTCCGTTGTCTTCGACAACAATCCGGCATTCGCCCGGTGAATTTCGCGGCTCATACTCTGCGAGAATTTTTATCTGCGGCATCGTGCTGTCAGAACGCCGATACTTGATGGCATTGCCAATCAGGTTCTGCAACAGCTGCACCATCTGAGTGCGGTCGGCCTCGATTTTGGGCAGCGGCCCGGCGGAAATCCTTACCTCCGTTTCGGCGATCGTTGCCTCAAGATTGGAGAGGGCTTCTGTCACGGCCGTGTCGAGCGCCAATACGATGAAGGGTTTTGCGCGGGTAGTGACCCGGGCAAAATCCAGAAGATCATTGATCAATCGCTGCATTCGCTCGGTCGCAGAGTTCAGACGGCCAAGCGTGTTGAGTTGGTCTTCGGCAAGTGTCTCGCCGAGTCCGTCCCTCAGCTTCCCCGAAAAATAACGAATCTTGCGCAACGGTTCCTGCAGATCGTGCGAAGCGACTTGGGCAAATTCCTGCAGATCGCGGTTGCTCCGAGCGAGATTCTCGTTGGCAAGCGTCAGACCGTTCAACGCTTTGGCGCGTGCGTTCTCCGCGGCGGCGCGCGCCGCCAGTTGGCGACGGATCACGCCGGCCATGAATACTATGAGCAGGATGGAAATGGCGCCGATGCCCGCAAGCTTCACAACGTCCATGCGCCACGCTGCAAGAGCGGCGCCGAGCGGCCGAACGACCGCGGTAAAGAGCGGCCGGCCCGGCACGGCATGCAGAGCTACGATGCTGTCCTCGCCTTCTGCGATCGCAACCCTGTCCAGAGCCGCGCCCGCCGTTCGCGCCCGGTCGAGTGCACCGTGAAGCTGCGGCAGTTTCGTGCCGATCTCGCCAAAACTTCCACTGAGAATCGTTCCGTCTTCGTAAACCAACCCCTCGTCGGCCGCGGAAAGCCCTTTCCGCGGTTCACGCGTGCCTTTGAAATAGAGCGGCTCAAATATGATCCCCGCGACACCGGCGAAGGTGCCGTCAGGCCGATTGATCCTTCGGCTCACCCCGATCAGAATCTTATTGGTTACGCGGCCGACAACCGGCCGACCGACGAAAGTCCCGACACTGGAGCTCCCTTTGTGAGCGAGAAAATAGTCCCGATCCGACAAGTCGAGCGTCCGTCCGTCTCGCGCCGCGTTGTCATTGACCATCGTCCCGTCGGCATTGATCAGGATGGCGCTGCGCATGAAGAAAAAGCCGCGCGTGATTTGGTCCAGATAGTCGGTCACACTTGGCTGGAATGTCGAGAGCCACGATGGGTTCTGCTCGACTTTGGCGGCTAGATTCTCAAGCTGCAATTCGACTCTGTCGAAGGTCCGGAGTGCGTGGTCAGCAAGCGACTGCGCCTCGATGGTCGTCAGCGCCTCAGCGCGCGAAAGATGCTCCTGGTATGACGACGTCGCGCCATAAGCGAGAACGCCGAGGATCAGCAGCAACGCGCCGGCAACGATTAACAGCAGCTGACGCTCAAGCGGATCGGACGTGGCAAACCGCAACATACAGACCGTAGTTGTACATACTTGAATCAGTCCGACCATATTCAACGGTTCATAACAAATAGTGAGGAATGTCAGGACGTTTAAGGGCTTTGACCTGCCACTGAACGTTCATCCAGCAGCGATTAGAGCCTCTCCCGTTGTTGCGCATCCGACCGTTGAAGATGGAGCTGTTCTGCATCGGCTTGCCGGGAGCAATGTAGTGCCATTCGACGCAGTGATCTTCTGACCAGCCCAGGATGGCGTTCGAGGTGAACTCGGTGCCGTGATCGGACACGATCATCTTCGGCTTGCCACGCTTCTCGATGATGGCCGTCAGCTCGCGTGCGACCCTCTTGCCCGAGATCGAGGTATCGGGGATCGCTGCCAGACATTCGCGCGTCACGTCATCGACGATGTTGAGGATGCGGAAGCGCCGGCCAAAAGCAAACTGATCGTGCACGAAGTCGATCGACCAGCGAGCGTTGACCGTGGCCTCGACCAGGATCGGAGTACGTGTTCCCACGGCCCGCCGCCGGGCGCGGCGCTTGCGAACTGTCAGACCTTCCTCGCGGTAGAGCCGGTAGATGCGATTGATGCCCGAACGATCGCCCTCCCTCCGCAGCAGGATGAACAGCCGTCGATACCCGAACCGGCGGCGCTGATTGGCAAGAGCGCGCAGACGGGCTCGCAGCCCGGTGTCGGGCGGCCGGCGTGACGCTGAAACGCCGGTTCGGCGATCACCTCCTCGGCGATTCCACAGCAAGGCTGGTCATCCCGGCGTTCATGATGCCGAAGACCGAGATCGCGGTCTTCAAGACCGATCACCATGAGGATTTCAGGAACGATCACCTGACGCCCATGTGGAAGGTGGCGCGGGCGACGTCGGCCGCGCCGACTTATCTCAAGGGTCTTGAGCACAAGGAGAGCGGCCGCATCTTCATCGACGGCGGGGTGTGGGCGAACAACCCGGTGATGGTCGCGCTGGTGGATGCGCTCTCCGCGTACGATCTGACGTTTGAGCAGATCGAGATTTTCAGCATCGGCACCGGCAATCCGCCTTTCGAGCTGCGGAAGCCCGATGTGGTTCGCGGCTTGATCGCGTGGCGGGAAGCCATAAAGGCGGCGATGTTCCTCACCACCGACAACGCCACGTCGCAGGCCAAACTACTGCTTGGACCGGAACGGTGTCTGCGGCTTGAGCCTGGCGGCGCTGACGCCGGCGTCGAAATGGACGACTATGACCAGGCAGCGTCAAGGCGGAAAAGAAACAGTCGCCTCAGTCGCCGTCGCTGACTGAGGCGGCTTATGCACTCCCCCCGTGGCCTCGGAAAGTCGGGAGCGCTGGATTTGCATCATGCGGTGCGGGCGAGCACGATTTCCGTACAAAATTGCTTGGCTGACCGGGCCGCAGCGAGCTGCGGGCATAGGTGGAGAGCGTCTGAGCCCTTGGCTGTATCTTCACTTGCTTTGCGCGACATAGCCTTGCCGAGCTACCAACATTCGCTTTCAGAGAAGATTTTCCCCTTGCTCGACTTGGTCGCCGCTTCGTCTTGCGGGGCGGTCGATGTCTCCGCCTGGAGGATGGCGCACGTCGAGAGGCCGTGCGCGTAAAGCTTGCCTGTGGCATCGGTCAGGCGGGCCTCGGCCGTGGCAATCCGCCGGCCAGAGTGGATCACCGATCCGTGCGCGGTCACTTCACCGCTATCGTAGCGGAGTGCGCGCACAAAGTTCACAGTGATGTCGATCGTTGTGTAGGTCTGGCCAGCCGACAGGCCGGAATGGACCGCGCAACCCATGCAAGTATCCAGGAGGGTGCTGATATAGCCGCCGTGGATCGAGCCGATCGGGTTGTAGAAACGCTTGGACGGCGTGCCGGCAACGGCGACGCGCCCGATATCGACGTGGACGAGCTTGAAGCCGAAGGCGCGGTAGATAGGCGCGTGGGGAAGGTCGCCGTCTGCGACGCGGCGCAGAAGCGTGTATCCCGCTAGTTCCGCCATTTGGGCCTGGCCGAAGACACCGCGCATAAGGAGAGCCGCTTTGATCTACCGACGTTCGTCGGCGTTCGATTTGACCGCGCACGAGCGCAGATCGGCGGCAGCGTGGCCTCGGCCGGGTCTAGAATCCAACATCGTTAGATCCCTTCAATTTCAACAGCGCGCGGGCGTCGTCGGGCGTCGCGATATCGAGCGACAGTTCAGTCAGGATGCGTTTGATCTTGGACACCTGCTCAGCGTTGTCGCGCGCGAGATTCCCGCGGGCGATATAGAGGTTGTCTTCCAATCCCACGCGCACATGCCCACCCATGACGGCCCCCATGACGCCCAGGGCCATCTGGTGGCGACCGGCTCCAAGTACGGAGAACTGATACGCATTGCCGAAGAGCTTGTCCGCTGTCTCCTTCATATGGACGAGATTGGCGGGGTCGCTCCCGATGCCGCCGAGGATCCCCAAAATGAACTGCACGAAGATCGGCAGGGCGATCAGCCCCCGGTCGAGAAAGTGCGAAAGCGTATAGAGGTGTCCGATGTCGTAACACTCGAACTCGAACCGGGTTCCGTGCTTGCCGCCCATCTCCGCCAGGATGCTTTCGATGTCGGAAAAGGTATTTCGGAAGATGTTCTGGCGGCTGGCTTCAAGGAACCTCGGCTCCCATTCATACTTCCAGTCCTTGTAGCGCTCAAGCATCGGGTAGAGCCCGAAATTCATCGACCCCATGTTCAGCGAGCACATTTCAGGTTTCAGCCGCGCTGGCGCCGCGAGGCGCTGTTCGATCGTCATGCCCTGGCCGCCGCCGGTTGTGATGTTGACGATCGCATTGGTCGCCTGCCGGATGCGTGGAAGGAACGCCATGAAGGCCGCGGGGTCGGCGGTCGGCTTGCCGTTCTCGGGGTCGCGGGCGTGGAGATGTAGAATAGCGGCGCCGGCCTCGGCCGCCGCCACGGCCTGCCCGGCGATCTCGGCCGGCGTCACCGGAAGCGCCTCGCTCATCGTCGGCGTGTGGATCGAGCCGGTGATGGCGCAGCTGATGACGACTTTCCGTGGTCTCGACATTGACGATCCTCGTTCGGATTTGCGTGGCCTCGCGCCGGAAGCGGATGACCGCTACTTACTGGCGCCGGCCCGGCGGGGGCCCGTTACGCCGTCGGCACGGCGCCCGCGGCGCTTTGCTGGCGGCGTCGGGGAAACTGGAAGCGGGATCACCTGGCTGCGGCCCTCGTACTGCCGCAGCTTCACGGTGTACATGTAGCGATCGGACCGATAGTAGCTCTTGAAATACGCAATCGGAGTCTCGCCGCTCGAGATGTAGATGCGCCGCATCACAAGCAGGGGGAATCCGATCGACACCTTGAGATGAGCGGCAAGCTGCACGTCCGCGGTGTCTGCTTCTACGGTTTGATGATCTTCCTCCAGTTGGAAGCCGCAAGGCCCGGACAGCAGCGACGCGATCGACGAATATTCGAGGTCCTGCTCGATCACGCTGAGGCCGATCTGCGCGGGCAAGAAGGCGATGTGGTAGCCGAATGGCTCGCCATCAAGGACACTGACGCGCACGACGCGCATGAGGAGGGCGTCGGGATCGAGCCGAAGAAATCCGCTCGCTTCGTCGTCGCCGCTGAGAACGTCCCTGCGGATCGATCGAAAAACAAGCGGCTGAACGAAGTCCTCGAGCAGCCCCGTGAGCTTCCTTGCAGGAGCGCGCAAGGGTCTTCGCTTTGCGACGAAGCTTCCTCGCCCGGGGGTCCGAGTGATCAAACCCTCCCGCTCGAGCGGGTCGAGGGCCTGCCGGATCGTCTCGCGGCTGACGCCGAACTCCTTGCAGAGGTCGGTCTCGGGGGGGATGCGATCACCCGGGCTCATCTCCGTCAGCATCCGATTGCGCAGAATGTCGATGATCTGCAGGTACTTCGGGTAAGGATGGAAGAAAGTAGGCTTGCCCTTTGCCATGGACCCTGCAAATCCCGTGCATATTGCTGCAGGATAGAACGCGCAGCAAGCAAGTCAAGCCAAGAATTGTCTGTGATTGCAGACAAATCGTGAATGATCGCCGGCGAGATTTCATGGAATTCTCAACGGTCCGACAGTGTTTTTTTAACCCGGCCTCGCCACTCAGAACGCTCGATGACCCAAGAAGATGGTAATTGACGACGGGCAATAAATGTCTATAATTACAGACAAATGGGAGCGATGGCCAAAGGAGGCGGGCATGGGCGAGGTTTTAGGTCGGGACCGGTTCGGCAATGAGTTCGCTCCGACCTTGTCGTATGCGCGCGGCTCGGTGCTCACGAGCACCGAAGATGACTTTCGCCGCCTTCAGCAGGCTTGGAGCAATGTGGGCAATCGGACGGATTCCGGCGGCATCGATTCGATATACATCTTTACTGGCCTGGAGCATTCGCTTCCGATGCGGCCGGAAGACCTTCCATTCGCCAATGACGAGATCGCTCCCGGGATATATCATGAACGGCTCAAGGAACTGGCGCTCGACCATCTGGGCGGAAATGCCGACAAACACGACTACGCTGTTTTCAATCGACTGACGGGCGCCACGCTCGCGACTTTTCTCACGCTTGCGAAGCCTGAAGACGTAGTGATTGGGGCCTCTGCGACCCATAGTCATCCCTCGGTCATTCGCGCCGGGCGGCACGCCGGGACTCGCTTCATCGACACTTCGGGGCTCGACGGTTTCCGGCGGGCGCTGGACGCGGAGAAGCAAGTGGCGATGGTCGCGCTGACGCGCCTCGCCACTACATACGATCTTCTCTCCGAGGCGGACGTGAAGGCGATCGTGCGTGCGGCGCACGGGCGCGGCGCGCTCGTCTATCTCGATGACGCCGGCGGCGCCCGCGTCTGTCCGGCCTGCTTCGATCAGTCCCGGATGCTGGAGCTCGGGGTGGATGTCGGCTGCACGGGGCTCGACAAATATGGGACGGTTGGGCCGCGCCTCGGCCTTTTGGCCGGCGACAAGGATCTTGTGGCGAAGATCCGTGCGAAAGGCTTCGAGTGTGGCCTTGAGGCCAGGCAGATGCTCTATCCCGCCGTCGTGCGCACGCTGGAGAGCTACTCGCCGCAGCGGGTGCGCGATCTCGTAGCGGCGACCAAGCAGGTTGCCGAAGCCCTTCGACCGTATTTTGGCGATCTGCTGCATGAGACGCCGGTGACGGTGCAGCTTCTCGCCGAGGACATTCTTGAGATCGCGATGCAGCGCGGCGGTGTGAACGCGCCGCCGATCGTTCCCTACGAGGCCAATGCCGCGCTCTGCATGCTGATGCTCCGCGACTACGGCATTCTCACCGTCCATTTCGTCGGCGTGCCGCCGGGTGGCGCCAATCTTCTGCTGAAGTTCATACCGCCCGAAACGCTCGAGCGGTTCGGCGGGGCCGACAAGTTCGCGGACGCCTTGGACGCCTCGCTGACGAAACTCGGGACGCTCCTGAAGGACCCGCAGAAAGTGCGGACACTTCTCCTCGGCGAGAAGGGCTGAGGCCAGCGGCGGGGCCGCGCATCCTGCCGTCATGGCGCTGAACGGATTGCGTCGAGAACCTCGATCGTCCGGCCGACGATCCGCGACAGTGCCGCCTCGCCGGCGGCTCCAGAAGCTGCCGTCGGATCCCCGATTGCTCCGGCAGGCGCCACTTGGTCCCAGGGCGCGAACCCCATGACCTCGGGATAGGAAGCGTAGGAGTAGGAAGCCCAGCCCGGCCGCGGTGCCGCACCTTCCGTCGCGCCGGCTTTCACCAGATCGGGACGGAGCGCGAGCATGACGGACGTCATCATGACGCCGCCATGGCCGAAGGGAAGCGCGCCGGTGTCGAACAGGTCCCCGGAAAGTTGCTGCAGCAGACGCCAGACGTCAATCTGCGCGATCACCATCCCGACCCTGCAAAGACCCGGCCCAACGGTGGCCACCGCATAGACGTTGCCGAGGTGTCCCGTGACGAACACCTGCCGCCTGAAGCCATGCGCCTGCAGGCTGCAGCAGAGGTCGCGGATGAGCGCCGCAATCGTCTCTGGCGCCAGCGATATCGTGCCGGCAAACGGCATGTCCGCGGCGGCGTTGCCCCACGGTATGGTCGGTGCAACTGGCACGCCGGTCGCTTCCGCAGCGCGGCAGGCGATCGCTTCCGCGACGAAGGCATCCGAGCCGAGCGGCAGATGCGGGCCGTTCTGTTCCGTCGATCCGAACGGGATGAGGATGCGGTCGTCGCCCCGCAGGTATTTCGCGACATCACCGTGGCTCATGCAGGCTAGCTGCGGCGGGCGGCACGTCCCGCCAGGCTCAGCCCGAGGAAGAGAGCGTGCTCCTGATGGGCTCACATGTCCTCCTCGAACCATTTCGCCGGAGCAATGCGGTCGGCTTGGCCGAGCGCCAGCATAAGCTTGATGCGAGCCTTCGGGCCGCTCAGCCTGCCTGCGAAGAGGGCGCCGAGATTGAGGAGCCACCGACTTTCGCCGATCTCCGTATAGAGGGGTGCCGTGCCACCAAGCGGCGCCCGCGACGCGATTACGACTACAATCCCAGCGGCCAGAGCCCGCTCGATCGACGTCGCCATGGCGCTGGTCGTGCTTCCTTCTCCGAACGCCTCGATGACGATTCCGCGCGCACCTCCACTTGCCAGGGCGTCGATAAGGAGGCCGTCGGACCCAAGCACCGCTTTGACATAGCCGACGCGGGTCTCCAAGGCATCGGCCGGAAGGTGTAGGCGGGGGTGTAGCGGCCGGTCGATGCAGATGCGCATTTCTCCATTGCCTGCACCTTCGACAATGCGGCCAAGGCTGCCGCCCGACGGGGACGTGAATGCGTGCACGCCGTAGGAGTGAATCTTGGTCACGTCACGGGCGGCGTGAATCTCGTCGTTCATGACGACGACGACACCCATCTCCGCCAGACGCTTCTCGCGTACAGCAGCGATCGACGAAACAAGGTTGCGGCTCGCATCCGACGAAAGCTGCGCCGGCATGCGCATGGCGCCGGTGAACACGACGGGTTTAGGCGTCTTCAGCGTTAGGTCGAAGAGATAGGAAGTCTCCTCCATCGCGTTCGTGCCGATTGTGACGATGGCGCCCTCAACATCCTCGCGCGCGAGCTGCCGCTGAACCTCCGCCGCCCATTCGAAGGCGAGGGCGGGGGTGATCGCCGTACTTGGCAGCAGTCCGAGTTCCACCACTTCGATGCTGTGGGAATCCGATGCCGCCGCAGGCATCATTTTCAGAAGCTGTACGCCGCTCAACTGCGGACTCCGGACCGAGCCGCGGCCCCGGTCCCGTGTCGCGATCGTGCCGCCGGTCGTGAAAAGCATTATCGTCTGCATTTTGTCCTTCTCTAGACTGGTCACACGGTACCCGGCAGCCTGTTCTCGACGCGGTGCAGAAGAAATTGCAGAAGGCTGACGAAGACCACGTAAAAAATACCGGCGATCGTGTACGCTAAGAGATATTGGAATGTCATCGACGCCAGGATCTGGGCCGTCCGCATCAGTTCCACAACGCCGATGACAGAGGCAAGTGAGGTCGCCTTCAGCGCGATTAGATATTCGTTGCTGAGCGTAGGAAATGCCGTGCGGAACGCCTGAGGAGCGATGATCCGCCGGAAGGCCTTGCCGTACGGCATCCCGATCGACCTAGCCGCCTCGAACTGCTCGTCAGGAACAGAGGCGATTCCGGCGCGGATAATCTCCGTCGCGTAGGCGCCGCTTGCCAAGGTGAACGCGATGACGGCCGCAAAGATCCTGTTGCCGAGCGGTTCCACCAAGGCGGTGAGCGCCGGCACTCCAAGGCCCATCGCCAAGCTCGGCAGGGCGAAATAGACGATGTAAAGGGTCAGGAGCGGAGGCATCGACCGGAAGACCGCCACATAGGCCGCCGCAGCGAACCGCGCGGGCCGTGATCGCGACGTCCTGGCGATGGCGCCGACGGTGCCGATCACTAGCGCGAGCGCATAGGCGATCACTGAGATCAAGAGAGCCACCGCCAGTCCCGCAAGGTACAGATGCCAGTGCTGAAGGAAGAACGCGATCATGCGGGCTCTGAGCGATGGCAGACGCCGGCGACGCCGAAGGTAGGCCTATGGATCCTGCCTTTGAGCATTGCGCGGCCCTCAGGTCCCGCCACGCGTGAGCCGTTTTCGGGAGCGGCGCTCTCCCGGAAACCGCTCCTCGAGCCTTCCGAGCGTCACCTGCAGCATGATCACGAAGGCGAGATAGTAGGCGCCCGCCATTCCATAGGCGGTAAGGCTCTGGAACGTGGCGCCGGCGGCCAGCTGCGCGGTCCTCATGAGCTCCACGACGCCGATGACCGAGGCGAGCGACGTCCCTTTCAGCACGTAGATGAACTCGCTGCCGAGAGGCGGAAAGGCGATGCGGAATGCCTGCGGAGCGATCACCCGGCGAAAGATCAGGCCGGAGGACATGCCGATCGACCGGGCGGCCTCGATCTGGTCGTTGTGAACGGACTTGATGCCGGACCGGATGATCTCGGTAGTGAACGCGCCGCTGGTTAATGCGAATGCCACCACCGCCGACAGGATCCGGTTGTTCAGGGGCTCGAGAAAGGCGGAGAGGAGCGGCACGTCCGCCTGCACAGCCCACATCGGAAGACCGAAATAGACGAGATAGAGAGTCAGCAGAGGCGGCACCGCGCGAAACACGGCGACATAAGCGGCGACCGGCGCCCTCACGATCCGGGACCGGGAGTCTCGCCCCCGCGCCCCGACCGTGCCGATCACGACGGACAGCGCCATAGCGGCTGCCGAGATTCCTACAGCAAGGAGCAGGCCCAATAGGTAGGCGAACCAGTACCGACTGAAGAAATCAAGCATCAGCCCGGTCCTCGGCATCCTCGTTCCGCGATCACGCCTCGCCCCGGAACTGCGCAAGATAGGCTGCGATCCGCTCGGAAGGCGGTTTGTCGAAGAAGGTCTTCGTCGGCAGGTCTGCAAGGACCGTCCCGCCATCCATGAACACGACGCGGTCGGCGCAATTTCGGGCAAAACGAAGCTCATGGGTGATGGCGATCATCGTCATGCCGTCCTCGGAGAGCTGCCGCATGACTGCCGTGACTTCCGCGACGAGTTCCGGATCGAGCGCGGATGTGATCTCGTCGAGGAGCATCACTTCCGGCTCCATGCAAAGGGCGCGCGCGATGGCAACGCGCTGTTGCTGCCCTCCCGAGAGCTCCGTAGGATAGCGCTCAGCCATAGTCTCCAGCCCGACGCGCTGCAGCGCCGTCATGGCCCTGTCGCGTGCCTCCGCCTTGTCAATCTTGAGCACATGCACCGGGCCTTCGAGCAGGTTTCCGAGCACTGTGCGATGCGGGAACAGGTTAAAGCGCTGGAACACGAAACCGAATCGAGCGCGTTGCCTCGTAGTCTCGCTCTCCCGGCGCCGCACGAGCGATCCTTCGATCTCGCGATATCCAATGAGTTCGCCCCGCAGATAAATCCGTCCCGCGTTGTATGGAACGAGGAAATTGAGGCAGCGGAGGAGGGTGGTCTTGCCAGAACCGCTCGGTCCGATGATCGCGATGGTCTCGCAGGGCCGAACCGAGAGGTTCACATTCCGCAGGATGGGTTGACCTCCCAGCTCGGCTCCCACGCCGACCGCCTCCAGGATTGGCGTCGCTTCCGCTTCCACGTTCCGACCGATCAGGTCAAAACGAGATATCGCCAAACCACTTCTTGACGATAGCGTCGAGCGTGCCGTCGCTCTGCATCTCCCCGATCGCCGCGTTCAGCCGCTCCAGTAGTTCCGCATTCCCCTTACGAACGGCGGCCGCGATGTCGATGCGGTCCGTCAGGGCGGCGTTGCTAACCCTGAGGTCGTCCGGGAAGGTATGCTTCACGGTATAGCCTGCGGTGAGGCTGTCTACGATGACGACGTCGATCCGGCCAAGCGTGAGATCTCGAAAGGAGTCCGGCGTCGTATTGTAGCGCGTGATCTCGACGTCCGGATATTCGGAGACCATGAGATCCGCGGCCGTGCCCGACGTGACGCCCACCTTCTTGCCTTTCAGGTCCTCGGCCTTTTGCGGATTGAAGTTGGCATCATCCTTCCGCAACACGCTGGTGTTAGTCTGCGAGAAGAAGGGAACCGTGAAGTCGACTTGCTCCTTTCGCTTCTCTCTGACCGCCATTTCCGGCTCGACGTCGATGCGACCCGTCTGAAGCGCGGGAATAAGGCCGTCAAACGCCATCGCCTCGATCTTCAGCTCCATGTCGAGATGCTTCGCCATCGCTTCTGCAAGATCAATGTCGAATCCCACGAGATTTTGGTTCTCGTCGTAGAAGGCAAGTGGGCGATAGGTCGGGTCCGTGCCGAAGACGATCGTCCCCTCGACGGCCTGGCTGCTGCTCACTCCGACAAATCCTGCGGCAATCACTCCAGCCAGTGCCGACAGCACTGTGCGCCGTGTTGTATTCTTCATGTGAATCCTCCCGTTCTTCTCTTAGGAACCCGCTTGTTTCTTGTTGTGGCCGTTGCTGTACGGCGTTGCGCTGATCGGCAACGGGTTCCGGCCATTTGGCCGAAGGTCCGTGCCGATCGGGCTACTTCCCCTTGCTGTTGCGGCGGGCGACGGCTCGGGTGCAGATGAACTCGAAGGCCAGTGCCGCGGCGAGCACTGACGTCACGCTGCCGACGTCATAGGCCGGTTGCACCTCCACGAGGTCGAACCCGACGACTTTCGGAAAATCAGCGAGCGCGCGCACCAGGGCGATTGCATCCGAGCTGGTCGGTCCTCCCGGTACGGGGGCGGTGGTTCCGGGGGCGAATGCCGGATCGATCCCATCGATGTCGAACGTCATGTAGGTCGTGGTATTGCGAATGCGCTTGACCTGATCGAGGACCCACGCGAAGCCGTTCTGGTAGATATCGTCGCCGGTGATGCACTGGCAGCCGTGATCCTTCACGAACTGATAGTCGTCGGCCTCGTAGACCGTTCCGCGGATGCCGATCTGAATCCAGTTCTTCGGATCGATCAAGTTTTCCTCGACCGCCCGTCTGAAAGGCGTTCCGCCGCCGAAGCGGGTGCCGAAATAGGAATCCGTCGTGTCGAGGTGCGAGTCCACCTGTATGAGGCTGAGCGGGCCGTGCGCTTTCGCCACCGCGCGCAGGATCGGCAGCGTAATCGAATGATCGCCGCCGATGGCGACGGGGATCGCGCCGGCTTTGAGGATCGAAGCCACCCACTCCTCGATCAGTTCACGCGAGCGGCTCGTGTCGAGGGGATTGACGGGGCTGTCGCCGAGATCGGCGATGTTGAGATTGTCATAGGGGGAGACAGCCAACGACGGGTTGTACGGCTTGATCATCGACGACACCCTGCGGATCTCGGAGGGCGCGAAGCGGGAGCCGGTCCGGTAGCTCTGCCCGCCATCGAAGGGGACGCCGAAGACCGCAATGTCCAGCCCGTCCGGCTCTGTCACCCACGGGAGGCGAAAGAAGGTAGATATGCCGGCGAAACGTGGAGAGACAAGTGAATCGAGCGGCTTATGGTTGGTCTTGCCCGAGGCGGTGTCGTTCATCCCGTCTGCTCCCCTGCGTATTGCTATCCAAGCCAAAGTGGCGGCTTCGAGAGTGTTGGCGTCGGACGCTCTGGAAGAACAGGAGGTATTCGCCGGTTTCTTACATTGGGGAAGATCGATGTATGCCGCCGCAAGAACCAGCTCAGCCGGCTCAGCCCGGCGAAGGCGCGGACTGCTCGGCGGGGCGGCGGAACGCTGACCGCACCTCCTCGAGGAGTGTCCCCACTGCCGGCGTTGGGCGGGAGTCCGATCGCGTGACCAAGTTCATGTCTGTAGCGTAGGCCAGCTCCTCCCGCAGGATCTCCTTAAGCCGGCCTTGCATGATCCAGGGTCGGGCATAGTGCAACGGAAGGAATCCGAGGTACCGCCCGGTCAGAATAAGGATTAGCTGGGCTTCCATCTGGTCGGCGGATGTGTCCGCACGTGCCATACCCAGATAGCGGACGTCGCCGAACTTCCGATATCCTCGCTCAATCACCCAGTGGCTCCGGATTTCACTGACGTCGATGGCGCCGCGTTCGAAGAGCGGGTGCCCTCTGCCGCAGAAGAAGCCGTATTGTTCCTGATAGAGCCTCTCATATTCGAGGCCGGGCAGCGACTCCGCGGATCCGCAGATCGCCACGTCGAGCCGATGCTCGAGCACTTGGCATTGGAGCTCACGCGGCGTGTCCATCACTAGGCGAATCTCCACAGCTTCCAATCGGTTGAAGAACCCTCGGAGCGCAACGTCGAGAGGCGCATCCGCGTCGGTGATAGAATTCTCGATGATCCCGACACGGACCTCACCCGTCTGAGTACCGCGAAGCCGAGCTGTTTCCGCTCCGAAGTCTTCAACCGCTGCGAAAAGGTGCTCCGAAGCGCGCAGAACAGTCACACCATTCTCCGTGACGCGAAATCCCGCGCGGCCTCGAACACACAACTTGCACCCCAGCCGTCCCTCAAGCGCAATGATATGGCCGCTGATTGTTGACTGGCTGAGATTCAGCGCCTCCTGAGCCGCCGAGATTCCACCGCACCGTACGACTGTTGCGAAGATTCTCAGAAGATGCAGGTCGGGGTCTGAAAGCTTCGGCATTTCCGACGCTCAAATGTTCGATCATCTCATCATACATCGACAGAAACCCGCGAGAAGCGTGCTCTTAATGGAGTTGACCGATATTGTCGTGGGGATAGAACCGCGACTTGCATGGACGCCAACGGGGCGCAAGGGCCGAGTTCCTATTGCCCACCTGTTTCCGTCAGGGAAACGGACTCGCTTCTAAGGGACCGCCAAGTCACGTTTTCAAACATTGTCTGGATGCTCAGCTCGATCAGCGAAACGGTAGCTCCCCCTTTGTGCCGCCCGAAAGACCATATGCGATACGAGGCGTGGGAACGGAAGACCGTTTGCGGCAGCAATCTCTGGAAGGAGACTCGTGCGGGTCAGGCCCGGATGGGTGTTGACCTCAAGCATAAAAAGACCCTCGACGCCGGAAAACGCCGGGTCATAACGAAAGTCGATGCGTGCAATATCGAGACAACCGAGCAAACTCCATAGCCGCTCACCAGCAGCGAGCGCCGCATCTCGAACAATTCCTGGAATACGCGCAGGAAGAAAGTGCTTCGATCCCCGAGGGCTATACTTGGAAACGTAGTCATAGTACTTGGCTACTGGTTGAATTTCAATAATATCCAAAGCCAGACCATCGACTAGGCCAACACTCAACTCAACTCCAGGTATGAAATTCTCGACCATCATTGGGGAGTCGTATTCCCAAGCACCTCCTCCGCAGGGAGGCTCGGTTTCCTTCCGGATAATCCGAACCCCGATGGTGGAGCCTTGATTTGTGGGTTTCACCACATAAGGTACCGGCATTGGATGTGAGTGAGGAATCTTTCGGCCAACCACCAGACCCTCAGGGCAACGAATACCAACGGCGGTTGCAAGCATCTTTGTAAGCGGCTTGTCCATCGCAACCGCAGAGGCGCGCAAGCCGGAATGCGTGTACGCTAGTCCAGTGGCGTCCATATAGCCTTGGATGACACCGTCTTCGCCTCCGGCGCCATGGAGGGCGTTGAAAATTACTTCGGCATTGCATTCGGGAAGATCGCGTACGTTCGACTTAGCGAGAACTATTTGGGTTACATCCATTCCCTCTTCCTCAAGAGCGGCGGCAACCTGAGCGCCAGATGAGAGCGACACCTCGCGCTCCGCCGACCATCCTCCCATGAGAACCGCAATCCTCATAATGCTTCTCGCTTTAACGCCCGCACCAAGCGGCTAATGCTGGCCCCTTATCCTGTTAGGCGGCCAAAGGCGAGATCTCAGGGCGTGGAGTGCCAAGCGATTGGTCACCCCGCCCATACGGCCCGGCGGCGTCCAACTCCGTGGCGCCCCGACAGAGGATCATTTACACTTCCGCGGGATTTTTCCGACTAGGATACGCAAGGTTTAGCGGGCGCCCTGGCGAGCAGGTTTGAGACAGTCGAAACATGCCACTGCCCGCCCCGAGAGGACCGAATCCCTCGGGCGTTGAGCGCCCAGGCGATGCCGGTAGCGTCGAAGCGCCCGAGGCCTTGATCGCCTCGACGATCGGATTCTTCCCGCCTAAAAAGGAGCCCCGCTCCTCAGCGGACCGACCGCGCCAAGAGGTTGGCGACGGTCGAAACATGCCATCTGCCGCCGCGGGCACTTCGGATGCCACGATTGTTGAGAGCGACCGCGATTGCCCCGAGGCTCGACACTCCAGTGGCTTTGATGGAGTCGATCACGGGGATGATGTTTGCGGCGAAGCGATTGGCTTCCGAGGTCTGCACCTCGCGACCGAGGGCAGCGGCTTGTCCTGCATTGCTTGGATTGCCGAGCCGTGCGCCGTGCGCCTTCCGTTGGGCAAGCGCAGCGCGTGTGCGCTCGGAGATCAGGCGACGCTCCTTCTCTGCGAGCGCGGCGTAGAGATGGAGCATGAAGGGGTCGGCGTCAGCGCCAAGCTCAGCGACAATGAAGGGCACGCGCTGCGCCATCAGCCCCGAGATGAAGGCCACGTCGCGGGACAGGCGATCGAGCTTCGCCACGATGACCGGGCACTTCGCCGATTTCGCTCTGGCGAGGGCTGCAGCGAGCTGCGGCCGTCGGTCCAGCGCATCGCTGCCTTTCCCGGTTTCGACTTCGACGTATTCCTGGAGGAGGGCGATTCCCTCGGCCTCTGCGAACCGCGCGACGGTAGCACGTTGGGCTTCGATGCCGAGGCCTGAGCGGCCCTGTCGCTGCGTGGAGACGCGGTAGTAGGCGATGGCGGATTTCACATTCGCTCCAGTGGCTTGGCCCACCAAACCGCATACCACCGTTTGCCGTTTGGTTGGAAGCCGAGAAAGCCGCTAAGTCACTGGACTTAAGGGACTTTCGACG
>CAYTTC010000026.1:0-41136 GCA_964440525.1 uncultured Propylenella sp. | reverse complement strand
TGGGAGCAGACGGCGATTGCCGGCCACACGGCGAATACACTAGCCAAGCTCCGCGCCGACGTGGTCGCCGGCAACGCGCCTCCGGCCGTCCAGTTGAAGGGCCCGGAAATCGCCGAATGGAATGAGACCGGCGGTACTGCCAATCTCGACGAGCTCGCCGCGGCCGAAGGCTGGGATGCCGTCGTGGCGCCCGAGCTCCTCCCGGTGATGAAGCCTACCGGCAGCTGGATCGCCGCGCCGATGAACATCCACCGCATCAACTGGCTGTGGGCCAACAAGGCCGTGCTCGACGCTGCCGGCATCACCGAGCTGCCGAAGACCTGGGCCGAGTTCAACGCGGATTGCGATAAGATCGTGGCCACCGGTAAGATCTGCATCGCGCATCTGAGCGCCGACTGGTCCGACGCGACGGTTTTCGAGATCGTCGTCTACGGCCAGGATCTCGACCTCTTCAGGAAGGCCTTCGTCGAGGGCGACGTCGATGCGCTGCGCAGCGAAGGCATGGTGAAGGCCTTCGAGCAGATGCGGACGATGGTTTCGAAATATATGGACCCCGCTATTGCTGGACGCGACTATGATTCCGCCTCCGCAATGATGTCGAACGGCGAGGCCGGCTTCTTCCTCATGGGCGATTGGGAGATCGGCACGCTCACCGCTGCCGGCAAGAAGGCGAACGAGGACTATCTCTGCGCGCAGGCGCCGACCGACTGGGGCAAGCCGGGCTTCATCCTGAACGCCGACTCCGTTGTGTTCTTCAAGCAGAGCGATCCGGAATTCATCGAAGGCCAGCAGCTCCTCGCCAAGACGATCATGTCGCCGGAGTTCCAGACCATCTTCAACCAGGCCAAGGGGTCGATTCCGGCCCGTCTCGATGTCGATCTCTCGCAGGGCTTCAACCCCTGTCAGCAGCTTTCGCAGACGGATTTGCAGGGTTCGATCAAGGAGGGCACGCTGGTCCGCTCGATGGCGCACAATATGACGGTGCTGCAGAAGTACCGGGGCGCCATGATGGAGACGATTACCGAGTTCGTGAATACACCGGAGATGTCGGCTGAGGACGCCGCCAACGCCATGGCGGACAACGTCGAAGCCCAGATGTGATTTGATACGATGAACCGGCCGCGACGAAAGCCGCGGCCGGTTGGATGTTTGCGGACGCAGACATGCAGTCGACGGTCACGATAGAAGCTGCTCTCCCCCAGTCCCGCTCCGACTGGCGCGAGCGGGCTGGTGCCTATCTGCCCTTCATCATTCTGATCCCGTCGCTGATCACGTCGTTCGTCTACGTCTTCGTCTTCTCCGGCTGGACGCTCTACATCTCGCTCTCCAACTCGTCGCTCCTGCCGAGCTACGAGTATGTCGGGTTCGAGCACTACGTGTCGCTCTGGCAGAACCGCCGCTGGAACATCGCATACACGAACCTCTTCGTCTTCGGCGTGCTCTACGTCATCGGCACGATGGTGATCGGGCTCCTGCTGGCGATCATGATCGATCAGCGCGTGCGCGGCGAGGCGGTGTGGCGGACGATCTATCTCTATCCGCTGGCCGTCTCGTTCGTCGTAACCGGGACAGTCTGGAGCTGGCTCTTCAATCCCGCTTCCGGCATCGAGTATTTCGTGCATCGGCTCGGCTTCACCGATTTTGCCTTCGCCTGGACGACAAGCCGCAAGCTCGCGATCTATGCGATAGTCATCACCGGCATATGGCAGGCCTCGGGCTTCGCGATGGCGCTGTTTCTCGCCGGGCTCCGCTCCGTCGATCAGGACTTGATCAAAGCCGCGCAGATCGACGGTGCCGGCATGGCGCGCATCTACCGCCGCATCGTGATCCCGGCGATCGGCCCGATCTTCATCGCGGTCATCGTTGTGCTGCTGCAGTTCGCCATCAAGACCTTCGATCTAGCTGTCGCTCTCACACGCGGCGGGCCAGGCATCGCGACGACATTTCCGGCGATCTACGTCTACGATCTCATGTTTCAGCGTGGCCAGATCGCCGAAGGTGCGACGGCGGCGATCATGATTCTGCTCGCCCTGTCGGTCGTGCTTATCCCCTATGCCTTATGGATCGTCTGGCGCCGGCGGCGGGAGAGCGGCCATGGCTAGCGTCACCGCCGGCTACGATCCCTTCTCGACCTCCGGAACGTGGAGGCGATCGCGCGCAAAGATCGGCGTCTACGCCGTGCTGACCCTCTTTGCGGCGTACTATCTGCTACCGCTCGTCGTCGTTATCCTGAACTCCTTCCGCGAAGTCCCGGAGATCATGGAGAACGGACTCATCGCCTGGCCGCAGAGTTTCCAGATCGACGGCTGGCTCGACGCATGGGGCACCTACTGCGTCGGCGGAACTTGCGAAGGAATGAAGCGGAATTTCTACAACTCGCTCAAGATGACGATTCCCGCGACGATCATCTCGACCGCGATCGGGGCGATCAACGGCTACATCCTTTCGAAGTGGAAGTTCAAAGGGTCGGAGATTCTCTTCACCTGCATGCTGCTCGGCGTGTTCATGCCGGGCCAGATCGCGCTGATGCCTTGGGCGTTCACGCTCGGCAAGCTCGGCCTTACCAACAGCACCGCAGGCCTCGTCCTCGTTCACACCGTGCAAGGGATCAGCTTCACCACGCTCTTCTGCCGCAACTACTACCTCAACATCCCCGACGATCTCATCAAGGCCGCGCGTATCGATGGCGCTGGTTTCTGGCGCATTTTTCGCAGAATCATCCTGCCGCTGTCGCCGCCGATCCTGATCGTGACGGTGATCTGGCAGTTCACCGGCATCTGGAACGAGTTCCTCTACGCGGTGGTCTTCAGCTCCGGCCGCCAACAGCCAATCACCGCCGCACTGATTGCGCTCTCCGCCAACGGCACCACCGTGCGCAACTACGACGTGATGAGCGCCGCCGTGCTCATCGGTGCGCTGCCGCCGCTCCTCATCTACTTCTTCGGCGGCCGCTATTTCATCCGCGGCCTCACCCAAGGGGCGATCAAGTAATGAGACCGGGCAAATAGCGAGCGTCGGCATGGCATCACTCACCGTCAGGAATCTCAGCAAGAGCTTCGGTTCGGTCGAGGTGCTGAAAGGCGTCGACCTTGATGTCGAGCCGGGCGAGTTCGTCGTCCTTGTGGGCCCGTCGGGCTGCGGGAAATCGACACTGCTTGCCATGATCGCGGGCCTGGAGACGGTGACGTCCGGCGAGATCGCGATCGGCGGGCGCATCGTCAACAAAGTGGCGCCCAAGGACCGCGACATCGCCATGGTCTTCCAGTCCTACGCGCTCTATCCGACCATGACCGTCCGCCAGAACATCACCTTCGGCATGGAAAGCCGCGGCGTGCCGAAGGCGGAGCAGGCGAAGGCGGTCGAGCGGGTGAGCAACCTCCTCCACATCGAGGGCCTCCTCCACCGCAAACCGAGCCAGCTTTCCGGCGGGCAGCGCCAGCGCGTCGCCATGGGCCGCGCGCTCGTCCGCGATCCGGTGCTTTTCTTGTTTGACGAGCCTCTTTCCAATCTCGACGCCAAGCTCCGCGTGGAGATGCGCACAGAGATCAAGAAGCTCTACCAGCGGCTCGACAAAACGACGGTTTACGTCACGCACGACCAGGTCGAGGCGATGACGCTGGCCTCGCGCATTGCCGTGATGCATCAGGGCCGTCTGCAGCAATACGCAGAGCCGCGCGAAGTTTACGAGCGGCCCGCCAACATGTTCGTCGCCGGCTTCATGGGGTCTCCGGCGATGAATTTCCTGCCTGCCGAGATTGTCGCCGTTGACGGCGCCCCCGGCGTCGCGCTGGACAACGCTGGAGGCAGGCCGGCCGTGCTGAAGCTCGCTGGCGAGGGAGCGGCACGGGGGGGCAGCCCCGGGCGCAAAGTCATCTTCGGCGTCCGCCCGGAGAACGTCACCCGCCACGACCCGCAGCGCGGCGGCCGGCGCGAGATCGGCATCCTCGAGGCGCCAGTCGAGGTCGTGGAGCCGACCGGCGCCGAGACGATGGTTATCCTCCGTGTCGGGGAAACGGAGGTCGTTGCCCGCTTCGAGCCGGACGATGCGCCGGCCGTCGGCGACCGCGTAACGCTCGCGCTCGACATGGCCAAGGCCTGTCTCTTCGATCCGCAGACCGAGCGCCTCATCTGACGCGCTCGCGCCCATCCGCACGATCTTCGCGACAATCGCGGCTGCCGCAAGAATGCCGCATCGATGGGACGTAAGCCTTTTCCATGAGCATAAAGGAACTCGAACCGCGTCCCGGCGCCTTCGCCACCTATCCTAGCCTCAGGGACCGCGTCGTATTCATTACCGGCGGCGGATCGGGGATCGGCGCCGCGATGGTCTCCGCCTTCACCGCACAGGGGGCGAAGGTCGCCTTCGTCGACATCGATGATAAAGCCTCGGAGGGGCTCGTCGCCGAACTCTCCGGTGCGCCCAGGTTCCTTCATTGCGACCTTACGGACATCGCCGCGTTGCGGGCCGCCGTCGCGCGCGTAGGGGAAGAGCTTGGGCCGATCGGAGTGCTCGTCAACAACGCCGCCAAGGATACGCGCCAGAAGGCCAGCGAGATAACACCCGAAGCGTGGGACGACGCGATGCACGTCAATCTCCGCCACCAATTCTTCGCGGCGCAGGCGGTCCACCCTCAAATGAAAGAGATCGGCCACGGCTCGATTATCAACTTATCCTCGATCGCATGGATGGCAGGCGGTGCGGACCTTGTGCCCTACGCGACCGCCAAGGCGGCCATTGTCGGCCTCACCAATTCGCTTGCGCGCCTCTATGGGGCCGACGATATCCGCGTGAATGCCATCGCGCCTGGCGCGGTCCAAACGGAGCGGCAGCTTCGCCTCTGGTACACCGAGGAGCAGGCCGACGAGATCGTTGCGCGCCAGCCCCTCCATCATTGGCTGCTCGCCGACGAGATCGCCCGCGCAGCGCTCTTCCTCGCCGCCGACGACAGCCGCATGATCACCAAGCAATGCCTCGTCGTAGACGCCGGCCTTCGCTAGAGGCCGCAGGCGCAACGAGAAGGGGATTGGAACCGCAATGCTGAAGACCGGCCTCAATCCCTACGGCCTCACATACGTTCTCGGCCTGCAGGGGCAGGGGACGCCGCGCGCCAACCCGAGGGGGCGCGGACTCGAGGGTTTTATCGCCATCGCCCGCGAGCTCAACGCGAAGACGCTGGAGATATTCGAACCCTGGCTCTCCACGATG
This sequence comes from uncultured Propylenella sp., assembly GCA_964440525.1. GTDB lineage: Bacteria > Pseudomonadota > Alphaproteobacteria > Rhizobiales > Afifellaceae > DASWJZ01. The sequence continues at coordinate 35,930 of CAYTTC010000026.1, read as the reverse complement.
AGCGACGAGGAGCTCGCGGCTTTGCGCGCGCGGGTCGAAGGGTTCGGCATGACGCCAGTCGTCAGCTCCGGCCTGCAGATGGGCGACATCGACAGCTGCATCCGCTCCGCACGCGGAGTGGGCGCCACGATCATCCGCTTGGCGCTGACGCCCGTTCTCTGTGGCGACCGCAGTACCTGGGGCAAGGAGTGGCACGACCTCGTCGCGAAGGTACACGCAAAACTCGCCCCCTACGCGCACAAGGCGGCCGAGCGCGGCCTGACCCTCGTCATCGAGAACCATCAGGATTTCACCAGCCGCGAGCTCGTCGCCTTATGCGAGGAAGCGGGGCCGAATGTCGGCATCGTCTTCGATACCGGCAACACCTTTCCGGTCGCCGAAGCGCCGCTCGACTTCACCCGCGTGATTGCGCCGCATGTGCGGCACGTCCACCTCAAGGATTACAGGATCCAGTTCACCGACGAGGGCTATCGCCTCGTCCGCTGCGCTATCGGCGATGGGGCCGTACCATTCAAGGAGATGATGGCGATCCTGAGCAAGCATCATGAGGCCTTGCCGGCGGTACTCGAGCCCGGGGCGCTCGAGGCGCGCCACGTCCGCCTCTTCACCCCCGACTGGTGGAAGGGCTACGCGCCGAAGGCGGCGGAGGAGCTTGCTGCATGTCTGCTTGCGGCGCAGCGGAACCGCCTCCCTGACGACGCCGACTACCGCACGCCGTGGGAGCGCGAGGAGGATGGCGAGGCTCTGGTCGACTATGAGCTGGACATGATCCGGCGGAGCGCGGCGAACATGAAAGCCATCGGCCTGATGGACTGACAGGAGCGGATATGAGCAAAGAACTGAGCGGAACCATCGCGTTCGTCACCGGCTCCGGCCGCGGCCTCGGCCGAACAATGGCCGAGCGGCTCGCCGAGCTTGGCGCTGACGTTGCCATCCATGACCTCGACTGGGCCGCGCCGGCGAAATACGGCGAGGCGGCCGATCTCGGCGAGGTGGCGAAGGCGATCGAGAAATACGGCGTCCGCACAGCCGCCGTCACCGGCAATATCGGCGACAAGGCCGCGGTCGCCAAGATGAAGGCCGACATCGAGGCGAAGCTCGGCGAGGTGACCGTGCTCGTCAATTGCGCCGGGGGCGACATCGGCGCGGCCGGCGGCAAGCCGAATCCCAACAACGCTCTCGACATCTCCCTCGAGGACATCCAGACGCTCATCAACAACAACCTGATAGGCACGATGCTGGTGTGCCAGGCGTTCGTGCCGCCGATGGTGAAGCGCGGCGCGGGCTCGGTCATCAACATCGCGTCGGCGGCAGCGCACATGGGCTGTTCGCCCGAGGTCGTCTATTCGACATTGAAGGCCGCCGTCGTCCACTATACGCGCTGCCTGGCCAAGGAGCTTCTGACCGAAGGCGTCAGGATCAACGCGGTGAGCCCGGGGGCGACGAAGTCCGCCCGCTTTCAGGCGACTCGCGTTGTCGATCCGGCCAAGATGGATTCCACCGGAAGATCATTCGTGCGCTACGCCGAGCCGGCAGAGATCGCCGATGCCGTCGCTTTCCTCGCCGGCCCGCGCTCAAAGTTCATCAACGGCCAAGTGATCCGCGTCGACGGCGGCGTTACGCTTTTTCCGGGCTGAAACCCAACTCCCCGCGACCGATACGCGCCGAGCGGAATTTGATTTGAGCGTGTTGCTGCCCGGAGGCGCTAAAGAACCGATTTTCTCTTTGTTGAAGCCGTCCTCTGCTCCTTCACCGAACTTCTGGCTCTCAGCCTCTCCGAATTCTCGAGCCATCTTGTCCTGACACTGCAAATATGCTTGCAGTATATGATGATCGAGGAGAAAGACGTCGTCGCGCGGCTTGCCGCGCTCGCCCACCCGGCGAGGCTCCAGGCGTTCCGGCTGCTCGTGCCGGCGGGGCCATCCGGAGTGCCCTCGGGGGAAATTGCGGAAGCGCTGCAGGTGCCTCCGACCGCCATGTCGTTCCACCTGAACGCGCTGGAGCGCTCCGGTCTGGTCACGGCGCGCCGCGAGGGCCGCAACATCCTCTACGCTGTGCAGTTCGAGGAGGTGCGCGCGCTGCTAGCCTTTCTCACCGATGATTGCTGCGGCGGCCGACCTGAGCTTTGTGGCGGGCCACCGGTTGCGAAGAAACGACGCAGGGAAGCGAAGGTATGAGCGAGCACGAGTACACAATCCTTTTCCTCTGCACCGGCAATTCGGCACGTTCGATCATCGCGGAATCGATCATGAACCGCTACGGCAAAGGGCGGTTTCGCGCGTTCTCGGCAGGCTCGCATCCGAAAGGAAAGGTGCATCCCTACACGATCGAACTCCTGCGCAATCTGAACTACGTAATAGACGGCCTCCGCTCGAAGAGCTGGGATGAGTTCGCGGTGCCTGGCGCGCCAAATCTCGATTTTGTCTTCACCGTTTGCGACGATGCGGCGAACGAGACCTGTCCGATCTGGCCGGGCCAGCCGATGTCGGCGCATTGGGGTGTTCCCGATCCGGCCGCCGTCGAGGGATCCGAGGCCGTAAAGCGCGCTGCCTTCGCCGATACGTGCCGGATGATGACCAACCGCATCTCGATCTTCACGAACTTGCCGATGGGCAGTCTCGACCGCCTGTCGTTGCAGAAGCGGCTCGATGAGATCGGCCAGAGCCGCGAGCTTGCCGCGTCGGAGCGCGTGTGAACGGCGGCATCGAGGCGCAGCCCTTCGATCTGTCGCGCCGACTCGCCGCCGAAGCCCTCGGCACTGCGTTCCTCGTCGCAACTGTCGTCGGCTCCGGGATCATGGCGGAGCGGCTGACAGAAGACTCCGCACTGGCGTTGCTCGGCAACACGCTTTCGACTGGCGCCATCCTCGTCGTGCTGATCACAGTGTTCGGTCCGATCTCCGGTGCACATCTCAATCCGGTCGTTACAATGGCGATGCGCTTGACGGGCCGCATCACGGCTCGCGATAGCGGCGCCTACATAGCGGCGCAGCTTGTCGGAGGAATCGTCGGCGCGCTTGCCGCGCATCTCATGTTCGAGCTGCCGCTGCTTCAGGCGAGCACGACGGCGCGCACCGGATTCGGGCAATGGTGGGCCGAGATCGTTGCGACCTTCGGACTGGTCGGGACTATCCTTGCCGGCCTGCGCTTTCGCGCGGAGGCTATTCCCTGGCTGGTCGGGCTCTATATCACCGCTGCCTACTGGTTCACGGCATCGACGTCCTTCGCCAACCCGGCCGTCGCCATTGCGCGGGCTCTCAGCAACACATTTTCAGGCATTCGACCGATCGATGTGCCCGGCTTCGTCCTGGCGGAGCTTCTTGGAAGCGTACTCGCCGTCGGCGTTTTCACCTGGCTGCTTCGCCCATCGGCATTAGCCTCGCCCGCCGCTGCGAAAATGCGCGCTTCCTGGGGCGGGGAGCGCGAATAAGTGCCACCGTCGGTGTGCCGGATAGTTCGAAGATTCCGGAATGATAGAATGGAAGGACATGAAGATGAAGGTAGCGATTTTCGTGGAGCCGGGCCGCGTCGCGCTCGATGAGAAGCCGATTCCTGATGTCGGCCCGCTCGACGCGCTGATCCGGATCACGACGACCACTATTTGCGGCACCGACGTCCACATCATGAAAGGCGAATATCCGGTCGAGAAGGGTTTGACGATCGGCCACGAACCGGTCGGCGTGATCGAGAAGCTGGGTTCCGCGGTCACGGGATATCGCGAGGGCCAGCGCGTCATCGCTGGCGCCATCACGCCGAGCGGCTGGAGCAACGCCTGCCTCTGCGGCTTCTGTTCGCAGGACGGCGCCGGCACGAAGCACGGCTGGAAGGCGATCGGCGGCTGGAAATTCGGCAACACGATCGACGGCTGTCAGGCCGAGTACGTGCTCGTGCCTGACGCCATGGCGAACCTCGCGCCGGTGCCGGACGGCCTTACCGATGAGCAGGTCCTCATGTGCCCTGACATCATGTCGACCGGCTTCAGCGGTGCGGAGAGAGGCAACATCCGTATCGGCGATTCCGTCGCCATCTTCGCCCAGGGTCCGATCGGGCTCTGTGCCACGGTCGGCGCAAAGCTGAGCGGTGCCGCCACGATCATCGCGGTTGATCGAATTGCTGAGCGGTTCGCCATCTCGCGCAAGCTCGGTGCGGACCACGTCGTCGATTTCTCCAAGGTCGATCCCGTCGACGAGGTCATGCGCATCACGGACGGTCGCGGCGTCGATGTCGCCATTGAGGCGCTCGGCACGCAGGCGACGTTCGAGTCGGCGTTGCGCGTCCTGAGGCCGGGTGGGACCCTCTCCAGCCTCGGCGTCTATTCCGGCGACCTGAAGATACCGCTTGGCGCATTTGCCGCCGGCCTTGGCGACCACACGATCGTCACGACGCTCTGCCCGGGCGGCAAGGAGCGCATGCGGCGATTGATGGGAATCATCCAATCAGGCCGCGTCGATCTGAAGCCGCTGGTCACACACCGGTTCAAGCTCGACGATATCGTGGCGGCATATGACCTCTTCTCGCACCAGCGCGACGGCGTGCTAAAGGTCGCGATCACGCCCTAGCGCGGAATAGCGCGACGGCGCGGTACTGTACCAGGTCGCGCCAACGCACAGGTTTTCGCTCGGATACGCATCAGACGATATCCCCACGAAGGCAGCTTAGGATCGCGTCATGAACCGCAGGACATTTCTGACCGGGGCCGCGACAGCCGTGGCGGTCGCCGCCGCCGGCGCGGCAGGCTTTGTCCTGTGGGCGAGGGAAGGTATCGGCGCCTGGCGCGAGGCGGCCGAGACGATCCGGCGGCCTATGGCGCCCGGCCTCTCGGGTCGCGAGGTGCTCCAAGAGCTTGCCCGCTTCGCGACGCTCGCGGCGAACAGCCACAACACGCAAGCCTGGCGCTTCGCCCTCGGCGAGGCCACGATCACCATCCTCCCCGATTTCGCCCGCCATACCCCGATCGTCGATCCCGACGACCACCACCTCTTCGCCAGCATTGGGGCGGCGACCGAGAACATCGTGCAGGCGGCGCCGATCCTCGGCCTCTCCGCAGAGCCGCGTTTCGAGCCCGACGGTGACGGCCGCATCGTCATCGATCTCCGCGCCGGCGAGACGGTCATGACGCCGATTGCCGCGGCGATTCCGAAACGGCAATGCACGCGCGGTCTCTATGACGGCCGTGCCGTTCCCGATCCGGACCTCCAAACGCTTGCCGGTGCCGGCAGCGGCGGCGGGGTCGATCTTGTGCTCTTGACCGAGCAACCGGCGATCGACGCCCTCGCCGCTCTCATCATCGACGGCAATACGCTGCAGATGGGCGACCCCGCCTTCATAGATGAGTTGAAGCATTGGCTGCGCTTCAGCTACGCTGACGCGCTTTCGACCGGCGACGGTCTCTTTTCCGGGGCTTCCGGCAATCCTGCGCTGCCAGCGCCCGTCGGCCGGGCGCTTTTCGGTCTGGTCGTCTCGGCCGACTCCGAAAACAAAAAATACCGTGCCCAGATCGCGAGCTCGGCCGGCCTCGCCGTCTTCGTCTCGGAGCGGAACGACAAGGCACATTGGGTTGCTGCCGGCCGCGCCTACCAGCGCTTCGCCCTGCAGGCGACCGCGCTTGGCATCAAGCACGCTTTCCTGAACCAGGCCGTCGAGGTGCCCGAGATACGACGTCGCCTCGCCGAACATCTCTCCCTCGGCGAGCGACGGCCCGACCTGATCGTTCGCTTCGGCTATGGCGCAGAGATGCCCTGGTCGCTCCGCCGGCCGGTCGGCGACGTGCTCGCGTGACCCCGCCGCGCTGGCACGAAGCAGGCGGCCGATCAAATGGCGGAAATAAGCCATTTCTCCAGAGAATGTTGGAACACAGCTCCTTATGTTGGAACACAGTTTCCGCTCCGCTCCCTCCGCCACCACCACTCCGTCTTGCCTCGCGGATATTGGTCGCCTTAGGTTGATCGGCCGACGAGTTCGCGTCGTTCAATGATCGCAGATGGGGGAATGGTGAGATGACGGCACGCGTTGCCATTGTCGGAGCGGGGCCTTGCGGGCTGTCACAGCTGCAGGCGTTCGAGGCTGCGCGCGCGGCGGGCGCCTTGGTCCCCGATTTGATCCTCTTCGAGAAGCAGGGCGATTGGGGCGGCCTGTGGAATTACACTTGGCGCACCGGCCTCGACGAATTCGGCGAGCCCGTCCACTCGAGCATGTACCGATATCTCTGGTCGAACGGCCCGAAGGAGGGCCTGGAATTCGCCGACTACACTTTTGACGACCACTTTGGGCAGCCGATCCCCTCGTTCCCGCCGCGCGAAGTGCTCTTCGATTACATTACCGGCCGGGCCAAGAAGAGCGGCCTGCGCAAGCACATTCGCTTCAACACGCCGGTTCGCTCCGTGCGCTTTTCGGATGACACGGGAAAATTCACGGTCACGTCGGAGGACGTAAAGAACCGAAAAACGCAATCGGAGGAATTCGATTTCGTCATCGTCGCGACCGGGCATTTCTCGATTCCGAACGTCCCCCATTTCGAGGGCGTTGAAAAATTCCCCGGCCGCGTGATGCACGGTCACGACTTTCGCGACGCGCAGGAGTTTGTCGGCAAGCGACTGCTCGTCGTCGGCGCCAGCTATTCGGCCGAGGACATCGCGCTGCAGTGCCACAAATATGGAGCGAAGTCGGTCACCATGTGCTGGCGCACCAAGCCCATGGGTTTTCATTGGCCCGACGGCATGGACGAACGCCCGCTCTTGATGAAGCTCGAAGGCAAGACCGCACATTTCAAGGATGGCTCGAGCCGCGAGGTTGACGCGATAATCCTGTGCACCGGCTACCAGCACTTTTTCCCCTTCTTGGAGGAGAAGCTCAGGCTCCGCACGCGCAATCGGCTGAACCCGCCCGGCCTCTACAAGGGCGTTTTCTGGGAAGACAATCCGAAGCTCATGTATCTCGGCATGCAGGACCAGTTTTATACCTTCTCCATGTTTGACGCGCAGGCTTGGTACGCGCGCGACTATGTTTTGGGCCGCATCAAGCTGCCGTCGAAGCAGGCGATGGAGAAGAAGACGGCAGCGTGGGTGGCGCGCGAGGAAAAGCTCGCGAATCCGACCGAGCAGATCGATTTTCAGACCGACTACGTGAAAGATCTGGTCAAGGACATAGACTACCCGAAATTCGACCTCGACCTCGCCGCCGATCTCTTCAAGCAATGGGAGCACCACAAGGAGGAATCGATCCTCGCCTACCGCGATCACGCTTTTCCTTCGCCCTGCACCGGCACCATGGCGCCGAAGCACCACACGCCATGGCTGAAGGCGATGGACGATTCGATGGCGGATTTTCTGCGCAAGAGCTGACGGCGCGCTGTTGAGGACCAAAAGGACTGGCGTCTGAAAAATGCTGGATCGGCCCATACCGACGATCGAACCCCTCGCGCCACCGGCGCGGAGCGTCATCCTCAGGCCGGGGATGCGAACGCTGCCGCCCGGCGTCGAGCGTTTTCGGATCGAGGGCGGGCGGACGCTAACCGTCGAGCTCGAGCCAGGCGACCGTATCACCGTGACGGACGTCGAGGGTGGACAGGTCTGCGAACTGCTCGCGCTCGGTGAGGACGGGCGGTCAGATCCGGGCGTGATCGGCGCCAAGGCCGAGCCCGCGGCGCAGTCGATTCGCCTGTTTGGAAGCGCCTCGCCGGCCGCGACCTCGCAATCGTTTCGCGCCGAGCGCCGCGGAACGCTCGTCGTCTCCGCACCGGGCGCGGCGATGCGTCCGGAAGATCAGGACACCGCCACGCCGATCGAAATGCGGATCGAGCGCGCGACTGCGCGGCCGCACAAGGACCGGATCGTGCTCCCAGATCCGCTCGCCGACCCGCTGCAGGATATCCGCGTGAACCGGGCGACGGCGGAGGCCTATTTCGTGCGCGCCGGCGAGTACATCCAGATCATCGACGTGGCCGGCCGCCAATGCTCCGATTTCCAATGCTTTTCCGCCCGCAAGCTCGACAAGGGCGAGGAGCGCCCGCTCGACGCCACGACGACGCGCAGCCTGACCGGCCTCGGCTATCCCGCCCCCGGGCTGCCGGCCAAAGGTTTCGACCAGGATATGGAGCCCCTCGTCGAAATTGTACAGGACACAGTTGGGCGGCATGACGCCTTCGCGCTCGCCTGTTACGCAAAATTCTACGAGGACATGGGCTATCCAGGCCACATCAACTGCACCGACAATTTCAACCGCGCACTGGACCCTTACGGCATCACGGCACGCAAGGGCTGGATGGCGCTGAATTTCTTCTACAACACCGGCATCGATGCAAATAACGTCATCCACTTCGATGAGCCGTGGTCGCGGCCGGGCGATTATGTTCTCTTACGCGCCGTCACCGACCTCGTCTGCGTCTCATCCGCCTGTCCCGACGACATCGATGCGGCGAATGCCTGGAACCCGACGGATATTCATGTTCGTACTTATTCCGACAAGGAGCGCTTCTCGCGAGCGGTAGCCCATCGCATGACGCCCGACGCCGAACCCAAGCTCACGCGCGAAACCGCGTTCCATTCGAAATTCGCGGCGCGTACGCGCGATTTTACGGAATACCGCGGCTATTGGCTGGCGCAGAAATTCAACGACGGTGGCGCCATCGACGAATATTGGGCGTGCCGCGAGCGCGCAGCTTTGATGGACCTGTCGCCGCTCCGAAAATTCGAGGTGACCGGACCCGACGCCGAGGCGCTGATGCAATATGCGCTGACGCGCGACGTGCGAAAGCTCGCCGTCGGTCAAGTCGTCTATTCGGCCATGTGCTACGAGCACGGCGGCATGCTCGATGACGGAACCTTGTTCCGGCTCGGGGCCAACAACTTTCGCTGGATCGGCGGCGACGAATATGACGGCGTGTGGCTCCGCCAGCTGGCGGAGAAGATGGGCTTTTCCGCCTGGGTCCGCTCCTCCACCGACCAGCTTCACAACATCGCGGTGCAGGGCCCCAACAGCCGCGACATCCTGAAGGACATCGTCTGGACGCCGCCGGCCCAGCCGAAGCCGGAGGAGCTCGGGTGGTTCCGCTTTCTGATCGGCCGGATCGGAGCTCTTGATGGCCCCGCCGTCGTCGTGTCGCGCACCGGGTACACGGGCGAGCTTGGCTACGAGATCTTCTGCCACCCGAAGGATGCCGGCGCGGTCTTCGACGCGGTATGGGAGGCAGGCCAGCCGCACGGACTGAAGCCGCTCGGGCTGCAGGCGCTCGACATGCTGCGCGTCGAGGCGGGGCTCATCTTCTTCAATCAGGAATTCTGCGACCAGACAGATCCGTTCGAGGCCGGCATCGGCTTCACCGTGGCGCTAAAATCGAAGCCGGACGACTTTGTCGGCCGCGAAGCGCTCATCCGCCGGCAGGCGAATCCGCACCGCCAGCTGGTCGGGCTGGAGATCGATTCCAACGAGGCTGTCGGTCACGGCGACTGTGTGCATGTCGGCCGCGCGCAGATCGGCGTGGTGACGAGCGCCGCCCGCTCGCCGGCTCTGAAGAAAAACATCGCGCTTGCGCGGCTCGACGTGAGCGCGGCGGAGATCGGCACTGGGGTGGAGGTGGGCAAGCTCGACGGCCAGCAGAAGCGGCTCCCCGCGCGCGTCGTCCGCTTCCCGCACTACGACCCCGAGAAGCTGCGGGTCAGGAGCTGAGATCGGGCTACGAACGTCTGGGATGGACCAATTTCGCCCTCCCGGTCCGAATTGGTGTTGCTCCGGCTCTGCAATCGGACTTAAATTTCCTTTAGGGATGCGCGCCAGCCGCAGGGGAGTCTCAGATGAGCTTCAAGATCGGTTCCAGACTTGATCGCAGAACATTTCTGACCGGCGTGGCCGGCGCTGCCCTCATCACCAGTACCAGCCTCCCGAAAATCGCCTTCGCGCAGGAGAAGGTCGTCAAGATCGGCTTCCTCGCGCCGTTGACCGGGGCGGTGGCGGCGTGGGGCAAACCGGGCCTCGACGGCTGCGAGATTTGGGGCGACTGGGTCAACGAGGCGGGTGGCGTCGATATCGGCGGCGAGGCGCACAAGATAGAGTTCGTCGCCTATGACGAGGAATACGATGCCGGCAAGGCGCGCACCGGCGCCACCAAGCTCATCCAGGAAGACGGCGTAAAGTTCATCATGATGCTCGGTGGCGATCCCTGGCCGGGCGTCGAGGCAATCGCCGCGCGCGAGGGCATGCTGGTTTCGACGCTTCTGCCGAGCGACCTGACGCCGGAGACGACGACACTTGTCGCGCCCTGCGAGGTTCACCCGATCTACAACGTGACCGGCGTCGAATGGTTGGCGGAGAACCGGCCGGAGCTGAAGACCGCGGTCATCTGCGCGCAGGACGACGCGCTCGGCAAGCCGTCGGTCGCCACCTATCTCGCCGCCTTCGAGGCCGCCGGCATCGAGGTTCTGGGCGACCCGCTTTTCTTCGACCCCGCGACCACCGATTTCGCCCCGGTGATGACGCAGCTCATGTCGGGCAACCCCGATATCCTCTGCCTCGACACCTGCTACGCCGACTACGTGCAGCCGCTCTGCGAGCAGGCTTTTCAGCAGGGCTACAAGGGCCAGATCATCTCCTGCACGCTCGACTTCTATCAGCGCATCATCGACCGCACGTCGAAGGAATTCATGGAAGGCGTCATCTTCCAGTTCCCGGATTTCGACGATCCGGCGCTGAACGAGGAGCAGATCAATTTTCCGCGCCCGAACGACTTCTACGCCGAATACGTGAAGCGCTACGGGGCCGACAATTGGTCGGCGGTCTCGTGGGAATACGCCTCCATCATGGAGCTCTGGAGCGACGCGGCGCGGCGGGCAGGCAGCGCCGAGCCCGAAGCAGTACTCGCCGCGATGAAAGAGGGCGGCACCGGAAAACACATTTTTGGCGACGCCAAATGGTGGGGGACGGAGCTTTTCGGCATCGACAATGCGCTGGTCGGCGACTGGCCGGTCGTCGCCATTCGCGACGGCAAGGCGAAGATCGAGGGCTACCGCTCCATTCCCGCCTGGTGGGAGAAGCACAGCGAGCTCCTGATCAAGCACATGACCGCGCTGAACCAGATGTGGGACCAGCGGACCTAGGCACGCCGCCTGCGCTGGTCGAAATTGCTAACCTCGCGCCCGCCTCGGATGCAGGCGCAGGATCGACATCCATCCGGTCTTGTCGTCATGCCCGGGCTTGACCCGGGCATCCATTCCGTGACGGTCGTGTCCGACACAGCGGTTGCGGAATGGGTTGCCGGATCAAGTCCGGCAATGACGACATGTTCTGTTGGTGATTGCGTATGTCCGCCCTCCTGATCCAGACGCTCGTCAACGCCGCCTACGCGGCAAGCTACATGGCGCTCATCGCCGTCGGCCTGGTGCTGATCTTCGGCGTCATGGGCGTCATCAACTTCGCCCATGGCGAGCTCTACATGATGGGCGCCTATGCGGTCGTCTACCTCTATGCCGGCCACAGCGTACCGTTCCTCGTGGCGGTCGCCGGCGGCATGGTGTTCGTCGGTTGCCTTGGCCTTCTGATGGAATGGGCAATGTTCCGGCCGCTCCGCGAAAACCCGCTCGGCGGGCTGATCGCCTCGATCGGTTTTCTGCTCATCCTCCAGAGCCTCGCCGTGCTCGGCTTCGGGCTCCGGATGCAGAACGTCCCGGCGATCTCCAAGGAGCGCATCGAGTTCGCCGGCGCCGTCCTCACCTACGAACGCCTGATCGTCATCGTGACGACAATCGTCGTGCTGGCGCTTTTGTGGCTGTTCCTGCGGCGGACGCGGCTCGGCTGGGCGCTCCGCGCGGTCGCTCAGGACCGCGAGGCGGCAGCCCTGCAGGGCATCTCCATCAACCAGACCGCGCGCATCGCGATGTTCATCGGCGCCGCGCTCGCCGGGATCGCCGGCGCGCTCACCGCCCCGCTCGTCGCCCCGACGCCGCTGATGGGCCATTCGGTGATCGTCACCGCCTTCATCATCATCATCGTCGGCGGCATCGGCAGCCTCGAGGGCGCGGTGATCGCCGCGATCCTCTATGCCTTGGTGCACACAATCGTCACCACGCTCATCGACGGCGTCATCGCCAACATCGTCGGGCTGCTGCTGATGCTCGGCGTCCTCATCGTCTTGCCGAGCGGCTTATTCGGAGCGAAAGAGCGTGCCTAGGGGGCAGGGGCGTGTCGCAGTTCTCGTCGGCGGCCTGGCGTTGGCGGCCGCGCTCGTCGCGCTGCCGTTCTTTCTTTCCTTCTCGCAGCAGGAACTGCTCGTGTTTCTCGTCATCAACGTGGTGGTGGTGACGAGCTATCGCCTGCTCACGCTGACCGGAGAGTGGTCGCTCGCGCATGTCGTCCTGATGGGCGCCGGCGGCTATGCCAGCGCGCTTTTCTCGAAATCCTTCGGCGTCCCGGTGCCGCTTTCGATCCTTGCCGGCGCGGCAACTTCCGGTTTTCTCGCATTCCTGCTCAGTTTTCCGCTCTTCCGCATGAAGGGCTTTTACTTCCTCATCGGCTCTTTCGCTGCGGGCGAGGTGATCCGCCTCGTCTGGAAGCGTTTCAGCGATCCCTTCGGCGGCGCTACCGGCATCAAGCGCATTCCCGGCCTGCCGGAGATCGACCTCGGCTTCGTGGTCTTCGACCCCTACTCACCGGTTCATTATTATTACCTGATGCTCGTCGTGGCGGCGCTCTCGGTCTTCGTGCTGCATCTCATCGAGCGCTCGCGCATCGGCCTCACCTTCCACGCCATTCACTGGCAGGACCGGCTGGCCGAGTCGGTCGGCGTCGACGCCTTCCGCTACCGCATGCTCGCCTTCGTAGTGGCCTCGTTCTTCGCCGGGCTGGGCGGCGCCTTCTACGGACACTATCTCAGCACCGTGAACCCCAACCAGTTCGATGTCGGGCAGATGGTCTATGTGATCATCTGGACCGTCGTCGGCGGCACGACGCGCGTCTACGGGCCGATCCTCGGAGTCGTCGCGCTGACGATCGTCGACGAAGTCGTGCTGAGGGCGATCGGCGTGGACCAGATCCGCCCGCTCCTCTACGGCGCCATCCTGATTGCGACGATCCTGTTCCTACCGAAGGGGCTAGAGAGCCTGGTGATCCAATTCAGTGGGTGGCGGGCTCCCAAAAACGGACGCGCGCGCATCCTTCTCCCATAGGGAGAAGGTGGCTGCGGAGCAGCCGGATGAGAGGGGCTGCGGAGGCGGAAGAACTGAGTGAACTCCTCACTGCCGCAACCCCTCACCCGGTCACTTCGTGACCACCCTCTCCCAATGGGAGAGGGTTTGCGTGTTGTCGCCGGCACGCGAGCAGCAGCACCGCCGCCATCAGCTTGCGCGTGTCGTTGAGCATGGCCGGCCGCTCGCGCCGCCAGCGGGCGAGTCGCTCTGCCGCAACGGCCTCCGACACCAGCATCAACCTCCCGGGGCCGGCAACCTGCCGACGCGCTTCCTCGACCAGCTCGCCCCATTTGACCCGCCAGCGCGCTTCGTAGGTGGGCCGGTGCCGCTGCTCCATGCGCAAGTGAAAGAGCGACGAGCGTGCGGCACGCGGCGCGGTCATTTTCGCCACCCATGCGTCGCAGCCCTGCCAGACGCGCACTGCGTCGGCGATGGTGCGGCCGCTCAAGTGTTCTTCGCCGGCTTCCACGAGGGCGGCGCCGTGATTGGCGAGGCTGTTGCCGAGCCGCGGGTCGAGGTCGGCAAAATTCGCCGTCGCGATCCGCACGGCGTGGGCGAAACCCGTCCGCGCCCCTTCCCGATCGCCGTTGGCGAGGCACTGCAGCGCGGCCTCAACCGCATTTTCCCAGTCGATATCGGCTTCGGTCCAGCCGGCTCCGACGATCTGCTCGAAGGTCCAGCCTTCAGGCGCCAAGATAGGCCCGCCGGACATGCGCGTTGTCGCGCAGCTCAGCCGTCCTGCCGTGCAGCGCGACGCTGCCGGTCTCGAACACATAGGCATAGTTGGCGAGCCGTAGCGCCAATTCGGCGTTCTGCTCCACCAGCACGACCGGAACGCCCCGCTCCACGATCTGCAGCACAATGCGGCCGATCTCCTGCACCAGGAGCGGTGCGAGTCCCATCGACGGCTCATCAAGCAGGAGAAGTCGCGGACGCGACATCAGCGCGCGACCGATCGCGAGCATTTGCTGCTCGCCGCCGGAGAGCGTTCGCGCCCATTGCCTGCGCCGCTCCTTGAGGCGCGGGAAGTGCGCGTAGACGGTCTCGAGATCAGCCTCCACGCCGGCTTTGTCTCTGCGCAGGAAAGCACCGGTTCGCAGATTCTCTTCAACCGTGAGGCCGGGGAAGACGCGGCGGCCTTCCGGCACGTGCGCGATGCCGCGCGCTACGATCTTTTCCGGCGCCAGCGTGTCGATGCGTTCGCCATCGAAGCGGATCTCGCCGCTCGATGGTCTGGCGAGCCCGGAAATCGTGCGCAGCGCGGTGCTCTTGCCGGCGCCGTTCGAGCCGATGATGGTGACGATGCCGCCCATCGGTACTTCCAGGCTCACGCCCTTCAGCGCCGCGACCTTCTGGTAATGGACGTGGAGATCGCGGATCTCAAGCAGCATGATCGGCACGGCCGAGATAGGCTTCGATCACGCGCGGATCGTTACGCACTTGTTCCGGCGTGCCCTCGGCCAGCGCGTTGCCAAAATTCATCACGGTGATGACGTCGCAAAGGCCCATCACCGCCTGCATGTCGTGCTCCACCAGCATGACGGTGACCTTGCGCTCGTCGCGGAGCTGCCGGACATGGCCCATCATCCGCCGCGTTTCTCCGGCGTTCATGCCGGTGAAAGGCTCGTCGAGCAGGAGCATTCTCGGATCGGCGGCGAGCGCCACCGCCATGCCGAGCGCGCGCTGATGGCCGTGCGGCAGGCTGGCGGTCGGTTCCTCGGCGAGATCGCCAAGATCGAAAAAGTCGAGAACCTCGCGCGCCTTGCGGTCCGCTGCGCGCTCCAGCTCACGGTCGCTGCCGACGATGCGGCTGTAGAAACTCGCGGCTGCGCTGCGGTGACATCCGACCCGCACATTGTCGAGCACGCTGAATTCCTGGAACAGCGTTGTTCCCTGGAACGTGCGGATCAGGCCGCTTTGCGCGAGAATGCTGGTGCGGGTGCCGGTAATGTCGCGCCCATCGTAGAAAATGCGCCCGCTGGTCGGCGCGTAGTGGCCGCTGATCAGGTTGAAGGTCGTCGTCTTGCCGGCGCCGTTCGGACCGATCAGGCCGTGGATGGTATTGGCGTAGACCTTGAAGCTGAGGTCGTTGACGGCGTTCAGTCCACCGAAGCGGCGGGTCAAATTGCGCGCCTCCAGAAGAGGCGCATCGAGCCCGGGCATTGACTCCTCCGTCCAGCGCGCGAAATCTTCGCCGACGCATCCTGAACCGGTCAAGGCCCAATTCGGACCAAGGTAGAGCGCGGCGACCGGTCCGACCAAGAGACAAGGAGAGGCTGAATGGCCGAAACCTTCAAGGCCGCCTGCATCCAGTTCTCCGCCAGGCCGGAGATCGCCGTCAATCTCGAGACGTCGCTGCGGCTGACGCGGCAGGCTGCTGCTGCCGGCGCTAAGCTCATTGCGCTGCCCGAATATTTTTCCGGCGTTCGCACCGAGGGCCACCGCGTGGTGCCGACGGCGTTTCGCGAGGCGGAG
Organism: uncultured Propylenella sp.; assembly: GCA_964440525.1. Lineage (GTDB taxonomy): Bacteria > Pseudomonadota > Alphaproteobacteria > Rhizobiales > Afifellaceae > DASWJZ01. The sequence goes on along the minus strand of CAYTTC010000026.1, from coordinate 20,284 downwards.
CATCCGGCGATCCCCGCATTTGCTGCGGCGGCGCGGGAGCTTGGCCTCTGGGTGCTGCTCGGCTCGCTCGGGATCGTGCGGCCTGACGGACGCATCGCCAATCGCGCCTACGTCATCGACCCGGCCGGCCGGATCACGGCGCGCTACGACAAGATCCACCTCTTCGACGTCGATCTCGAAGCGGAAAAACAGTACCGGGAATCGGAGACGATCGCGCCGGGCTCCCTCGCCGTCGTCGCCGATACCCCGTGGGGAGGGCTCGGCCTTTCGATCTGCTACGATCTCCGCTTCCCGCAGCTTTATCGCCGCTTGGCGCATGCCGGCGCAACGATGCTGGCGGTGCCCGCCGGCTTCACCAGGCTGACGGGCAGGGCGCACTGGCACGTGCTTTGCCGCGCGCGGGCGATCGAGAACGGCGCCTACGTCATCGCGCCCTGCCAGAACGGCACGCTTGCCGGAGGCGCCGAATGTTTTGGCCATTCGCTTGTCGTGGATCCGTGGGGAAATATCCTTGCCGACGGCGGCGAGGAGGAAGGCATCGTGATTGCCGAGATCGAGCCCGAGGCGGTCACGCGGGCGCGCCGCCGCATTCCCGCATTGACGCACGACCGCGATTTTTCGACCGGCGCGCCGCCGCTGGCTGGAGAAGCGGCGTAACCATCCCGCGCTACGGCGCTACCGGCTGTTCGCCCGCAACAGATCGTCGCGCGCCTTGCCGAGATGCTCGGTGATCAGCGCCTGCGCGCGCTGCGCGTCACGCTGGTCGATCGCCTCGTAGATTGCGCGGTGCTGCCGGTGATAGTCGCGAATGACCTCCGGCGAAAGAATCTGCTCCTTCATCACGTCCCACTGCGCGTGCAGCCGCACCTTGTTGATCTGGGCGTAGACGTTGACGAGGAGTGGATTGCGCGAGGCGCGCGCGATGACGAGATGGAACTCCGCGTCCCACTTCGAAAACTCGTCCTTGTCGTCGCCGCAATTTTCCAGCCGCGCCAGCACGGTCTGCATCTCGTCGAGATCGCGACGCGTCGCATTCAGTACCGCGAGCCGCGTCGTGTAGGGCTCAACCGCGAAGCGAGCCTCGATCAGCTGCAGCGGGCTGATCAGGTCGGTGAAATCGTCGGCCGGCTTTTCGCCGGCGTTCCGCGACGTGACGAACGTGCCGCTTCCCAGTCGTCGCGAGACCAAACCGGCACTCTCCAACTGGTCGAGCGCCCGCCGCACGGTGCCGCGCGCGGCGTGAAAAGTCACCGCCAGCTGCCGCTCCGGGGGAAGCTGGTCGCCCTCGCCATAGGCGCCGGTCTCGATGGCGCGTCGGAGATGCGCGAGGATGGCGCTGACCCCACGCCCCGGTCTCGGGAGGATCTCCAGCTCTCCCTCCGCGTGCAGGCTTCCGGTGTTTCTGTTCAAGTGCGCCTGGCCCTTCCGGACCCGAATTGGACCCATTGCTCTGATTGGCATCAATTGGTTTGCAATCGGTCCGCGATTGTGCCCTCATATTGGGAGAATAGCGACAGCCAAGTTGCCGATTTCACCCGACAGGCCGCCCGCAAGCGGCCAGGGTTCGAGCGCAGGGATTAGACGAAGGCAATCCTGAATGGCAATACCGCAGAGCACGAAGTATGCGGTGATCGGCGCGGGTATCCACGGCCTTAGCACGGCATTTCATCTGGCCCAAATGCTGAAGGCGAGCGGCCGCGGATCGGGCGAGGACATCCTTGTCGTGGACAAGACGGATGTGGCCGCCGGCGCCTCCGGCATCGCCTGCGGTGTCGTCCGCAACAACTATTTTCAGCCGGCGATGCGGGAGTTGATGGCGCATTCCGTCGCCGTCTGGGAGAGCGACATCGAGGCCTACAGCTACCACCCGGTCGGCTACATGCAGATCAGCCCGGAGGTCATGCACGAGCAGGTCGGCACCATTTACGAGCAGCAGAAGGCAATCGGCTACCCGTCCGTCTTCATCGAGGGCGCCGACGCTTCGATGAAATACATGCGCGGCGTCTTCGACGATTGGCAGGCCGAGGGCATCACCTCCGTGCTGCACGAGAAGAAGGGCGGCTACGCGAACAACAGGGCCAGCATGCAGGGCCTCGCCGCCAAGGCCAGAAACGAAGGCGTGCGCATCCTCGCCGGCGTCGAGGTTCTCGGCTTCCAGTTCGGCTCCAACAGCAATGCCGTCGTCGCGCTAGAGACGAGTGCCGGCTCGATCGCCTGCGAGCAGGTCATCGTCGGGGCAGGGCCCTGGGTGAACCGCATCTGGAATTTTCTGGAGCTGCCGAAGACTATCGCCATCAAAGGCCGCGACGGAAAGCTCCATAGCGGCGTGCGGATGTGGAAGTACTGGTGCCTCGAAGAGGGCACGCTCGGCGTCGACCCGAACATGCACAAGACGAATGACGGGCGCTTTCCGCCGGTCATTCATGTCGACACCGACGCGCCGCTCTATTCCGACGTCGACGGAAAACTCATCACCGACAAGCTCTGGGGCCTCTACTACAAGCCCGATTTCAATTTCGGCGGCATCCAGGGTGGCGCCTCGCCCTACAAGGTCGAGCAGGATCCCGACGCCGTCGCCGTTGATCCCTACGGCCCGCAGTCGCCGGATTTCATCGTCGGCGAAAATTTTGTCGAGATGTGGTGCTCGGCGCTTGCCCATTGCCAGAAGCGCTTCGAAGGCAAGATCGGGCAGTACAAGAATCACGAAAGATCCGGCGGGCTCGGCTGCTTCACGCCGGACAATTTTCCGGTCTTCGACTCATTTCGCGAGAACGTCTACGTGATCGCCGATTCCAACCACGGCTATAAGATGCTCGGGGTTGGAAAACTGGTCGCGCAGGAGCTTTTGGGCGAGAAGAGCGCGCTCCTGGAGCCGTTCCGGTTTTCGCGGTTTGAGAAGGGCGAGCTGCATCCGACGTCGCACAGCCCGTTTCCATGGAGCTGAGGGCGCGTCGATCCGCCGAGGATCACTAAAGAGTCAGCGGGGGCTGTCGATCAATGGCCATGGACATCGAAAAGTTTGTCGAGGCGAGGGGCCGCAAGGCTTTGGTGAGCGAGGTCCGCAAGCGGATCGACGCGCTCGGCATCGAATATCTCTATTTGCAATTTGTGTCGGTGACCGGCCGCATCATGGGCAAGGGCATCCCCGCGGACCATTGGGAGTCGATGGCGGAGAAGGGTTTTCAACTCGTCTACGGCGCCACCATGAATCTCTTCCTGAACCGCCATGGCCAATATCTCGGCTATGGGCCGGAAGCGGCGGAACTGGTCGGCATTCCCGAGCCTGAGACCTTCATGCAGCTCCCCTGGGACAAGCGGGTGGCGCGCATGTGGTGCACGCTCTTCCGCAACCGCGAGGAACGCCAGGATGCCGGCGCCTTCCTCACGGCCGACGCTCGCGGCAATCTTCGCCGCATCCACGATCAGTTCAAGAAGGACCACGGGCTGGAGCTCCGGCACGGCACCGAGCCGGAAATGATGTGGCTGAAGAAGGGCGAGGACGGGCAGCCGAACGGCGGCTATTCGCGCCCCTATTGCTATCACATCGACCAGTTCGAGAGCCTGCGGCCCGTCTACATGCGGGTCATCGAATATTGCCGAAAAATGGGCCTCGACATGATCCAGGGCGACCACGAGGATTCGCCCGGCCAGCTTGAGCTGAACTTCACCTTCGACGACGCGCTGCGCACCGCCGACCGGCTGGCGACCTATCGCCAGATTTGCGCGCAGGTGGCGCGCGAATTCGACATCATCGCATGCTTCATGTGCAAGCCGTTCATGGGCGTCTCGGCGAACGGCTGCCACCACAATATCTCGCTGTGGAAGGGCGGCACCGACGAGGTGAAAGCGCTCGGCAACGATCCGAAGAGCCTTCCCGGCCTGAAGCAGAACTACGTCTACCGAAAAGGCGGCACCAACACCTTCATGCCCGATACGGGCGACATCCAGCTTCCCGGCAAGACCGGGCTGAAGGCCATCGGTGGCATCGTGAAGCATCTCGGCGGACTGACCGCCATCGGCTGCTCGACCGTCAATTCCTATCGCCGGCTGTGGGACACTGGTTTCTGGGCGCCGGTCTTTTCCGACTGGGGCTTTCAGAACCGCACGACGGGCCTTCGCGTCTCCGCCCCCGGCCGCTTCGAATACCGCGCCGTCGACGCCATGGTGAACCCGCATCTGATGGCGGCGGCGCTCTTGAAGGCGATGGACGACGGCCTGAAAAACAATCTCGACCCCGGCCCGCCGGAGGAGCGCAACATCTATCAGGCGATGGAGGCCGGCAAGCAGGTGAAGAAGCTGCCGATGACGCTCGGCGATGCGCTTGCCGCCCTCGAGAAGGACGACGTGATCCGTTCGGCGATGCCGGGGGAAATGTACCGCCTCTACGACGAGTACAAGCGCGACGAATGGGAGCGCTTCCTCCACACGGCGACGGAGTGGGATTTGAAGACGTATCTGGATTGTTTGCCCTAGTGGGCAGATTGGCAGCGGCAGTAGGCAATGGGGAGTAGGCAGTAGGCAACAAGGCGACCGGGCAGATCTTTCCGACTGCCTATTGCCCACTGCCTATTGCCCGCTGCCCCTGAACAGGAGCACCTCATCATGTGCGGAATAGCCGGTGTCATCCACCGCGACGGCGCCACCAACGTCGGCAAGGAAATGACTGAGATGCTTCGGAGCCTCAGGCATCGCGGGCCGGATTCTACCGGATTTGCGATCTACGGCGTCTCCGCGCCTAACGAGTACGTCATGCGCCTCAAGCTCGCGGAGCAAGAGGACTTCGCCAAGGATCACCGCATCCGCGACAAGATCAAGGAGCGCAAGGCGGAGGTCGAAGCGCGTCTGAACGAGCTCGGCGCGGAGACGCTCGAAGTCGCACAGCCGACCGACTACGCCTATCGCTATCGGCTGCGCTTTGCAGGTGACACGCGACAACTCGCGACCGAGGTCGAGCGGATCGATGGGGCGGAGGTGCTTTCTTTCGGCAGCGCGCTCGAGCTGATCAAGGACCTCGGTGACGCCATCCAAGTTTCAGATCAATACGGGCTTGGGAATTTTCGCGGCACGCACGGCATCGGCCACACCCGCATGGCAACCGAATCGGACGTCGACATCCGCTCGGCGCATCCCTATTGGGCCTACCCCTACAACGACATCGCGGTCGTGCATAACGGCCAGATCACCAACTATTGGATCATGCGGCGCGAGATGGAGCGAAAAGGCCACCGCTTCATGTCCAACTGCGATTCCGAGCTTTTGGCGGTCTACACGGCCGACAATCTGGAGCAGGGCGCGACGCTTGAGGATTCGCTCAAGGCCTCGATCCACGAGATCGACGGCGTCTTCACCTATCTCGTCGCCACCGACAGCGAGCTAGGCATGGCCAAGGACACGATGGCGGCCAAGCCCATGGTTCTCTACGAAAGCGACAATCTGGTCGCGCTCGCCTCCGAAGAGGTCGCGATCAGGACCCTTCTTCCGCACGAGATCGACACCTCCGATCCCTATGACGCAGAGGTGCGCGTATGGCAGAGGTGACCGCTCCCGTAGCGAAAGACGCCTCCGAACAGGAGCGCATCGCCCGCGAGATGGGCATGCATACCGAGCAGCTCAGCGGGCGCTCGCAACGGCAGTTTTTCGACATCGACCTGAATGAGCAGCACAGCGGCTTCTCGCTGCCGAACGCTTTCGACGTGGACTTCAACAAGCGGGCCGAGGTCGACGCGTCGAACATGCCGGCGAAGGAGGTCAATCTCAGAATCCGCGACCTGATGGCCGAAGGTTACGGCACCATCGTCATCCGCAATCCGGGCGCCAAGCACTCGATCGCCGTCGGCATCCTGAACCGTCTGAACCTCATCATCGATGGCTCGCTCGGCTATTTCGGCGTCGGTCTTCTCGACGGGCCGAATGTGCGCATCGCCGGCCGCGTAGGCTGGTCCTGCGCCGAAAACATGATGAGCGGAACCATTCTGATCGAGAAGAACGCCGGCTCGCAGTTCGGCGCGGCGATCCGCGGCGGCGACCTCGTCTGCCGCGGCAATGTCGGCTCGCGGACCGGCATCGACATGAAGGGCGGCACCATCATCGTCGGCGGCACGACCGGCGCCTTTACCGGCTTCATGATGCAGCGTGGGCGCATGGTGATCTGCGGCAACGCCGGCAAGAATCTGGGCGATTCCATGTATGACGGGACGATCTATATCGGCGGCGAGCCGGCGAGCCTTGGCGTCGACGCGGTATGGGGAGAGATGACCGACCTCGACCGCAAATGGCTCGAACGAAAGCTCCGCATGTACGAGCTGCTGCCAGAGCGCGGCATCGGCCATTTCCGAAAAATCGTCGCCGGAAAACAGCTCTGGAACTACGACAACCTCGAGCCGACCGAGAAGAAGCTGGTGCTCTAGCTACCTCAAATTTTGTCATCCCGGAAAGCGCGGAACGCGCTTGTCCGGGACCCATGAACACAGGTGGGAAAAAAGTTGCGCAACAGATGGAGATCGGATCGGGAAGCTCCGGAGTTCATGGGTCCCGGTCTTTCCGCTTCGCGGCAAACCGGGATGACAACAGGATAGGGAAGGCTCGATGCATCGAGCAAAGGGACGAGAGGCACCGATGACAGCAAAGAACGGCGGCGGAAGCGGAGCGAAGGTGCCGGCGGAGGCGCGGCGCTTCATCCTCGGCCACAGCAATATCTTCACGCCCGAGGTCATCAACGACATCCACGTGAAGTCCGAGCTCGGCCGCTACCGGATGCGCGGCTTCTCGATGTTCAAGAAGATCCCGCACTGGGACGACCTGACTTTTCTGCCCGGGACCCTCACCCGCTTCGTGATCGAAGGCTATCGCGAAAAATGCGAGACGAAGACGGTCCTCGGCCCGCGCGCCAAGCGGCCGATGGTGCTCGACATTCCGGTCTACGTCACCGGCATGAGCTTTGGGGCGCTCTCCTACGAGGCGAAGATCGCGCTCGCCCGCGGCGCCACCATGGCGGGCTCCGCCACCTGCTCCGGCGAGGGCGGCATGATCCCCGACGAGCGCCGCTATTCGGTGAAATGGTTCTATCAGTGCATCCAGTCGCGCTACGGCTTCAATCCGCACCATCTCCGCCTCGCCGACGCCTGCGAGTTCTTCATCGGGCAGGGCTGCAAGGTCGGCCTGGGCGGCCATCTGATGGGCCAGAAGGTCACCGACCAGGTGGCAGAAATGCGCTCGCTGCCGGCCGGCATCGACCAGCGCTCTCCGGCCCGCCATCCCGACTGGCTCGGGCCGGACGACCTGGCGCTGAAGATCGAGGAGGTCCGGGAGGCGACCAATTGGGAGATCCCGATCCAGCTGAAACTCGGTGCCGCGCGCGTCTATGACGACGTGCGCATGGCGGTGAAGTGCGGCCCCGATTCCATCTATATCGACGGCATGGAAGGGGGCACCGGCGCCGGGCCGCATATCGCCGCCGAGGATACCGGCGTGCCCGGTATCGCGGCGATAAGGCAGGCGCGCCGCGCCATCGACGAGCTCGGCAAGCGCGGTGAGATCACGCTCGTCTATGCCGGCGGAATCAGGAATGGCGGCGACGTCGCCAAGGCGCTGGCGCTCGGCGCCGATGCAATCGCCATCGGGCACTCGGTGCTGATGGCGCTGAACTGCAACAAGCATATCGACGGCGTCACCGATTTCGAAGGCGAGATCGGCGTGCCCGCTGGCTATTGCTATCACTGCCACACCGGGCGCTGTCCGGTCGGCGTCGCGACGCAGGATCCGGAGCTGCGAAAACGCCTCGACCCTGACGAGGCCGCGGAGCGCGTCTACAATTTCCTCCATACGCTGACGATGGAAGCGCAGATGCTGGCGCGCGCCTGCGGCAAGACCAACGTCCACAGCCTCGAGCCGGAAGACCTGGCGGCGCTGACTATGGAAGCCTCGGCCATGGCGCAGGTGCCGCTCGCCGGCACCGACTACACGGTCGGCGTGGAAAATTATCACGACATCAGCTGAGACGCGGGGACGGGGATCATGGCTGGCAAAGGCGGTTACAAGGGCGCGGAGGCGCAGGGCGACGTCGACAAGTTCCTGAAGGATTCCGCCGGCCTCGATTCCTCGCGCGAGCAGGAGATCGGGCAGCACATCGGCTACCGCTACGATGTGAACCTGGTGCCCGATTACGAGCGCATCACGCCCTATCTCCGCGAATACATGGAGTTCATGGGCTGGGACGACCTGAATTGGCTCGAGGATATCCACATGGGCTACGAGGACGGGCTGCCGGCGATCTTCGACCGCAACATGAACGGCTGGGTCCGCATCCCGACGGCGCTAAAACTCCCCGACAATCAGCAGGATCGCGACATGCTGGCGCGCGAGCTTTTGGTGCGCTTCCAAACCTCGCCGCGCCATCCGCTAGCGGAGCTCAACGAGGCGTATCGAAAATTCTGAGTTCAATCGCTGCCAGAATCCGCAATGGCCGCGCATGTCACATTAGGTTAGCATTTCGCGAAACGCCGTGAGGAGAATCGACCGGGGAACAATCGAGCGAAGAGAGAGACTTGGTTCGCGCTAAGGATGGGGGCATCTATGGCGAATACCGCAGGAACGATGACCGGCGTTGGTGCTGGTGAGCTTCACCGGGTCATCAGTTGGAAAGACGCTTTCTGGGTGGCGAGCGGCGTTCCAGCGCTCGTCCTCTTCTCGATCGGCGGCATTGCCGCGACCGTCGGAACACCCTCGGTTCTGGTCTGGACTCTGTCGGTAACTTTCGGGTTCATCCAGGCATTCACCTACGCCGAGATCGCCGGCCTTTTCCCGAACAAGTCGGGCGGCGCATCGATCTATGGCGCGGCCGCCTGGGTGCGCTATTCGAAGTTCATCGCGCCGCTTTCGGTCTGGTGCAACTGGCTGGCCTGGACGCCGGTGCTCGCCATCGGCTGCGGTATCGCGGCAGGCTATATTCTCAATGCGCTTTTCGCGCCAGAAGCGGCGATCCGCACTTGGGAGATCCAGTTCATTGACCTGGGCTTCATGAAGGAAGGCCTGACACTTCGCCTCAACTCGACCTTCTTCATCGGCGCCATCCTCATCCTGATTTCCTTCGCCATTCAGCATCGCGGCATTCTGAGTACCGCGCGCGTCCAGATGATCGTCGGCGTGGCGGTTCTGCTGCCGCTCCTCATCATCGGGATCGTGCCGCTGATCACCGGCGACGTGGCGATGGAAGCGTTCAAGCCGTTTGCGCCAGGCACCGACCCGGCGACCGCGACCTGGGACAAAGCCGGCTGGACGCTCTTCCTCGGGGGCCTCTTCATCGCAGCGTGGTCGGCCTACGCATTTGAGACCGCGATTTGCTACACCAGCGAATTCCGCGATCCCGCGACCGACACCTACAAAGCCATCCTCTATTCGGGGCTCCTTTGCATCGCGGTCTATATCCTCGTGCCGCTCTCGTTCCAGGGCGCGCTCGGACTTGCCGGGGTGATGGCTCCCGGAATCATCGATGGAACCGGCGTCGCTCAGGCAATGGCTTCGATGGTTGGCGGAGGGCCATTCATCACCAATCTCCTTGTGGTGATGCTGCTACTCGCCTTGATGCTGGCGATCACGACGGCGATGGCCGGCAGCTCGCGGACGCTCTACCAGGGTTCCGTCGACGGCTGGCTGCCGCGTTACCTGAGTCATGTGAACAAGAACGGCGCGCCTACGCACGGCATGTGGACGGACCTCTGCTTCAACCTGATCCTGCTGTTGATGTCCGACTACCTGTTCGTGCTTGCCGTTTCGAACGTCTGCTACATTGTCTTCAACTTTCTCAACCTCAATGCGGGCTGGATCCACCGCATCGACAACGCGCACGTGCGGCGCCCGTGGAAGGCGCCGAACTGGCTGCTCGGCCTCGGCATCGTGCTGGCATTCGTCAACGCCTTCCTGCTGGGCGCGGGCGCCGACGTCTGGGGAGCCGGCACGTTGACCTCGGGCATCGTCGCGATCGCCCTGATCATCCCGGTCTTTGTGTTCCGCCACTATGTCCAGGACAAGGGAGTGTTTCCGCCAAGCATGCTGGCCGACCTTTCGGCGGACGGCCGGAGCCTCGGCGAGCGGAAAGCTGGGATGCTGCCCTACGCTACCTTGGCGGGGGGTGTGCTCACGGTAGTTGTCGCCTACGTCATCTTCTGGACTTGAGCGCTGGGACACTTCGCTAGACGATCAAGCAGGGCTGCGAGCATCGCAGCCTCGCGCTGCCTACGGTTGGGGGTTTCCCTCCGCCATCGCCCAATCCGGCTGCAAGGCAAGCACTTGAACCGTGTCCGGCAATTCCGGATTGAACAACCGGTTGTGCCAGAGCGCTGCCTCGTGCGCCGGATCGCCGGAGGCAAGTTTTCTCACCGAGCAGGGCAGGCGGTAGCGCTGACGGTACTGGTCGAATTCCAGCACACAGGCGCCTTCGCTTGCCAACGCCACCGCCAAAGTGGAGTCCTCGCCCAGCACCGCTGCTAGCCGGTCGCTGAACGCCTTTGGCTGCTGAAAAAAATCCGCCTGGAGAAAAGCGAGCCCGCGCTCGTAGATATCGCGCGGGTCGTGCGTCTTCTGCACCTGGAAGCGGAATAAGGCAGTGCTCTCTTCCGGCTCCTTCGGCACGAGCAGCACGGTGAGCGCGGACGACAACTCCCGGCCCGTTGTCGTTAGCACCCGCGGCCGCATTCCTGCCGATGGGCGGCCGCCGTCCTGGCGCATGGCGATCTGGCGGATGCGGCACTGCCAGCCGAGAAAATGGTCGCGGAACTCGTTGGCTGTCGAATTTCGCATCACTCATTCCACAAAATGCGAGCGCCGGCGTTGCCGCCGGCGCCGCTGCAAAATAGCCAAACGGTCACATTCTTTCGTTCGAATGCCCCAAAACGCTTTTCGAATGATATGAAGGTTTTTTGAAATTGAGAAGGCATTCCGCTAGGGAAGAGAGACCAATCGCAGCCACTGGAAACCGCTCGACCGAACTGGCCCATAAGGGGGGACTGGTCGAGTACGTCGCCGTCTACGAGTTCCGAATAATCGCTGCCACGACGATGGGGCGTGAGCTGAGAGGAGAGGGCGGATGGCGCGCGTGATCGTGACCGGCGGAAGCGGCAAGGTGGGCCGAGCATGCGTGGCGGATCTTTTGGAGCACGGCTACGAGGTCGCGAATGTCGACACCGTGCCGCCGGCGCGCGACCTCTGTCCCTTCGTGCAGGCCGATCTGACGGATTTCGGGCAGACCCTCGAAGTGCTCTCGGAGATCGACGACCGCTATCGCGGCATCGACGCGGTCGTGCATCTCGCCGCGATTCCGGCACCCGGCCGCCACCCGAACGCGGTGATCTTCAAGGTCAATACGCTCAGCACCTACAATGTCTTCGAGGCGGCACGCCGGCTCGGCATCAAGAACATTGTCTGGGCGTCGAGCGAGACCGTCCTCGGCCTGCCTTTCAACACGCCGCCGCCCTACGCCCCACTCGACGAGGACTATCCAGGGCGCCCGGAGACGGCTTATTCGCTGTCAAAATTCCTGGGCGAGGAGATGGCAAAACAGTTCGCACGCTGGGATCCTGCGCTGAAGATCATCGGGCTTCGCTTCTCCAATGTGATGGAGCCGGCCGACTATGCGCGTTTTCCGAGCTTCGACGCCGATGCGCGGCTGCGCAAATGGAACCTCTGGGCCTATATCGACGCGCGCGACGCCGCACAGGCGATCCGCAAGGCGCTGGAGGCGCCGATCAAGGGCGCCGAGGTTTTCGTCATCGCCAACACCGATGGAGTGATGTCGCGGCCGAACGCGGAGCTGATGGCGGAGGTCTTTTCAGGCGTCGAGCTGAAGGCGGGGGTCGGACCAAACGAGACGCTGCTCTCCATCGAGAAGGCGCGGCGCATGCTCGGCTACGAGCCGCAGCACAGCTGGCGAAAACCGTGACAGGCGATCAGCAAACGGTCCGGTAGCGCTCGATCGTCGTTGAAAGAACCTCGTCGATCGGCCGCGCCCACCAGGCTTCGGAAAAAATCTCTACCTCGCATGGCCCGGCGAAGCCTTCCGCCTCCACCGCAGCGCGGAGTTTTCGGATTTCGATCACGCCGTCGCCCATCATGCCGCGGTCGAGAAGCAGGTCGTGCGTCGGCACGAGCCAGTCGCAGATGTGGAAGGCATGAATGCGCGCCGCGCCGGCGCGCGCAATCTGCAGAAGCACATCCGGGTCCCACCAGACATGGTAGACGTCGATCACGACGCCGAGCCGGCGTGCGCGGTCAGGATCCAGCCGGTCGCAGATGTCGAGGGCGTGGGCGAGCGTGTTCACGCAGGCGCGGTCGGCGGCATACATTGGGTGCAGCGGCTCGATGGCGAGGGCGACGCCGGCGGCATTCGCATGGTCGAGAAGCGTCGCGATCGCCGCCTCCACCTCGCCCCGCGCGCCCGCGATGTCCTTCGACGGCGCCGATCCCGGCCGCGAAAATTGCGGCAGGCCGCCGACGACGAGGACAAGACACGGCGCGCCGAGTGCTGCCGCTTCGTCGATCGCGCGGCGGTTGTCGTCGATCATCTCGCTCCGGCGCCCGGCCTCGGCCGGAAACATGCCGCCGCGGCAATAGCCGGAGAGGCGAAAACCGCCCTCGCGGATCGCGCGAACCGCGCGATTTAGCCCGACCGCCTCGACCTGATCGCGCCAGGGCGAGAGACAGGAGATGCCGTGCCGCGCTGCCGCCTCCATGATCGCGAGAAGGTCGCCCTGCTCGCGGACCGTCGCGGTGTTCAGCGACAGATGCTCGAGGTTCCTGTCGGCGGCGAGGTCTCGTGCGCTCACGCGATGCCGTGGATCAGGAGCAGGCTCCGCATACGCTCGGCGGCGAGCGGCGGATTCCGAAAGAGCCCGGCGACGTCGGCCAGCCGGAAAATCTCGGCGAGGTGCAGGATGGAGCGCGCGCTCTCCTGCCCGCCGACCATGGTGAAATGATCCTGATGCCCATTCAGCCAGGCGAGGAACACCACGCCCGTCTTGTAGAAGCGCGTGGGTGCCGCGAAGATCAGCCGCGACACCGGCACGGTCGGCGCGAGGATCTCGTGAAATCCGGCTTCGTCGCCCGCGGCCAGCCGTGACAGCGCCGCCGAGGCGGCCGGTGCGATTGCGTCGAAAATGCCGAGAAGCGCGTCGGAGTGCCCCTCGCTGTCACCGGCGATGAGCTCGGCGAAGTTGAAGTCGTCGCCGGTCAACATCCTGACGCCGGGCGGGAGCTGCCGCCGCATCTCGATCTCCCAGCGCGCGTCGAGGAGCGAGATTTTTATGCCTGCGACTTTGTCGGGACGCGCGCGGATCGCAGTGAGCGCGGTCGCCATCGCCGCCTTGATGTCGCTCGATCCCCAATAGCCGGCGAGCTGTGGATCGAACATGTCGCCGAGCCAATGGATGACCACCGGCTCGCGCGCCTGAGCGAGGAGCCGGTCGTAGACCCTGAGATAATCATCGGCCGATCGCGCCACGCGGACGAGGGCGCGACTCGCCATCAGAATGATCGGCGAGCCGGCCGCCTCGACCGCCTCGAATTGCGCCTCGTAGGCGCGGATGACGTCGTCGACGCTTTTCGCCTCCGCCGGGTCGAGCTGGTCCGTGCCGGCGCCGCTCGCAAGCATGCGATGGCCATCCGCTTTGGCGGCGGCGGCCGAGCGGCGGATCAGCTCGAGCGCGTTCGGCCAGTCGAGGCCCATGCCGCGTTGCGCGGTATCCATCGCCTCGGCGACCGAGAATCCGAGGCCCCAGAGGTGCCGGCGATAGGCGATGGTCGCATCCCAGTCGACCGCAACGGTGAGCCATGGATCGTGTTCGGCAAGCGGATCGGAGACCACATGCGCGGCCGCGAATGCGACGCGGTTGAAGCTGCCGTTCGCGACCGCGGGAAACGAGCTCGGCGCGCCCATGCGATGCATAGCGACGCTCCGATCCCCCTTCGGCAGCCGCAGCTCCACTGCCTGCGGTTTTCGCATGACCGCGGCGTCAGACGGCATGGATGGCTTTCTTCGCGACTGCGCGTTCGCCGGCGAGCGAGAGCGGCGGCACATCGACCCAGGCGCGGGTCTTCCAGCTCTTCAGCGCGAGCTCCGCAAGCTGTACGCCCTTGGCGCCTTCGAGGAGCGAGTGATGCCAAGGCGCGTCGGCGACGACGTGGCGGATGAACATCTCCCACTGCCGCCGAAAACCGTTCGGATAGGGCTCGGTGTCGGGCATCTCCTGCCAGCCGGCGCGAAAGTCGTCGGTCCGCTTCTCGTCCGGATTCCATACGGGACGCGGGGTCGCCATGCGCTGCTGGATCTTGCAGGTCTGCAACCCGGCGATCGCCGAGCCATGCGTCCCGTCGACCTGGAAGGTGACGAGATCGTCGCGGTAGACGCGCGTCTGCCAGGAGGAATTGATGTGGGCCACCACGCCGTCGTTGAGCATGAAGGTGGCGTAGGCGGCGTCCTCCGCCGTCGCCGCGTAGGGTTTTCGCTCTTCGTCCCAGCGCTTCGTGATGTGCGTCGCCCCGAGGCAGGTGACGCTCCGCACGGCGCCGAACACATGGTCGAGCACGTAGCGCCAATGGCAGAGCATATCGAGGATAATGCCGCCGCCATCCTCCGCGCGGTAGTTCCACGAAGGGCGCTGGATCGGCTGCAGGTCGCCTTCGAAGACCCAATAACCGAACTCGCCGCGGACCGACAGCATCCGCCCAAAAAACCCGGAATCGCGCAGCATCTTCAGCTTCAGGAGTCCCGGCAGGAAGAGCTTGTCCTGGACGACGCCGTTCTTCACCCCGCGCTCCTCGGCAAGCCGCGCGATCGAAAGCGCGTCGGCAAGGTTGGTCGCGCTCGGTTTTTCGCAATAGACGTGTTTTCCGGCCTCGATCGCCCGGCGAACGACCGACGGCCGCATCTGTGTCGTGCCCGCGTCGAAGAAGACTTCGTCGTCCGGATCGGCGAGGGCGGCCGTGAGATCGGTCGTCCAACGCGCGACGTTGTGACGGTTCGCCAGGGCCTCCAGCTTGTCGCGATTCCTGCCGACGAGAATCGGGTCGGGAACGATCGCGTCGCCGTTCGGGAGCTTCACGCCACCGTCCGCGCGGATCGCCAGAAGGGAGCGGATGAGGTGCTGGTTCGTCCCCATCCGCCCGGTGACGCCGTGCATGATGATTCCAAGACGGCGCGTTGCCATGCAACAAACCTCCGCGGCGCGGACGCGAAACAAGCCCCTTTCCAATAAGTAACAGATTGGTTACTTGTCAAGCGGCCTCAATGACTTGCGGGGCTCGCAGGCGCGCGGCCGATGTCGAGCTCATCGTGCGGTGGGGAAGGAGCGCTCATGGTCGATAGCGACGTTCGCGCCGGAGAGTTGCGGCCGGGACGAGGCGCCCGGGCACGAAATAAGCCGCCGCAGCGTCAGCGCAACCCGACCCTCACCAAGCAGGACATTCTCATCTCCGCGCGGACGGAATTCTGCGAGTTCGGCCTCGACGGGGCGCGGGTTGACCGCATCGCGGAGCGCGCCGCCGCCAACAAACGGCTGCTGTATCACTACTTCGGCAATAAGGAGGCACTCTACTCCGCGGTTCTCCTCGGCGCCTATCGTGAGATTCGCGAAGGCGAGCGCGAGCTGCACCTCGAGGCGCTCGCGCCGGCGGAAGCGATGCGGAGGCTGGTCGGCTTCACCTTCGACCATTTCCGCCGGCATCCGTGGTTCATCCGCCTGCTTGCAACAGAGAACATGCAGCGCGCCGAGTTCGTGAAGCGAATCGCCGACATCAAGGCCCTTCACTCGCCGATTGTGGGACAGATTCGCACCGTGCTCGCCGCCGGGCAGAAAGCCCGCCTGTTCCGCCGCGGCGTCGACCCGATCCACCTCTACATTTCGATCGCCGGCGTCAGCTATTTCTATTTTTCCAACATCCATACCCTCTCGGTGATCTTTGATGTCCCGCTCCAATCGGACCCCGAGATGGCGGCGCGCCGCAAGCACGTCGAAGAGGTGATCATGGGCTACCTGCGGGCTTGAGGAACCTGGCAGCTCTCATCCGCCGGCTGTGCTCGGCAATTCGTGATCTGTCCGCAGTTGTGTCCAAATAACTATTGAGTTACTTGTAGGGAAATGCGGCCGTGCAGAGAGCCGCAGACCATCATCAGCTACCACGGGGCGGCAAGCCCCAGGATCGAGGGAGGAGACTCAGATGAATCGCATCTCACGGCGTGCGTTCGGTGGTCTTGTGGCATCCGGCGCTTCGCTCGCTATCCTCGCATCAACGACACGCTTCGCGTTTGCCGATTCGCGTATCCGCCTCATCTGGTGGGGGAACCCCGACCGCGACCGGCGGACCAACGAGGTGATCGACCTCTATAAGAAGGCGAACGCCGGCCTCACGATCGATCCGGAGACCTACGCCTGGAACGATTACTGGCCGAAGCTCGCGACCCAGGCGGCCGGGCAGAACCTGCCGGACGTCATCCAGATGGATTACCGTTACATCTTCGAATATGCGCGCCGCGGCCAACTCGCCGACCTGACCCCCTTCGTCGGCAACCAGATCGATCTCGCCGACTTCGACCCGAACCAGCTCGAATCCGGCAAGGTCGACGGCAAGCTCTACGGCATCTCCATGGGCGCCAATTCGATGACCCATGTGTACAAGGTCGACCTGCTGACGCAGGTCGGATTGGCGCCCCCTGATCCCACCACGTGGACGATCGACGACTACGTCGCCATGGGCAAGGAGGTGAAGGGCAAGCTGCCCGAGGGCATGTACTTCTCCGCAAATATGGGCTCGCTCGAGCCGCGGCTCGAAACCTGGGTGCGGCAGCGCGGCAAGGCGCTCTACACCGCTGACGGTAAGCTAGGTTACGACCTCGAGGATCTGAGCGACTTCTTCGCCTTCTGGTTCCAGATGCAGGAGGACGGCCTGACCCCGCCGGCCGACCTTCAGGCCCAGGCCACCGCCAGCGGCAAGATGGAAGAGACGATGTTTGTGACAGGACACGTCCTGTTCGATTTCATCCACTCCAATCAGCTCGTCGCAAACCAGAAGCTGGTGCCTGAGGAAGTCAGCATCACGATGATCCCGAACCAAAAGGATGGGAAACCGGGTCAGTATTTGAAACCCTCTATGCTGATTTCGATGGCCGCCACCGCACCCGAACCGGAGGCGGCAGCGCAGCTGATGAACTTCTTCATCACGGATGAAAGTGCAAACGACATCCTCTTGATCGAGCGTGGCGTCTCGGGCGATGCGAGCATCCGCGAACGCATCAGCGCGGCGCTTTCCGACACCGAGAAGAAGATCATCGCGTATCTCGATACCGTGGCGACGCATGTCAGTCCGCTGCCGCCCCCGCCGCCGAAGAATGCCGGCGAGCTCGACCGGGCGCTTGCACCAGCCTGGGAGTCGGTGGCGTTCAAGAAGGTCGATCTTAAGCAGGCCGCGAGCGACTATTACGAGAACGCCAAGGTCGTGCTCGAACGGGCCTGACGGTCGGAGCGTTGCCGTGGCCACGACGGCCCTCGGCGAATTTGCACTTGATGGGCGACGCCTCGCGGCGTCGCCCACCCTGACTGGGCGCCTTGCACGGTCCTGGCGCCGGAATGCGGCCGGATACCTGTTCCTCACACCGTGGCTGATCGGTTTTTTCGGCCTGACGCTCGGTCCGACGGTCGCCTCCCTCTATCTCTCCTTCACCGACTACGACCTGCTCACGCCGGCGCGCTGGGCAGGGCTCAAGAACTACGAATACGCGTTCTTCCAGGACAAGCGCCTCGGCAACGCGGTCTCGGTCACCTTCCAATACGTCGCCTGGTCGATCCCCCTCAAGCTCACGGTCGCGCTCGCGCTGGCGATGGCGCTCGATCGAAGCGTGCGGGGCGTCGCGGTGTATCGGGCGACCTTCTACCTGCCTTCGCTGCTCGGTGCCTCGGTGGCGATCGCGATCCTCTGGCGGCAGATTTTCGGCGCGGACGGCCTCGTCAACCAGCTCCTGCACCTGACGCTCGGAATCTCCGGACCGGGCTGGGTGACGCATCCGGACTATGCGCTATGGACGCTGGTCGTCCTCGCCGTCTGGCAGTTCGGATCGCCGATGATCATTTTTCTCGCCGGGCTCCGGCAGATCCCGCAGGATCTCTACGAAGCAGCCTCGATGGATGGCGCGGGACCGGTTCGCCAGTTCTTCCGGATCACGCTGCCGCTGCTTGCGCCGGTGATCTTCTTCAATCTCGTCTTCCAGACGATCGAGGCCTTCAAGGCCTTCACCCAGGCTTTCATCGTGTCCGGCGGCAGAGGCGGCCCGGTCGATTCGACCCTCTTCTATTCCCTCTACCTCTACATCGAGGCCTTCGAGAATTTTCGCATGGGCTATGCCTCCGCACTTGCCTGGCTACTGCTCGTGATCATCGGCATCTTCACTGCGATCGCTTTCCTCACGTCGCGCTACTGGGTCTATTATGAGGACGAGGGGCGGTAGATGGCGACGATCGGCGAAGGACGGAATGCGCGTTATGGGGGCCCGATCATCCGGCACGGGGTCCTGATCCTGGCTGCGTTCGTCATGCTCTATCCGCTCCTGTGGATGATCGGCAGCTCGTTCAAGCCGGAAAGCCTGATCTTCTCCGAGCCGGGGCTGATCCCCGGCACCTGGGACTTCTCGAACTACACGAGCGGCTGGCATGCGCTCAGAGTAAGCTTCACGACCTTCTACACGAACTCGTTCGTCATTTCCGGCCTAGCGGTGATCGGAAACCTCATCGGCTGCTCGCTCACCGCCTTTGCCTTCGCGCGGCTCAATTTCCGCCTGAAGTGGTTCTGGTTCGCGATGATGATGGGGACGCTGATGCTGCCCTATCATGTGACGCTGGTGCCGCAGTACATCCTGTTTCTGAAGCTCGGCTGGGTGAACACCTACCTGCCGCTGGTGGTGCCACGGTTCCTGGCAGTCGACGCCTTCTTCATCTTCCTGATGGTGCAGTTCTTCCGCGGCATCCCGCGCGAGATCGACGAGGCGGCGATCATGGACGGGTGCGGACCGTGGCGCATCTACTGGCGCATCATGCTGCCGCTCTCCACGCCGGTGCTGGCGACCGCAGCAATCTTCTCCTTCATCTGGACTTATGACGATTTTCTGGGGCCGCTGATCTATCTGAACGACATGCGCGACTACACGGTGCCTCTTGCGCTGCGCGCTTTTATCGATTCGAGCGGCGGCGAGTCGCTTTATGGAGAGATGTTTGCGATGTCGGCTCTGTCGCTGGCGCCGGTCTTCATCGCCTTCCTGGCGTTCCAGCGGCTCATCATCCGGGGCATCGCGCTCGGCGCCCTCAAGCGCTGAGCGCATAACCACCGAGATCCGCAGGGCCATGACTGCTTCCCCGGGCTTCGCCTTCGCCGCCATCGGCCTCAACCATGGCCACATCTACGGCCAGACGCGCGTCATGCTCGACGCGGGTTGCCGGCTGAAATCCTTCCACGCCCCGGAGGATGATCTCGCCGCCGCCTATTCCAAGGCTTTCCCCGATGCGAAGCGCGTCGCCGACGAGGGCGCAATCCTGGAGGATCAGGAGATCAAGCTCGTTATCGGCGCGGGCATTCTAGCTGAGCGGGCACCGATGGCGGTCCGCGCCATGCGGCACGGCAAGGACGTGATGCTCGACAAGCCAGGCGCGACGACGCTGGAGCAACTCGCCGAGCTTCGCCAGGTGCAGAGCGAGACCGGATGCATCCTCTCAATCCTCTATTCGGAGCACTATACTCAGCCTTCCACCATCGCCGCCGGCGCGCTGGTCAAGGAGGGCGCGATCGGCCGGGTGCTGCAGACGATCGGCCTCGGGCCCCATCGGATCGGCAACTACGCGCGCCCGGATTGGTTCTGGAAGCGTGAGCGGACCGGCGGGATCCTGTGCGATATCGGCTCGCATCAGGTCGAACAGTTCCTGTTTTTCACCGGAGCCGAGAAAGCCGAGATCGTGGCGAGCAGCGTTGCCAATTTCGACCACCCCGAAAAGCCGGAATTCGAGGATTTCGGCCAGGTGCTGCTTGCGTCCGATCAGGCGACGGGCTTCGTCCGGGTCGACTGGTTCACGCAGGACGGCCTGCCGGTCTGGGGAGACGGGCGCCTCTTCATTCTCGGCACTCAAGGCTCGATCGAGCTACGGAAATATGTCGATATCGCGGGACGGTCCGGCGGCGATCATCTTTTCATCGTCGATCGGAAGGGTGTGCGCCACGTCGAATGTGCTGGCACGAAAATCACCTACGGCGAACAGCTCCG
>CAYTTC010000025.1:22655-41665 GCA_964440525.1 uncultured Propylenella sp. | reverse complement strand
CGGCGCCGCGACAAGCGTCCCATCCTGATACAGCCCAGGAAGCGTCTGCAGGGCGCCGCGCCCCGCGAGGATCGATCGCAGCGGACGCTCCGCCCGGCCAAGCGCCCCGACGCTGAGCGCGCCCGCAATGCGCGGAATCTCGACGCGAAAGCGCCCGTCCCAAAGGAGAATCGCGCCGGCCGAAGTGGCAACATCCGCAAGGCCGTTGCGGCCCCATTCGCGATGCGCCGTAAGCCTTTCCAGCGCGACGGTTACGACGGCGCCGGAGAGCGTCTGCTTCAATCTGTCGCTCGAGCGCATCGCCAGAATCGCCTCGCGCAGGGCTTCGATGCTCGCGAGCCGCGGGGTGTAATCGGCGCCGCTAACCGCCTTCAGAACGCGCGCGAGCGCGCGCAACCCAACCTCTTCGGGAACCGTGACGAACGCGCCGGCGGGACCGCTTACGACGCCGAAAGGATCGGCCTCGAAATGCGCCTCGAGGAACGCGCCGGCGTAGTGATCGAGCGCCTTGGCCGCCCGTCCCAGCCTCCCGGCAGTCTCCGCGAGCCGCGTCGCATCGAGCCCGTGCTCCGCAAGCTGCGGCATCAGAGCGCGCATGCGGACGCGGTCGAAGCGGAGATCGACATTGCTCGGATCGGCGACCGTCTTGAGCCCGCCTTCCGCCGCGATCCCTCCCAGCGTCTCACGCGAAACTCGAAGAAGCGGCCGCGCCAGCGCGATGCCGTCGAGCGTCTCCTCCTCCCGCATCGCGGCAAGCCCGTAGACCCCCGACCCTCTCGCCAGCCTGAGGAGAAAGGTTTCGGCCTGATCGTCCTCGTGATGCGCGGTGACGATCGTGTCGAACCCAGCCTCACGAGCGGCGGCTGAGAGGCAGCGATAGCGCGCCCGGCGCGCCCAATCCTGCAGATTGCCGTTCGTTCGCGGCTCGGCCGTAGTCATGATCCGCCATGGAAGCTTGAGCCGCTCGGCGTTCTCCGCGACGAGGCGCGCTTCATCCGCGGCTTCCGGCCTCAGCCCGTGATCGACGGTGACAACCAGCACCGGAGGCCGGTCGCGCCAGCGCGATGCGAGAAGCATCAGGGCGGTCGAATCCGGCCCGCCCGAAACCGCGAGGATCAGCCCTCGCCGTCCGGCGAGCAGCCGGAAAAGGCTCGACGGATCGAGCGCGCCCGCGTCAGCAGCCGGCGCGTGCTTCCTCGTCACGGACGCGGCTCATCAGCGTCTCGGAGGCCTGCGGATAGCGCCGCCCGAGTTCCGCCAGGGTGGCACAAGCGGCGGTCTTTTCGCCGAGCGCGGAAAGCGACACGCCAAGCTTCATGAGCGCGTCGGGTCCCTTGGTGCTGTCCGGCGCCGTCTTGTAGACGGCGAGGAAGGCGTTGGCCGCGTCGCGGTATTCACCCTGCTGGAGGTGGCTTTCCCCCAGCCAGAATTGCGCGTCGAGCGACTGCGGATCGGTCGGAAACGACGCCAGCCAGGTCTTGAAGGTCTCCTCGGCGAGGTCGTAGTCGCCGGTGAGGATATAGCCGTAGGCGAGGTCGTATTCGTCGCGCGACGAGCCGGAGAGGGCGGTGGTCGGCGCCGGCGCCGCGGGCAGGCCGGCCGTCTGCAGATCAGGATCGACGCCCGGTGCGGGAACCACGCCCGTCGCCGGAGCGGGACCGACGAGCTCCCCCGCCACGCCGCCCGCCAAAGTCGAAAGGTCGACCGGCGCGCTCTCGTCGACGCCATCGGGCGCGATCAGTGGATCGTCGGGCGAGACGGAGATCGAACCAAGCTCCTGCGGCGGCACACCGGCGGGCAGATTGGCGCCGACCTGCACGTCGGTATCGCCAACGTTCGGAGCCACGCCGTTCACTGCCCCGGTCTGCTGCGGACCCGCTTGCAGCGGCGGCTGACCAAGCGAGACGCGCATCTGATTGAGCTCATAGAAGAGGCGTTCGTTATCGCCGGTGAGCTGGCGGATGCGCTCTTCCAGCTGCTGGATGTAGAGGCGCATCTCGCCCTCTTCCTGCGTCTGCGCGGCGGTGGGCGCGATCAGCCAGACCGAGATCAGCAGGGCGAAACAAGCGCGCATCATGGATCGAACTCCGGGCGTTACGATATTCCTACACCCGCACGAGCAATTCGGCCAAACTTCGACGCATCTGTGAAATTGAAGAGGCCCGCAGGTTTAGCGGACCTTGCTTCGGTCGATCGGAGCGATTTTCGGTCAGCCGGCGCTGTCGAGCGCCGTGACGGCGCGGCGGTTCTGCGACCAGCAGGAAATGTCGTCGCAGACCGCGACCGGCCGTTCCTTGCCGTAGGAGACCGTGCGCATCCTATTGGCGGGAATGCCACCCGCGATCATGAAGTCGCGAACCGCGCTGGCACGGCGGGCGCCGAGGGCGAGGTTATATTCGCGCGTGCCGCGTTCGTCGGCATGGCCTTCCACGGTGAAGGCGTACTGCGAATATTGCGTGAGCCATTGAACTTGTCGGTCGAGCGTCGCCTGCGACTGCGCGGTGAGCGCCGAGGAGTCGGTCTCGAAGAACACGCGGTCGCCGACGCTGACCTGGAATTCCTGCGGGCTACCCGGAGTTGCCGCGCCGACCCCGCCCTCGAGAGCCTTCTGCTGATTGGCGCAGCCACCAGCCACGAGCGCCACCGCAATCATGGCAGCCGCGAGGATTCGTCCGACGGACAAGCTGAATGGCATTACCCAAAACTCCCTACCCAACATGCTTGGCGAAGCAGTAACCATGTGACGGTTAAGCCGCCGTCAAGGCTTAAGGTTAACACTTCGTGCGCCGGGCCGCTCAGCTGAGAAGCGGCGACCACGCCGGATCCGAAGCGAAGCTCGGCGTCGGCACGATTTGCTCATTGTAGCCGGTAATGTCGACCGACCAAAGCTGCGGACCGCCGCTCGGCCCGCCTGTATCGCGGAAGAACATCAGCACGCGGCCGTTCGGCGACCAGGTCGGCCCCTCGTTGTGAAAACCCTCCGTCAGGATTCGCTCGGCGGATCCGTCGGGCCGCATCACGCCGATCTTGAACGAGCCGCCCTCCTGCTTGGTGAACGCGACGAGGTCACCCCTCGGAGACCAGACCGGCGTGCCGTATCTGCCGGAGCCGAAGCTGATGCGGTTCGCCGGGCCGCCATTGGCGCCCATGACATAGAGCTGCTGCTCGCCGCCGCGATCCGATTCAAAGATGATCTGGGTACCGTCCGGAGCAAAAGACGGCGCCGTGTCGATCGAAGGCGACTCGGTCAAGCGTGTCATCTGCTTCGTCCGCAGGTCCATCTTGTAGATATTGGCGTTGCCCCCCTGCTGCAGCGACAGCACGACCTGTTGGCCGTCGGGAGAGAACCGCGGACTGAAGGCCATGTTGGGAAAATTGCCGATCCTCTCCTGCTGACCGGTCTCGATGTTGAGGAGATAGACGTGCCAGTCGCCGCTCGCCAGAGTCGCGTAGGCAAGCTCCTGCCGCGACGGCGAGAAGCGCGGCGTGACCACCAGATCGCCGCCATCTGTGAGCATCCGCACATTCGCCCCGTCCTGATCCATGATGGCGAGGCGCTTGACCCGCTGCGCCTTGCCTCCCGTCTCGTCGACGAAGGCGATGCGGCTGTCGAAATAGCCCTTCTCGCCAGTCAGCCTCTCGTAGATCGAATCGGCGATGATATGGGCAAGCCGGCGCCAATTGTCGGGCGACGCGAAGAACTGCTTGCCGACGAGATACTGACCGGAGACGACATCCCACAGCCGGTACTCGGCCATGATCCGGCCATCGCCGGTCGTGCTGACGCCGCCGGAGACAAGCGCCTGAGCGTTGAGCGGGCGCCAATTGGCAAAATTCGGCGTCACGCTCGGCGGCACCAACGGCTCGATGAAGGCGGAAGGATCGACAGGCGCAAAAAGACCCGAGCGCTTCAGATCGGCGGTGATCACCTGCGCGACGTTTTGGCTGAGCTCGTCCACGCTGCCGGCGGCGCCGACGAAGGGCGGGATCGCGATCGGCATCGGCTGGATGTTGCCCTGCGTGATGTCGACGCGGAGCTGTGCCATCGCCCTGCCGGCGACCCCAACAATCAGGATCGCGACGGCCACCAGAATGGTCACGCGGAGCAACAGAAATGCCGGCTTCGCAAGTTTCATGAATGGAGGCTCCCCAATCTACCCACCGAGCATTAGTCGCGGGTCGAATACGAAATTGATCTGGTTCCAAAGCGCATAGTTTTCGGGCAGGAGTATGTCGCCAAAGGGCGCGCACTGGACGACGGCGCGGATCGCCGCTTCGGCCGCGACCCGCGCCAGCGGATCGCTCGCTTGGCCGACGCCCACGATCACGGGCTGCCCGGCGAGGCTTCCATCCGGCAGAAGGCTGATCCGTACCTCGATCACCAACGTCCCCGCCTCACGCACGGCGACCGGCGGATTCCAGCAGCGATAGAGGCGGGCCTTGAGCGCTTCGATCTCGCTTTGCGTCATCGCCGCCTCGGGCCGGCCCTCGATCGAGCCGATCGTCTGCGGCTCGGTGGCCGGCACCGGGTCGCCGCCGCCGGCGGGATCCTGCTTGTTGAGGAGAGCGGCTATGTCGTCGGGATTGAACTCCGGCTGCGGCGTCTCGGGCGCCGCGATCGTCGGCCGAGGCGCGGGTTTCTGCTCGGCGACAGGCTTCGGCAGATCGGGTCGCGGCCGGGGAAGCGCTGGTTCAACGGGAACGACTGGCGCTGGCTCCAGCACCTCTTCCGGTAACGGCTCGGGAAGGGCAGCGACCTCTTCGGGCTGCGGCTCGGGCAAGGGCTCGGGTTCGGGAGCTGGCGGCGGGGGCGGAGGCGACGGGGGCGTAGTCTCGACCGGCTTCGGCGCAGGCTCCTCGGCCGGCTCCGGCGCCGGCGCCTCGGCCTCAACAATAGGCTTCGGCTGCGGCGTCTCCTCCGGAAGCACCTCGGACGCCTTGTCGCCCGCCAGAAGGTCCGTCACCTCGGCGATGGAGACGAGCTCGATCGGGAGCGCTTCGATGTCGTCCGCCTGGAAGGGGCGCGACTCAGGAAAGGCGATGAGGCCGAAACCGAGAATGGCCGCGTGGCCGACGATGGAGACAGTGAGTCCGGCTCGCATCGCTCAGCTGTCCGTCTCCTCGAGCGTGACCAGGCCGATTCGCTTGTAGCCGGCGGAGTTGAGCCGACCCATGACCCGCATGATCGTGCCGTAATCCGCGTTCCTGTCGCCGCGCACGAAGACGCGCTCGTTCACGCCGTTCTGCGCGATGGCCTGGAGCGTCGCGACGAGCTTGTCGACATCGACCTCCTCGTCCTGCAGGAAGATTTTTCCGTCGGCGCCGATCGAGACGGTGATCGGCTCGCTGTCGCCTTCCATCTGCTTGGCTTGCGTCTCGGGCAAGTCGATGGGCACGCCGACCGTGAGCAGAGGCGCCGTCACCATGAAGACGATGAGCAGGACGAGCATCACGTCGACGAAGGGTGTAACGTTGATCTCGGCCATCGGCAGATGGCGCCGCCGCGCCTTGTGCCGGCGCCCTGTCGGAACGGCCGATGCCGGAACGACAGCCATCAGGCGGCGTTCCGTTCGTCGATCTGGCGCGACAGGATCGCCGCGAATTCGTCGGCAAATCCTTCCATGCGCGTCGCCAGCCGCGAAACCTGCGCGGAGAACTTGTTGTAGAAGACGACCGCCGGAATGGCGGCAAGCAGTCCGAGCGCAGTGGCGAGAAGCGCTTCGGCGATGCCGGGGGCGACGACCGAGAGGTTGGTGTTGTTCGAGACCGCGATCGCCTGGAACGACGTCATGATCCCCCAAACGGTGCCGAAGAGACCGATGAAGGGCCCTGACGAGCCGACGGTCGCAAGCACCAGAAGACGCCGCTCGAGCCGGTCCACCTCGCGCGCCAGCGTCACATCCATCACCCGGTCGATGCGGCCGCCCAGTCCATGCAGCGAGCGGACGCCGGATTCGTAGGTCCGCTTCCACTCCCGCATGGCGGCCACGAACAGCGCCGCGATGCCGTAGGAATCCTTCGCCGAGACCTGCTGATAGAGCTGCTCCAGCGACTGGCCCGACCAGAAGACCGTTTCGAACTGGTCCATGTGCCGCTTGGTGCGGGCGTAGAGGACGAGCTTGTCGACGATGATCGCCCAGCACCAGACCGAGGCGACGAGCAACCCAATGATCACCAGCTTGACGACGATATGCGACTGCCAGAACAGCGCGAACAGGGAGAAGCTCCCCGCCGGCCCGGCCAATGCGGTCTGTAAGACTTCAGAATCCATGAGAGGGATCGCCCGATTCCGATCTGTGGCGGCTTGTGGCTACCGAATGTGACCAAAGCGCGGCTTGGCAACGTCTTGCCCTGTCTCGCGAGAGATCACCTTAGGGTTAATGCATCGTGATGATCAAGACGATGCCAGGCAACCGGAAACGTCGAAATCCAGCACATTTGCGCGGCGTTCGGGGGCGATTTGGAGGGCTCACTTGGCTGCGGCGATGCTAGTTGAAAACGCGGCGAGCACGTCTGGTGGCAGTCTGAGCGCTCGCCCCTTCCGACCAACCAGCGCGACCGTCACCGTCGCCTCGACCAAACGCTCGTCACCCCTCAGAATCTCCTGCTGAAGCACAACGCGCGCGCCGCTCGTCTTGCGCGTTGCGGTTCGCACCGTCACCACGTCATCGATCGAAGCCGGGCTGAGGAACTGGATCTCCATGCGGCTGACCGCGAAGGAGAGCCCCTTCTCCACAAGCTCCCGATGATGGATGCCGAGCAGGCGGAGATAGTCGGAGCGCCCACGCTCCATGAAATGGAGATAGCGCGCATGATAGACCCGGCCGGAAAAATCCGTGTCCTCGAAATAGACGCGCTGGTGCAGCTCGTGGCCGGCCGAGGTCAATCGGCCGGAGATCGCATCTCGATCAGACATCCTGATCGTCGGCGAAGAGACCGGCCTGCGCCGCGCTCGGAGCGGACGGCGCTGCCATTCCGACATGCGCAAAGGCCTTCGGCGTCAAGAGCCGCCCTCGGGAAGTGCGTTGCACGAAGCCTTGCTGAATGAGGTAAGGCTCGACGATGTCCTCGATCGCGTCGCGTGGCTCGGACAATGCCGCCGAGATCGTCTCGATCCCGACCGGCCCGCCGCCGAAATTTTCCGCGATCATGACGAGGTAGCGGCGGTCGAGCGTGTCGAGGCCGTGCGCGTCGACCTCCAGCGCCAACAGCGCCTTGTCGGCGAGCGCGTCGGTGATCGCTTCGGTTCCGTCGGCGGCGGCGAAATCGCGGACGCGGCGCAGGAGCCGGCCAGCAACGCGCGGCGTGCCGCGCGAGCGGCGAGCAATCTCCTTGGCGCCGGAATCGGTGATCGGCGCACCGAGGATGCGAGCGCCACGGCGGACGATCGTTTCGAGCTCCGCGTCGGTATAGAAATCGAGCCTGATGGGAATGCCGAAGCGATCGCGGAGCGGCGTGGTGAGGAGCCCGAGCCGCGTCGTTGCGCCGATCAGGGTGAAGCGCGACAGGTCGATCCTGACCGAGCGCGCCGCCGGCCCCTCGCCGATGATGAGGTCGAGTTGATACTCCTCCATCGCCGGATAAAGGATCTCCTCGACGGCGGGCGAGAGGCGGTGGATTTCGTCGATGAAGAGGACGTCGCGGTCCTCCAGATTGGTGAGGAGCGCCGCGAGATCGCCGGCCTTGACGATGACCGGGCCGGAGGTGGCGCGAAAATTCACACCGAGCTCGCGCGCAACGATCTGCGCGAGCGTCGTCTTGCCGAGTCCTGGCGGACCGACGAAGAGCACGTGATCGAGCGCTTCGCCGCGCCCGCGCGCCGCCTCGACGAAGATCTTGAGGTTGGCCCGAACGTTCGCCTGCCCGATGAAGTCGGCGAGCCGCTGCGGGCGCAACGTTCCGTCCTGATCCTCACCGCGTTGCGCGGCGGCGACGAGGCGCTCCGCGCTCACCGCCCGATCTCCCTCAAGCCCAGCCGGATCAGCCGCGCCGTCTCCGCGCCCTCTCCCGCCTCGCGCATCGCGGCCGCAATCGCAGCCGACGCCTGCATCTGTCCATAGCCGAGATTGACCAGCGCCGAGACGGCCTCCGCCGCGGGCCGGGGCGCGATTCTGTCGCCGAGTTCTGACTGCAACCGGAGCACCCCGGCGTCGATGCCGGATATCCCAGGCGCACGGTCCTTCAGCTCGGCGGCGATGCGCGCCGCGACTTTTGGCCCGACGCCCGGCGCCCGCGCGATCATCGCCTTATCCTGCAGCGCGACGGCCGAGGCGAGCTCGGACGCGTTCAGCGTTCCAAGGACGGCGAGCGCGACCTTCGACCCAACGCCCTGCACCGTGAGCAGGAGCTTGAACCACTCGCGCTCCACCTCCGACATGAAGCCGACGAGCCGGATCTGATCGTCGCGGATTTGCGTTTCGATGAAGAGCGTCGCCGCCGCGCCACGCGCCGGGAGCGCTTCCAGCGTCTTCGCCGAGCAAAAAACGTGGTAGCCGACGCCGCTCACGTCGAGGATGACCCAGTCGGTCCCAAAACTATCGACGATGCCGGTGAGCTTGCCGATCATGGATGACTGTCCGGCGCGATAATCTTCAGGGTGGGGAAATATTGGCGGTAGCGCGTCGGGTCGCGAGTGAGGAGAACGTACCCTCTTAGATCGGCGTGCGCCCCGATATAGAAGTCGGGCAGTGGGGAGCGCTTCGTTCCCCCTGCCCGGCGATACGCAACGAATGCCCGGCCCGCATTGAAGGCTGCGTCCCATGGCAGGCGCTCGCGTCTGTAAATGGAGGAGGTGAGCGCTTGATCGGTGTGGCGCTGAGTCGGATATCCGGCACAGATTTCAGCATAGATCAGCGGATTGATAACCAGGCTTCCCGCAACGCGCGCAGCCCGCAACCTCTTCGCCGACCACTTCTCCCAATCCGGGTCATCGTGGAGAATGTCGACAAGCACGTTGGAGTCGACGAGGGTGTCGCTCATTCGCCGCGCAAAAGCTCCATGAACTCGTCCGTGCTCATTCCGATGTCCATGCTACCGGTGATGCGCTCCAGGTAGGCGTCGAACTCCACATCCCTTTTGGCGCGCGGATCCCTCGATCGCTTGGCCTTCCGCAGGACAATGTCTTCGTCCTTTTCGGCGACCTCTATCCGCGTCCCCGCGGCAATGCCTTTTCGGTCCCGAATGTGCTTCGGAATCGTGATCTGGCCCTTGGAAGTCACGACAGTAACGTTCTTCATCGATCTTACCTGCCTTGGTAAGAATAGAACAATATGGCAACTAACTCAAGCTGCCGAGTCCCGAATCCGCAGCGCCATCGCCCCGCGATGATGCGCGTGGCAGATGGCGATCGCCAACGCATCGGCGGAATCGTCGGTGTCGAATTCGGCGCGCGGCAGCAGCACCGAGACCATCATGCGGATCTGCCGTTTTTCGGCGTGACCGGCGCCAACGATCGCCTTCTTCACTGCGTTCGGCGCATATTCGGCCACGATCAGGCCCGCCCGCGCCGGCACCAGCATCGCGATTCCACGCGCCTGCCCGAGCTTCAGAGTCGCCGCCGCGTCGCGGTTGACGAAGGTCATTTCCACCGCCGCCTCGTCGGGTGCAAATGATTCGATCACCTGCTGAAGCGCATCGTGGATCGCGCAAAGGCGTTCGCCCAGTGACAGAGTTTCAACGGGAAGGATCGTGCCGGCGGCGATGAAAGATAGCCGCGAGCCAAGACTCTCCACGACGCCCCAGCCGGTGCGGCGGAGACCGGGATCGATGCCGATGATGCGAATCGCCTGCCTCACGCGCGGCAGGCTAGGCGAACGCCATCACCCTGGCGAGCCATGAACGACTAAGGAGATCGCGCCGCGACACCCTCGGCCAACCACGCTAAGAATCCGTCGAGGAAGCGCGTCGTCGCCGGCATGAAATGGTGACCATGGTGGAAGAACGGGTCGAGGCTGGTCACGACAAGGCGCCCACGCGTCGTTACCTCGTCGACATAGAGGATGGCCCGCCCGGCAACGTCGGCCACCAGAACTTCCGCTCCTTCCGGCGGATCGAAGAAGCCGTGCAGGTGCCAGGCCAGGTCCGCCTGGCAAAGCCGACGGAACAGGGGATGCGTGGGCGCCGCGATGCGAACGCCGAGATCGCCCGCCGGATCGAGCCACCACCAAAAATTCGTCTCCGTCGGCGTGAAGCGGATATTCGGCAGCCAGCGATCGCTGTGGCATTCACCCATGGCGACGATGGTGCCGCCGCGGTCGAGATAGTCGCGCAAACGATCGGCATGCGGAATGAGCCGGTGCGCCGGCGTGCGGCAGGGAACGAGCAGCGCGCCGTAGCCTGTGAGTTCGATGTCGCCCAGGTCTTCCGGCCGGACCAGCCTGTCGAAATAGCCGCGATAGCGCGCGCCCTCCAGGCTTTCGATCTGATAGGCGGTGCCGCCATTGACGGCGAGGATGCTCACGCGGCGGCCCTTTCTGTCTGGCCCGCCAGCGACCAGGCGACGAGCCTTTCGGCGATCAGCGCGTTCACTTCCGGATCGTCGGAGGTGCCCCAGATGTCATTGCCGGCATGAACGAACAGCCCACCGCCACCGGCGAGCAGCCATTCCCAGTCGACCGGCAGTTTTTCGGGACCGATGCCGGTCAGGCTCGTTGCGCCGTGGAGCGGCGGGTTGTGGCCGCGGCCGTAGAAGCCGGCGACGCCTTTCTGCGTCGCGTGCACAGAGGCGGGGATACCCTCGAACGCGGGATGCGGCGTCAGGCGCTCGAGCGCGAGATCGGCTCTACGCTGCGATGCGAGCGGCACGAAGGGCCGCATTCCCTCGACGAACGGGCGCGCCACGTGCCCGTTGAAGACGATGCGCCCGCCTCCTGCGAGAAAATTCCGGATGGCGTCGCGCCGCGCCGCGAAGTCGATTTGGTCGAGATAGACGGTTGTGATGAGGCCGCAGGCGCCCAAAAGATCGCGCTCGGAGAGGTCGACCTGACGCGCGACCCGCACACAGCCCGCCGCGATCAGCGGCTGCAGCGGCTCCGGCGGCGGCCCGTCGTCGGATTGGATGAAAACGGCCGCCCGCTTCACGCGACCCTCGACGCGCCGAACATAGGCACGACGCCGCGCACGCTCCGCCCGTCCGTCAGCCCGTCGATCGTCACGATGCGGACTGGAATGTCGTAGAGGCGGGCGAGATTGGCCTCGTTCAGCACCTCTCCCGCTGGCCCGAAGACGCGGTCCTCGGCGCCGAAGAGCATGAGCGCATCGTCCGCCACCGCGCTCGCATGCTGGGGAAGGTGCGTGGTGAAGACGATGGCGTGCCGTCCATCGGCCTTCAGGCTCTCGACCACGGTCAGGAACCGGTCCTGATTGCGCAGATCAAGCGCGGACGCCGGCTCGTCGAGGATGAGTATGGCTGCGCCGGTCGCCAGCGCCCGCGCCAGCAGCACGAGCTGGCGCTCGCCGCCCGACAACAGGTCGAATCGCTGATCGGCGAGATACGAGAGGCCGATCTGCGCCAGAACCGCGTCGGCGGCATTCTGGTCGCTCCGGGTCGGCGTGGCGAAGAGGCCGCGCTGGGCGACGCGGCCCATGGCGACCATGCTGCGGACGCGATAGCTGACCGGCGCCGCCGTCGACTGCGGGACATAGCCAACGATGGCAGGCGCGGAGCGGGATCCTTCGGTCAGTGGCAGGAAGCCGAGCAGGGCGCGGACGAGCGTGGTCTTGCCGCGTCCGTTCGGACCGAGGATCGCGATGCAGCGGCCAATCTCGGCAGTGAAGTCGAGATGCCGAAAAATCCAGCGTTGGCCATAGCGTACACCGGCGCCGTTCATCCGCATCATCCGCGCGCCTCGGCGACATAGACGCGGCGCAGCAGGATGGCGAAGATCGGCGCTCCGATTGCGGCGGTCAACACGCCGAGCGGGATCTCCACTGCCGTCGCATTGCGGGCAATGGTGTCGATCATCACCAGATAGGCGCCGCCAAGGAGGCCGGAGGCCGGAACAAGGATACGATGGTCGGGCCCGACCAGAAGCCGCGCCGCATGTGGGATCACCAGCCCCACCCAGCCGACGATGCCGGACACCGAGACCACGCCGCCCGAAATCAGCGCCACGAGAAGGAAGATGATCCAGCGCTCGCGTTGAACGCGGATGCCGAAGGATTTCGCCTCGTCTTCGCCGAGCGACAGGACGTTCACACGAAAGCGGAGGAGCAGCAGCCCGGCCATCCCGACGAGGATCGGCGGCGCCGCCACCATCACCCTGAACCAGGTCGTCGACGCGAACGACCCCATCAGCCAGGCAACGATCGCCGGTAGCGTCGAATCCGGATCGGCGACGAATTGCACGAGCGAGACGAGCGCGGTGAACATGGCGGCGACGACGATGCCGGCGAGGACGACGGTCATCGTGTCGCTGCGTCCGTCGACGCGCGAGATGAATCCGACGAGGAGCAGCGCGACTACGCCGAAGGCAAAGGCGGAGCCGATCAGGACCATGCTGGACTCGCCGATGAGGATCGCCAGCGCGCCGCCGAAGGCGGCCCCGGCGGTTATGCCCAGAATGTCGGGCGAGACGAGAGGATTGCGGAACAGCCCCTGCAGCGCCGCTCCCGCCATCGCGAGGCCGACGCCCGCAAGCGCCGAGATCAGGATGCGTGGCGCGCGCACGAGCAGGACGATGCGCTCCTCGAGCGTCACCGCTGGGTCGCCCGCGAGCCATGTTCCGACGCTATCGAGCACGGCCGCCGGAGCGATGGGCAGGCGGCCGAGGCAGATGCCGGCGAGCATCGCCGCGCCGAGCAGGACGGCGAAGGCGGCGAGCCACAGCCCGCCGCTCTCCCGCCATCGACCGCCTTTCGCGACCAGCGCCGCTGCCGGCGCGGACAAGGGCGCTTCTCCTATTTGCCGGCGAAGAGCTGCGTGTAGCCGGCGCCGGAGCCGTTCATCTCGAGCAGCAGGATGTCGTCGATCTGCTCGGGCGTCGGCTCGTGCCCGTAGATTTTGAGATACCATTCGGCGGTGGCGGCGCGCACGTCGAACGCAAAACGGTCCGGGTGCAGCAGCGAGGCGAGCCACATCCACATCAGCGGCGAATCCTGGCCCGGCGGGTCCCAGCGATAGCCGCCGATCGGCACCTTGTAGACCCGCTTCGCCTTCGCCGCCTTGGTCGCCCCGAGGATCGGATCGTCATAGATGCGGCTGACATTGAGGTCGCGCTCGAACGATCCGAGCAGGATCACGTCGGGGTCCCAGGCCGCGATCTGCTCGATGCCGACCGGGCCCCAGCCTTCGATCTCGGCGGCGGCGTTCAAGCCGCCGGCCTGGCCGATCTGCCAGTCCATGTAGGACCCCTTGCCCTCGGTCTGGAATTCCGGGGTCGTGTAGAAGAAGTAGGCGACCTTGGGCTTCTCCGCCTCGGCGAGGCCGGCTAGCCCGTCGGCAACGGCCTTAGCCGTGTCGTCCCGCCACTTCATCAGGAGGTCGAGCTTTTCCGTGCGGCCCATGGCGGTGCCGACCAACGTCATGATCTGGCGGGCATAATCCTCCGTGCCGTAGAGGATGGCCGCGGTGTTGATGCCGGCGTTGGCGAGCGGCGTGATGCCGTCATCCTTGCGGTTTCCCCATTGGATGACGAGGTCGGGCCGCAGCGCGGCAACCGCCTCGACATTGGGCATGAAGCCGCGGTCTGCACCGCCGGCGATAATGTCGCTTGTGATGTCCAGAGCGGCCGGGAAGAACTGGCCCAGGATGCCTTCCTCGATCGCCATCTTGGCTTCCGGGTGCATGGCGATGAGCTTGTCGGTGCCGCCGTCAAAGGCGATGACGGTCGACGCCCACGGCACCGGAAAGATGACCAGCCGCTCCGCCGGCTTCTCCAGCGTGATGGTCCGGCCGGTCATATCGGTGATCGTCACCGGGTCCGCGTGAGCCGTCGAAAGCGCGAAAGTGCAGAGGCACGCAGCACCGAGCGCTCCGCGCGCAAAGCCGGTGAATCCCATTCTCATTCTCCCCGATTGAGCCTCAAACCGGCCCATCCACAGGCCGATCCTATAACTTAACAAAAATATTCAAGTATTGGCAATGCAGAGCGGAGGTTGTGGGATTGGGGCGGATCCGGGCTCAGCGAAAGGCATCCGGCGGACCGGTGAAACCGCTCTCGGCCATGCGGCGCAGGAAGTCCCGCAGCGTTTTTCCCGGCTCATGCCGAAACGTGTCGCCGCAATCGGCGATCCCAGAAATCCGGTCGGCGCGAAAATTGCGAAAATCGGTGCGAAGCTCGCACCAGGCGGCGAGCGTCCAGACCTTTCCCCAATGATAGAGGCCGAGCGGGCGCAGATCCCGCTCGCTCGCATCGCCATCGAGCGCCTCGTAGACGATGTGGACACGGCGGCGTTCGCGTATGGCGATATCGAGCTGGTCGACGACGCGCCGAACCTCGTCCGGCAGGCCGAAGCCCATCGCGAAAAGATTGGTTTCCGCGCCGACGTGCTTCTCCTTCTCCGGCAGCACCGCTTCGATCTTGACCAGCGCTTCCTCGGCGGCGAGCGCCAGCCGCGCTCCTCCCCAAGCCTTCACGAAACGCGCGCCGAGCGTCAGCGCCGTGAGCTCGTCGCGCGTGAACATCAGCGGCGGCAGGTCGAAGCCGGAACGCAGGATATAGCCGACGCCGGCCTCCCCATCGATCGGCACCCCGGACGCCATCAGATCGGCAACGTCGCGGTAGATGGTCCGTTCGGAGACTTCGAGCCGCTCCGAAAGCGTTTTCGCGGTGACGCGCTGGCCGTTGAGCGAGAACCCGCCGATGGATTCGACGCTCCCGCCTTGCGGCGTCAGCGCGAAAGTTCTCGCTCCGAACCAGTCGGTCGCTGAGCCGGAAAGGAAACCGAATTCCCAGTCCGCGAAGCCGTGGATGAACACGAAGCCGATTTTCTTGGCAGCAGGCGCCA
The DNA here is from genome assembly GCA_964440525.1 of uncultured Propylenella sp. Lineage (GTDB taxonomy): Bacteria > Pseudomonadota > Alphaproteobacteria > Rhizobiales > Afifellaceae > DASWJZ01. The sequence goes on along the minus strand of CAYTTC010000025.1, from coordinate 26,719 downwards.
TGAGCGTCACTCCTCTGATCCGCTTCGACCTTAGCAGCCGTATTCTGACAACATTCTGTCAGGATTAGTCCTCCTTCACCGGCACCGTATAGTTGAGCGGCAGGCGGCCTCCGTCGGCATAGATCGTCTGGCCGGTGATGTAGCTCGCGTCGTCCGAAGTGAGGAACGCCGCGACCGCTGCGATTTCTTGGGGTTCGCCAATCCGGCCGAGCGGCGTGCGCGAGAGGAGCCGATTTTTCGCCGCCGGGTCTGAATTCACCGCGGCGAGCATGTCGGTCATGATCGAGCCCGGGCCGATGGCGTTGACGCGGATACCGTGGGGCGCGAGCGCCAGCGCCATGACCTTGGTAAGCTGGTTCACCCCGCCCTTCGAGGCCGAATAGGGAACCTGGTTCGCGATCGCGAAGACGGCATTGACCGAGCTCATGTTGACGATCGCGCCCGGCGCGCCGCCCGCCTTCACCTGCTCCACCATTTTTCGCGCCACCGCCTGGCCGACGAGAAACGTGCCCTTCAGATTGACGCGCAGCACGCGATCGAAATCCGCCTCGCTCACCTCGAGGAAATCGGCGCTGTGCACGATGCCGGCATTGCTGACCAGCACATCGATCGCGCCCCACGTTTGCACTACGCTCGCGACGAGGTTCTCGACGTCCGCCTTGTCGCCGACGTCGCAGCGCACGAAGCGCACCGCGCCAAGCGCGCCGACCTCCTCGACCGCAGCGCTCCCCGCATCCTCGTCGACATCGGCGATCACCACGCGCGCGCCGTCCGCCGCGAAGCGCTTGGCGATCGCGAGGCCGATCCCCTTCGCCCCGCCGGTGACGATCGCGACTTTGTTTTCGAGCGACATACCAAGTCCCTTATTGGCGCGGCTGCTCTTAGCACCGCCCGCCCGCAATGCCGATTCAGGCGCGGCAGCAGCGACCATAAGGGAGAGGGTTGGCGCGCGTCATCGTCCCGCGACCTACCCGGCCCGAGTTCTCAAAGAGCACAGGCTTCCCCTCGTTGAGAGGGAGTGGGGACAGCGTCAGCTCGCCGCCGGTGACGATAAAGGGGCGGCGGCAGGGGACCCAGCGGGTCGAAATCCTCGCGTCTGAGCGTTCCCCGCCCCGCGCATCGCAGACGATTGGCTAGGCAAACGCCGACATGGCGCTACGGGCAGGTATCGATCACCGACCCCGACGACGTGATGTTGATGCACGGATTGACGTCGAACATCGTGTTGAAAATCCGATTGGCCTCGTCTCGCGCAAAGGCCTTGCGCGTGCCGGTGCCGGTGATGCCATCTGCACCCACCGTGAACCACCACATCCACAGGGCCTGATAGCCCGTTGCCCCGCGCCCGCTTGGAGAACCAAAACCGCTGCAACCATCCTCGAAACTCTCGTCGCATGAATCCGACCCGGCCGGGCACATGTTCGAACCATCGTTTCCGTTATGCCCACACCAGTCCGCATGCCTTGACTCATGCAGAATGGTTCCGGCGCGTTCGACGACGTTTTCGGTGTAGAAGAACGGCAGATAGAGTTCCGTATAGTTGTCGACGATCGGACCCCACTGCGTGTGCGCGCGCTTCGTTCCGGTTCCACACCGAGCGTCAAGCTCGTCGATCTCGCGCATAGAATAGTTTCCGCCCCAATGCAGAATGCTGCCGGAAAAGTCGCTCGTCGATTTGCCACCAGGGCCGTCCGCATAGTTCAGGACGTAAATTGCATTGAACGTGCGCCCAAGCGGCCGGGAACGGTCGCAGGCGTTCGGGAATCCGAACCCTTGGTCCCAATCGCCCGAGTCGAAATCGTAGGCATCCCAAAAGAAGTCTACCCAGCCTTGAAAACACCATCCGCCGACAATTGGCTCGGTGACCATCACGGCCGAGCAGGATGCCGCTCTGGCACCGTGCGCTAGCGGGACAAGGCTAAGAGCTGCCGCAACGAGGATCGCTGGATGTCTCATAGGGGTACCCCTTATTCATCCGTGGGCCACCTTGGCATGATGCTGCGCTGATCGTCGGTCGGAGGACGCTCGCGACTGGAAGGTATCGTATCCCCCAGAGACCCCTTCGCCGCGTGGTAATCTTTGGGATCTCCGTAACCCAGAACCTTGATGCCATCGATTTCGACGACGCCTTCGGGGGGAAGGTCGAGTTCAAAGAGGCTTGCCGCAGCAAGTCCCCTGAAGAGATCGTTCTCGTCATATATTTTCATGAGGAGCTCGATCGCCTTGAGCTTCTCCAGCCCCTCAATGGCGCGCGCGCGCAGGCGATACTCGACGTTGTAGTTCACCTCACCTACCCTTTCGGGATTAGGCATCGGCGTGGAGGCTATTTCGAACAACAGGCTCGTCGCCCGAGAATCCTGTAGCTCCCCGAGCAGATACAGAGCACGCCACCGGGCCTCTCCGTAGAACTCGTTGTCCTTGCCGCTCAGGTCGGTCAGTTGCTTGTACAAGGTGACCACGTCCTCGACAGTCTGGGGATTCCCTTGCAGCCTCTTGAGAGACTGTTGCAGCTGGTCTTCAGCATCCGGGAGATCCATCAGCTGAAAATGCCGGTTCAAATGGTCATACCTTAGAAGAATTTCATTCAGTAGGCCCGGCGGCTGCATTGCCAAGTCGTCATCTGACGGTTTGGCGGGATCGACAATGCCTAGTTCCTGCTGTTGCAACTGAGTGGCGGTCGAGTCGGCCGAACATTCATTTGCAATCACCGAGGCGAGGAAGGCGACGGCGCTCATCAGAGCCATGGATGAAGAATTCATTCGAAAGCCCTTTCCATTGCGTCCAAGGCGAACGAATCCTGAAATAACCTCCGGTAAGAGCGTGCGTTGGTTGACTGGCGCAAGCGCAGCGCCAACTTGCATCTTACAGTAGCATAGCAAGATCTCGCCGTCCAGAGCCAAGCCGTTCAAAAGACCGCGATCGACAACCCTGATCGCCATTTCGCGACATCCCGGCGGCAACGTCGGGAAGCAGTCGGAGGAGCGCGGAATCGCTAGCCATCAAGCGCGCCAATTTCGTCGCTTTGATGGACGCGTTTGAGGGCCGCGGTTTCGCCGCCCGCCCGCAACGCCGATTCAGGCGGCGGGCGCAGCGAATACAGGTGCGATCTCTACAAATCGCGCAAATTTCGGCTGACCCCCTTAACTACCACCAGGCGTGCGGCGGATCGCTTCGGTACGGAGAGCATTTTGCTTAGGCTCGGCGCAATAAGATGACGCCTGGCCGATTGTGGCGAGAGGCGTGGGGAATGAATACGACCGTTACAGTGAAGGATATCCAGTTCGAGCCGCAACCCGCGAATCGGACCAAGGCGTGTTTGAGCGTGGCGGTTACATCGGAAGATCACGATCTCGATTTCTTCCTCACGTTCCGACTTGCCGACCAACCCGGGACGATCGAGTCGACTCTCGAGCAAGGCCGGATTCGGCTGATCGCCCTGTTTGAAACCGCGCTGACCACTCTTCGCGGAGGCGCTCTCCGTCGCAACTAGGCTGTCTGCGGCCGGCCGAGACCCGACATACCTAGCCAACGAAGGGCGATCATGTTTATCGGCGACATACTGGTTTCCCAAGGATTGGTGACCCGCGAAGATATAGCCGCCGCGCTTGAGCGGCAGGGCGTAGAGGGCGGTCTCCTCGGGGAAAACCTGATTGCGCTCGGCAAGCTGCAACAGGCGGATCTCGAGGCGGTCATGCATGCCTCACCGCCCGCCCCACGCACCATCGCGGAGACAGATCTTACGATCGCCGATCTGCTGAACCTCCTGACCAAGGTCATGTATTCCGGCAGCGCGGATACTGCCTCGAAAATATCTGCCTCATTGCGACTGCCGCCCCGAACGCTCCAGCTCGTCATCGATCAGGCGAAGGATCGCAAGCTCGTGGATGTGCTCGGCGCCGCGGACACCTCGGCAATGTCCGAGTTTCGCTATGCGTTGACGGAGAAGGGCCGGCAGTGGGCGACCGATGCTCTTGCGCAGAACCAGTATATCGGCCCGGCGCCGGTCTCCCTCGCCGCCTATACGCATCGCATCCGCAGTCAACGGATCACGAATGAGCGGGTGG
>CAYTTC010000025.1:0-22555 GCA_964440525.1 uncultured Propylenella sp. | reverse complement strand
CTCGCCGCCTATACGCATCGCATCCGCAGTCAACGGATCACGAATGAGCGGGTGGATCGCGCCGCCATCGAGACTGCGTTCGCCAATCTGATCGTCTCGGATCACTTCATCCAGCAAATCGGTCCTGCCATCAATTCCGGCCGCTCCATTCTCCTCTACGGGCCACCCGGAAACGGCAAGACCTCCGTTGCCGAGAAGATCGGCCGAATTTTCAACGACGTGATCTACATCCCCTATTGCTTCGAAGTCGAAGGCCAGATCATCAAGGTCTTTGATCCCAGCATTCACGAGAGCATTCAGCGCGAGAAGGCGGCCAAAGGATCATTGCGTCGTGAGGATTTCGATCACCGCTGGGTGCCTTGCCGGCGTCCGTTCATCGTGACCGGCGGCGAGCTGACGCTCGAGATGCTAGATCTGAGTTTCAACGCGCTGGCGAAATTCTACGAAGCGCCCCTGCATGTGAAGGCGCTCGGCGGGATTTTTGCGATCGACGATTTCGGGCGGCAGCTCGTCAGCCCCGAGGCGCTGCTTAACCGATGGATCGTCCCTCTGGAAAGCCGTGTCGAGTACCTGAAGCTGCACACCGGCAAGAGTTTTTCGCTTCCCTTTGACGAGCTCGTCATTTTCTCCACGAATCTCGCCCCGAAGGACTTGATGGACCCAGCGTTTCTCCGCCGCATTCCCTACAAGCTCGAGATCGGAGGGCCGAGTCATGAGGAGTACCGGCAAATATTCGGCAAAGTCTCCCGCGCCTTCGACCTCGAAGCGCCCGACGCCATCATCGACTCGGTCATTCATACGCTGCGCGAGGAGAACGATTTTCCGCTGGCGAGCTATCAGCCAAAGTTCATCGTCGATCAGGTGCAATCCGCCTGCAAGTTCGAAGGAATCCCCCCGCAGTTTCGTCCCGATCTCCTTCAGATGGCGCTTGGCAACCTCTTCACCAAGGACGTGCCAGGCGCTGGGCCGCGCAAGCGGCCCTAGCCGGAGCGGGGCGGTGACGGGCGCCCTTCCCTGAGAGCAACGCCGTCTCTCAGCGCTGACGTCTCACCCGCCGGGTCAACACTTCTCGCCAGGCATCCGGCCGCTCGCGGCGCCGCGCTTTCAGCGCCTCTGCCTCTTCCCGCGCCCGCTCGCGCCGCACGATCGCTTCCACCAGCAGGGCATCCGCGTTGACCTTCTCTCTTAGCGCACGCGCCTCCTCGGCCTGTCGCCTGTGGAAGCGGCTGCGCAGCCCCGGAACGAGAAAGATATTGAAGGAGCGATCCCCGAGCAGCCCGGCGGTCGTGTTTATGTCGATCGGCCCCCCCGACCGCAGCGCCGAGGATATCGCCGCATCGGCCGTGTGCTTCACGGACAGAAATTCAGCGCCGAGAAGCAGCCGGCGCGCATTGATCGCCAGCGCGAGACTCAAGACGAAGAGCCCGCTCCGCACAAAAGAGGATTCAATGATCTCTGGCGGGCCGGCCCAAAACAGATACAGAAACCAGATTCCGGCCGCCGCATTGCATTTGAGAGCGGTTCTGCGCTCGCATGGCTCGTACCTATAGCCATACCAGGAGACAATACTCACAGCTGCGACAATCAACAGCGTTACGAGATGAAAGACCTGACTCGTCATCGCACTCTACCGCCACGCACTCACGCTACTTTGGCCTCTGCTGTTCGCCACCTTCTATCGGACGCCGGCTAACTTTCCCGGCCGCTCCGTCACGCAGATGAAGGTATGTGATTTCTGAAACGCCCGCTAGCGTGCCCCTCAGTTTCCCTCGCCGATGCCGTCCGGTAGAGCTTCCCCGTCTCCCCGATCGGCATCACACTTTGCACTCTACCACGATCGCTGAACAGATCGAAGACTCTTCCGCAGAAATCGCTTTCGTCGATGGCGAACTCTCGCCAGACGAAGATCCGGCGTCGCTTTCCCGCATGGCATCCGCAGTCATGCATTCGCTTGCGGTGCGCGCGCGGGCGAGACGCGGACCTCCCTCGAGGCATTCGCCGAAGCCGGCGTGCGGATGATCTGCGGATGCAAGCCTTCTTGGCCTTGGCAGGTCCTGCCCCTGCAGAAGGTCGGCGGCGACCCTTGCTAACGTCAGGCAGCACCCCCCAAATCTCCTCCAATATCGCCGGATCGTCGATTGTCGCCGGCACCTTCGGCTCTTTTCCGTCGGCGATCTGGCGCATGGTGGCGCGGAGGGTTTCGGATCGCGTTTTTGGCATCCCCGTTCGAACTGTCGAATCCATGCGCCTTGACTGAAGGTGGACGCTGACCTGCCAATGTTGTCCGCTTCGGATGAAAAGGGATTTGGTGCCGACTGACTTCTGCCTCAGAGCGTTTCTGGCGGATGCAGACGCGGGTCGAGTGCGAACGGCTCTTGGAACCTGACGGCATAAGCTCCCGCCGCGGCCGTTCCAACGAACACGAGATTCCAGCTGTGCGTGGAAACGACGCTTGGGATCAGGACGAACTTGTGCTCGGCCAGCAAGGCGTCCCCGAAGCTCTGCTGCCCGGCACTCGGGACACCCGGCCTCAACCAGTTGGGATTGGGGACGGCGGCCGGGTCGACAACGTGCACGCCCCTGGGCTCGGCGATTGTCGCCGCAGTCAGCACATGGGCAACGATGTCGAGAACCTTGAAGCCCTTGTGGACCGCAACTTCGAGAATGGCGGTCGCCGGGTCGATCGAGCAATAGACTGCCCGGACACCTCTTCCGTTCCAGCGTCCGCCGGCCCGGTAGGACCCCTCACCGCTATCCCAGGTGTCGCGGTGCGTCTCGCGATCCAGACGCCATGCAACGAGCTCTTCGCCTCCAAGAGCCGCCGGGAGCGGCGTCATACGTAGACGCCGTACTCAAGCTGCATGAGAAAATCCTCGACAAGCTCCACGCCTGCGGGCGTCTGCAGAAGGTCGATCGGCTTCCGCTGATTAAGGCCAATAGCGGGGCGCTCAAGCCACTGCTCCGCCTCCTCCTGCGATCCAAGCAACTCCGTCGCCTTGGCCAAGACTTCGGCGAACTTCCAAGTGCGCCCGCTCTGCTCCTGGCTCAGGCGCCTCCCCGGCGCGTCTCTTCGGCGCTGAAAAGTGCGCAGGCTCATGCCCACCGCCTTTTCAAGTGACTCGGTTTTCTCGATGACCACAAGGTTGTCGATGAGATGGCTCAGTGCCCGTCCTGGCAGGCCATGAAGAAGCATCTCGTGGGCGTCGAGCGGGCTCCTCAGCGGCCGCCGGAGTATCCGAGTGCCGCCGAGCAAGTCCACAACTCGCTGGAGCCCAATCGCCTCGGTCGAAGGCGGAGCCTCCCCAAAAAGATCGGCCATCGGAGCCTTCTGTCATCTGTCGCGTAGAATATGACAGGTGACGCGCAGACTTTCAAGACTGCCACCAGCGATAACGACATGAAAGGGAGGCGCAGCGCTACCCCTCCCCTAACCCTCCCCGCAGGGGGAGGGGGACGTATCAAGCCTGCATCGTCGCGAGAAGCGGGGCGACGGCCGTTTGCCATGCGGGGCGCGCCTCGAGCCTTTCTATCCAGGCCGAGACGTGCGGAGTCTTGTCCAGCGAGATGCCGGAGGGGACGCGATACACGAACGTGCTCGCCATGGCGAAGTCGGAGACGCTCAGTTTTCCCGCCACCCATTCCTTGTCGGCCAGGTTCGCATCGAGGACCGGCAGAAACTGGTCGACATCCTTGAGCTGCGCCGCGATCGCCTTCTCGTCCGGCTCGCCCATGCCAAACTTCGACTTCATGAGACGCTCGAACGCGACCCTCTGCATGGCGGGGCCGAGATGGATGGCTTGCCAGTAGGACCATTGGTCGATGATTGCGCGCTTCTTCGTATCGTCGGGATAGAGCCCCGGCTCTGGCCGGAGGCTCGCCAGGTAGGCGTCGATGGCGCGGCTTTCCCACAGCACGAAATCGCCGTCGACCAGAACCGGCACTTTTCCGTTCGGGTTCATCGCCAGATAGGAGGCGGTTTTGTTCTCGCCCTTGATGAGCGCGACCTCGACGATGTCGAGCGGAATTCCGAGTCGGCGGCGACCGCACGAACGCGCAAGGCGTTGGGTGAGAAATTGCTGTTGTAGAGCTTCATGATGTCGGGCCGCTTGCCTATCCGGCACCTCGAAGGCGAGAGCGCACTCCGGCGGACGATTTCGACGCCGACTATGGATGCTCGGCTTCCAAGAAGCTCGGCGCCACCCCTCCCCTAACCCCTCCCCGCAAGGGGGAGGGGAATGGCGAGCGCGGCTCTAATCTCCTCCAGTATCGCCGGGTCGTCGATCGTCGCCGGGACCCTCGGCGTCTCCCCATCCGCGATCTGGCGCATGGTGGCGCGGAGGATTTTTCCGCTGCGCGTTTTCGGCAGGCGTTTTACGATATGCACGGTGCGAAAAGCGGCGACCGGGCCAATCGCTTCGCGCACGCGCTGCACGCACTCCGCCTGAAGCTCTTCGCCCAAGCGCGCTTTCCCCGCTTTCAGCACCACGAAGCCGCAAGGCACCTGGCCCTTCAGCGCGTCAGCGATTCCGATCACCGCGCACTCCGCCACGTCCGGGTGGCCCGAAAGAACCTCCTCCATCGCGCCGGTCGAAAGCCGGTGCCCGGCGACGTTGATGATGTCGTCGGTGCGCGACATGACGAAGGCGTAGCCGTCCGCGTCGATGTAGCCGGCGTCGGCCGTCTTGTAGTGGCCGGAAAAATCGGAAAGGTAGCTGTCGCGAAAGCGTTGGTCGGCGTTCCAGAGCGTCGGAAGCGAGCCGGGCGGCAGCGGCAGTTTTATTACGATGTTGCCGAGCGTGCCGGCGGCGACGGGTTTTCCGGAATCGTCGAGGACGCGGAGGTCGTAGCCCGGCATCGGCACGCCGGGCGAGCCGTATTTGACCGGCAGGATTCCGAGTCCGACGGGGTTAGCGCAGATCGACCAGGCGGTCTCCGTCTGCCACCAATGATCGATGACCGGGACGCCGAGATGCTGCTCGGCCCATTCGATCGTCGCCGTGTCCGCTCGCTCGCCGGCAAGGAACAGCGTGCGGAAATTTGTGAGATCGTATTTGCGGATGAAGGCGCCGTCGGGATCATCGCGTCGGATGGCGCGAAAAGCGGTCGGCGCGGTGAAGAGCGCGGCCACCTTGTGCTCGGAGATGACGCGCCAGAAGGCGCCGGCGTCGGGCGTGCCGACGGGCTTTCCTTCGTAGAGCACGCTGGCGCAGCCGTGGAGGAGAGGCGCGTAGACGATGTAGGAATGGCCAACCACCCAGCCGACGTCGGACGCCGCCCAAAACGTCTCGCCCGGGTCGATGCCATAGATCGCCTGCATCGACCATTTCAGCGCGACCATATGGCCGCCATTGTCGCGCACCACGCCTTTCGGCTGTCCGGTCGTGCCCGAGGTGTAGAGGATGTAGAGCGGGTCGGTGGCTTTGAGCGGCACGCACGCGACGGTGCGACCGCGCGCCTTCGCCATCGCCTCGGAAAAATCGTGGTCGCGGCCGAAAATCATTCCGCAGCGCTCGGCGTCGCGCTGCAGGATGAGGCAGGCTTCGGGCTTATGCGACGCGCGTTCGATTGCCGCGTCGAGCAGCGGCTTGTAAGGCACCGTGCGGAACTCGGGTGTTCCCGAGTTCCTTGCAATAACAAGCAAGTCGGAAACATCCGACTTGCGGCCGGGCTCGATACCACACGAGGCGGAGATGACGAGCTTTGGCTTGGCGTCGTCGATGCGGGTCGCAAGCTCCGGCGCCGCAAAGCCGCCGAACACGACAGAGTGGATCGCTCCAAGCCGCGCGCAGGCGAGCATGGCAATCGCCGCTTCCGGGATCATCGGCAGATAGAGGATGACGCGATCGCCCTTCTCGATGCCGTGATCCTGCAGCACAGCGGCGAGCGTCTGCACTTCGGAAAGAAGCTCGCCGTAGCTGATGCGTCGCGTCTGGCCCGTGACCGGGCTGTCGTAGATGAGCGCAGTCGCGTCTGGGCGCTTCGCCGCATGCCGGTCGACGCAGTTCCAACAGGTGTTGCATTCCGCGCCGACGAACCAGCGGCCGTAGACGCCGAGGTTTTCGTCAAAAACCTTGTCCCATTGCCGGAACCAGTCGATCTCCGACGACGCGACGCCCGCCCAAAACCCCTCGGGGTTGCGCTTCCAGCTCTCGTAGATTTCGGCGTAGCGGCTGGTCATTCTTCCTCTCGTCGACCGATTCACATTTGCCCGATCCGCATCCGCAACCTATATCTTGATCCGCGTGGCTGCACGGTTCGTCAGGAGTACAATTCTCGGGGCCTTATCGATCTCTAGGGAGCTGTCCCTGACCGGACCCGTGGGTCCGGACACACGGCGCCCACCTACGTCAGTAGGTTCCCGGGATCGAAACTCCAACGGCCGAGGCGGCCACGCAACTCCTCTCCCCCCGAGTCCCTGCGGCTCGAACTTTTCTGGAGCCGTCGGCGTCAATGCTCGATTCCATCGTCACCAAAGCCGAGCTTCGCGCGCTCGGGCTGGCGCGCCGCGCGGCCCTGACCGAGGATGAGCGCCGCGCCGCGTCGGAACGGGCGGTCGCGCGACTCCGGCCGCTCCTTAGAGCGGGTGAGACAGTGTCGCTCTTCTGGCCGATGCGCGGCGAGATCGATCCGCGCCGGCTGATCGACGACGTGCAAGCGATTGGCAATGTCGTCGCCATGCCGGTCGTCGAGAAGCGGCGGATGTTTTTTCGCCGCTTCGACGGCGAGGAGTGCATGGAGCCGGGCGTCTTCGGCACAAAGCATCCGCATGCCGGACAGCCCGTCGTCGATCCCGATTTCATCATCGCCCCGCTCGCCGCGTTCGACCGGCAGGGTGGACGCATCGGCTACGGTGCTGGCCATTACGACATGGCGATCGCCGACCTGAAGGCGCGCGGAAAACTTTTCCGCCTCGCCGGCATCGGTTTTGCGGCGCAGGAGGTGGAGCGCGTGCCCCTCGAGCCGCACGACATACGCCTGCCGCTCGTCGCCACCGAACGTGAGCTGATCGAGAACCCGGATCTCACAAAAATGGGGCCGGGCGCGTGAGGCTGCTCTTCCTCGGCGACGTGGTCGGGCGCTCCGGGCGCGCAGCAATCACTGCGCTTCTCCCGGGCCTCATCGCCAAGCATCGCTTCGACTTCGTCGTCATCAACGGCGAGAACGCCGCCGGCGGTTTTGGCATCACCGAAGAGATCCTGCAGGCGCTCCTGGGCGCCGGGGCCGATTGCGTCACCACCGGCAACCATGTCTGGGACCAGCGCGAGGCGCTCACTTTCGCCGACCGCTACGAACGCTTTCTGCGTCCGCTCAATTATCCGCCGGGCACGCCCGGCCGCGGCGCCAACGTCTACACGGCGCGGAACGGCGCGCGCGTCCTCGTCGTCAACGTCATGGGTACGCTCTTCATGCCGCCGCTCGACGATCCGTTCCAGGTCATCACGCGCGAGCTTGGCGCCTGCGCCATCGGCAATGGCTGCGACGCGGTGGTGGTCGACATGCATGCCGAGGCGTCGAGCGAAAAGCAGACGATGGCGTATTTCCTCGACGGAAAGGCCTCTCTCGTCATCGGCACGCACACGCACGTGCCGACCGCGGACTGGCGCATTCTTGCCGGCGGCACCGCCTTCATGACCGACGTCGGCATGTGCGGCGACTACGATTCGGTCATCGGCATGGAGAAGGACGAGCCGCTGCGCCGCTCGACCACCAAGATCGCCTCCGGGCGCCTGGAGCCGGCGCTCGGGCCGGCGACGCTTTCGGGGCTGGCCGTCGAGACCGACGACCTGACCGGCCTCGCGCTCGGTCTCTCGCCGCTCCGCCTCGGCCCCGGCCTTCCGCCGGCGGAACCGGACTTTGGAGACCCGATATGAGTGACGTGCTGCACGCCCGCTGCTTCTGCGGCGCGATCCGCTTCACCGCGGCCGCGGAGCCGTTCCAAGTCTCGTGGTGCCACTGCCGCGATTGTCGTCGGCAGACCGGCGCGCCGGCCGTCGTCTGGGCCGGCTTCCGCGCCGACGAGCTGACCGTCGAGGGCACGCCAAAGCGGCGTCGGTCCTCCGAGCATGTGGTGCGCTCCTTCTGCCCCGACTGCGGAACGCCGCTGACCTACGAGCACGACGAGCTCGAAGGGGAGATCTACGTCCATGCCGGGCTCTTCGACGAGGCAGACCGGCTCGTCCCGGACCGCCACGGCTACGTGACGTCGAAGCTCTTCTGGATGCACCTGGAGGACGGGCTCGACACCTACGACGCGACAACGCGGGAGGATCCGCCCGCTCACTCGCCTCAATAGAGGATCGCCCAGATCGGACCACCGAGTTGGTAGATGTAATAGCCTCCGACGACGCTCGGTTCGATGGGGATCGGAACTGGGCTGGCGGGCGTCACCAGCATGTTGGGAGGCTCCGAAAATTCGCTCCGCCGCAGATGCAGGTAGAGGGCCACGGGCCTCTCCGTCCAGCTCACGACATGCACCGCCCGCATCGAGGACTCGCGAACGTTGCGGCGGAAATTCATTGCATCATGAGGTCACTTGCAACAAATACGGCCGACATCCTTTGCAGGGAGCAGACAATGAAACTGCCTGTCGTTTACACGATGGGGAAAGTCGCATCGTCATCGGTCACCGATGCCATCGCTCGGTCCGGCCGGCGCTGTCACGACATTCATACCCTCAGCATGCGCCACATACTCAAGTTGGCGCAGGATCGCCTCACGAAGGATCAGTACCCGACCGCCCATGTCTGCGTTACGATGGCGTGGCACAGGGAGATTACCGACACGGGCCGGTGCATCTATATCTCCCTTGTTCGCGATCCGATCGCCCGAAATCTCTCTGCGCATTTCCAAAACATTCCGGTGTCCGGCGGTCGCCACGCCGATGTGTCGCTCAAAGCAGCCAAGGCGATAGTCGAGGCATTCCGCGCCAACTACCCGCACCGTTTTCCGACTTCCTGGTTCGACAGAGAGTTCAAGCGCTACCTCGGCGTCGATGTCTATAGCGTGCCGTTCGACAAGGTTCGGCGCAGAGTTCTAACCGAGCAATTCGTGGTGATGCGGACGGACCTGGACGACGCGGACAAAAGCAGGCTTCTGAGCCGTGTACTGGGTTGCGAGATCGACATCGAACGGATGAACGTTGGCGTGAAGAAGTCGTATGCCCGCACCTATCAGGCGGCACAGGAGGCCGCTAAGTTCCCAGCCGACTTCGTCGAAAAAATATATTCGACGAATTTTGCGCGTCATTTTTGGACGGAAGACGAGTTGGACGCCTTCAGGCGGCGTTGGACCGCACCGTCCAACAAGACGTTCGCGACCGTGCGCCGACTTTTCTCCAATCCCGTAGCCTAGCAGACGCTGGCCTTCCCTTCGCCGTAGGCGCCAGCCACCTTGCCTGACGGTCTTAACCCACACTATCTAGCTGACAGATCTAACTACGGGATGGGCGCGATGGTGTGGCATGTGCACGATGGCCGCTCCTATTTCCACGGAATGCGCGACGGATTTTTTGAGCTGCTGCCCTTCGTCCCGGCCGGCCGCATGCTGGATATCGGCGCCGCCGTCGGCCACTACACGAAGGTCATGCGGAAATTTAGTCCCTTATCCCCCGTCACGGCCTTTGAGCCGTTTCCCGGGAACATTCCTCACTTCAAAAATAACGTCGGGCCGGATCCGCGGGTCACACTGGTTCAGAAGGCGGTCATGGATTTCGATGGGACCGCCAGTTTTCATGTTCCGAAGATCGTCTCGAAGGGAGAGGGGTATTGGTCGAAGTTCGCTGGCTTCTCGTCGGTCGGGTCGGTGCTTCAAGCCGGCGATACGCGCGAGGCGACAGAAGTCGAGACCTGCAGGATCGACAGCGCGGTGGACGAGCACGTCGTCGCCATGAAGATCGACGTGCAGGGCGCCGAGATCGCAGTTCTCCGCGGCGCGTCCAGGCTGTTCGCCGGCCAAGGGATCGACTTCATGTTCGTCGAATTTAGTGGCGAGGCGGAGGTCCTCAAGTTCATTCTCGATGCCGGCTACACCGTGCTTAGCTCCCACTACGTGCTCTTCACGAATACGAAGCCGATCGCCAGCGACTGGGAAATTGACAGGCAAGCCACGCTCTCGACGGGGCGAAACGCCTTCATGGGGTGGCCCAAGGCGCCTCCCGCGGAGCCCGACCGTTATTGCTCGTTCTTCAGCACCGAGGGGCGCAGGGCTGGGCGTTTCATAACCAACCTTGTGTGCGTGCACGCGCGTGTTCTGCCACTCTTCGAGCAGGCAGCCGGGCTGGCCCGGCAAGCCCGCGCCAGCGCCGCCGCGCCGGCATCCTAGCTGGGCCTTGATTCCCAAATGGCTGATTGCCTTTCCATCATCGCCCGCCTATTGCGGAACCGCCGGCGCGGGAATGGTTGGAGTGAGATGATGAGAGTGCCTGTCGTTTACACGATGGGAAAGGTTGCGTCGTCCTCGGTCGCCGGGGCGATCGTCCGAGCGGGACTGCGCTGCCACGATATTCACACGCTCAACACACAGCTCTTGCTCAAGCAGGCTAGGGATCGCCTTGACCGCGGTCAGTACCCGCCAAATCATGTCTGCGTCACGATGGCCTGGCAGAACGAAATCCGAAACGCTCGGAGATGCATCTATGTCTCCATGGTTCGCGATCCGATCGCGCGGAATCTTTCTGCATATTTCCAGAAGCTTCACGTAGGCGGCGATAGCCTCAACGCAGCAGAAGCGTCCGTTGCCGCCTTTCGCGCGACTTACCCGCACCTTCTTCCCATCCACTGGTTCGACAAGGAGTTCAAGCGCTTCCTTGGGATCGATATCTATGACATCCCGTTCGACAAGGCGCGGCGCTTCGCCGTAACCGAGCGGTTTCTGCTGATGCGCACTGACCTGGACGACGCGGAGAAGAGCCGCTTGCTCAGCGCGGCACTCGGCGCCAAGATCGATGTCGAACGGGAAAACGATAGCGCGAGAAAGCCGTATTCCAGTATTTATCAGTCAGTCCTCGAGAGCACCAAATTCCCGGCCGCCTTTGTCGAGGCGATGTATTCTACGAAGTTTGCACGGCATTTCTGGACCGACGAGGAGTTGGCGGAGTTCAGAGAGCGCTGGACCGAGGCTTCCGGCAAAACGTTCGCGCGGATCGATCGGCCATTCCCCGACCGCGCAGACCGCATGCCCCCTCTTCCCGCAACGGCTCGCTCGTGATCGTTGCCGTCTCTGGAGCCCGCGGTGCCGGCCTGACTGCTTGAACCACGGACCCAGGCCGCCCTATGACCCCACCGAGGCTGGCGAGCCGCATCGACGTATCAGTACCGGGAAGGACATCCGATGGATAGCGTTCTAAGAAAACAGATCGAGGCACAGAAGTGGTTTCACGCCATCGATTTCGGCGAGTTCTCGGTCCCCTCCTACAGATACCCCGCCGGGCGGCCCAACAATCTACTTCTTCCGGCTTTCCAGTTCTTCACCGAGATATCGCTGCCGGGCATGCGCTGCCTCGACATGGGAACCTTTGATGGTCTCGCAGCCTTCGTGCTCGACCGCATGGGAGCCGGTCGCATCGAGGCCACATGCCAACACGACCGACGGCAATTTCGCCTTGCCAAGGACGCGCTGAAGGCCGATCGCGTCGTCTATCATCCCAAGGTGGAGATCGAGGATCTGATCGACCGCTTTGGCGAGGGCTC
The DNA here is from genome assembly GCA_964440525.1 of uncultured Propylenella sp. Classification (GTDB taxonomy): domain Bacteria; phylum Pseudomonadota; class Alphaproteobacteria; order Rhizobiales; family Afifellaceae; genus DASWJZ01. The sequence continues at coordinate 10,868 of CAYTTC010000025.1, read as the reverse complement.
CTTTGACCTGGTGCTGGTGAGCCTCGCGCTACATTACCTGATGCTGCCGCAGGAGGGGCTGTTCATTTGCCGGCGGCTATTGAAGCGCAATGGCCTGTTCGTCCTCGCCGCGGGCGTATTTTCCAATCCGCAGCCTGCACTTTTCCTCAACACTGAGCTGGAGAACCCGGTCGGCGGTATCCCTACGACTTGGATACCAAGCGATGTGGCGCTTGAAGGAATGCTCCGGCTCGCCTCCTTCGACCCCATCGCGCGAATCGATATTTCAAGGCCGAACACTCCGATGAAGCGCATGTACACAACGATTGTCAGCCGAGCGGTTTCACCGGCCGACGTTCGCGGCCGATCCGAGAAGCTCGTTGCTATTCACAGCACCGAAAAATCGACGGGGCGAATTAGCTTCCCGGCACTTTCCCGGCCCGATTGGCCGGTGAGCCCGATCAAATATTCTGGTCCCGAGGGGCACCGTATGCTCGACATCAACACACACATCTCGAAGACGCCGTTGCAGCCGCGCTGGACTCCTCCGAGCGCGGCTGCCGGTGCTTCGGCTGCGTCTCAGGAATTGGTTGGCGAGTTCGGCTCCTAGCATCACGGCGGTTCGGAAAATCCGGTTCGGGAGGCCGCGGCTTTTTTCGTGCATTCCGGCCTTTTAGTGGAGCTGCTGCCAGGCCGCGTCAGTAGAGGATGGCCCAAACCGGATTGCCGACAGCGTAGACGTAATAGTTTCCGGCCACCTGCGGCTCGATCGGCGTCGGATCGGGATTTGCCGGCGTCACCAGCCTCGTCGGCGGCGCCGGGAACTCGCTTCGCCGAAGATGCAGGAAGAGCGAGACGGGCTTCTGGCCCCAGCTCACGACATGCACGGCCCGCCTCTCCGGCTCGTGCATGTTGCGGCGCACCGAGATAAGATAGGAATCCGGATCAGCGCGGAAGTAGAACGGATCGCCGACCGAAACGCCGGCGTCGCCCGGCAGATAGATCAGCCCGACATGCGACGGTACGATCGTCTTGTACTTGACTCCGCCGACGACGATCTGCCGTCCCAGAGCGACCTCCTGAAAGGAAGCGCCGCGTGACCACGACACCGCGGTTCGGCCGGGAGCGGAGCGATCCACCTTGGTGACGGTGCCCTGCCCCGGCAGCACCGGGCCATAACGGCCGCCGTAGAAATCCTCGCCGGCGGTATAGTCGTCGAAGAGCGCGGGCGTCGTCCGCACCATGCGGAAGAGCGGCGCGAAGTCGGTGGGATCGCCGAAGAAGCGGGGTGCGCCTTTCGGAAGGTGAACGTCCCAGGGCACGATCGTCGTCAGGCCAAGCGCATAGGCGGTCGCGATCGAACGCTGATCGAGCCAAACGTCGTTGGTCGGAAACGTCACACCGCTGACGCCTGTAGCTTCGCGCGTCTCCCGTGCGATGCCGCGCAGCACGTTCGGCATGGTCTTTCGGTCGCCGAACGCTTCCGAAAGAGCGAAACTGAAATCCGGCAGCAGCCACGCCGACCGTCCTTTCGCCAACAGCGAGAAGGCAAAATTGCCGGAGAAGATGATATCGGCGACGGGCGCCCCACTTTGTCTGGCGTAAGCCCTGACCGAGTCGTGCAGCCATCGGTGATAGCGGCCGGTCGAGATTCGCTGGAATTCTTCGAAGTCGTCGTCGACCGCGTTCGATTTTGCAACAGGATGCTCTGCGGCGCGCGCTGTGAGCGGAGCGCCTGAGGTCGCGCCGCCCGAAAGGTACTCTTCAAACTCGGCGCGGCTTTCCGCGGAATAGCAGCCGTTGCGGAAGAGCGTCTGCTGATAGTTCAGCCATGGGCCGTCCTGCTGAAAGGACGTGCAGCCGGCATCGACGAGCTTCCCCATCTCGGCCAGGACGAAGCTCCGCCACTTGTCACTGTTGATGTCCGGGAAAATGAGCGTAGGCGCCAGGCTGACCGGAGCTCCCTCAGGAGTTACGCACGCCATCTCATTCTTGTCGGCGGCGTCTCTCGGCACCCAAAACGGAACGGAGCATTGGACGGGAATGCCGTGCGCCGCCGCCGCCGGAATCAACCGCTCGCCGCCATAGGTCCACACGATCCTGTTGGCGTGGAAAGCGCGGAACGCGTCGAGCCATGGAGGCCTGTAAAAGATCAGGGACAGAAGAACATCGCTTCGCTTCAGCGGGCCGCTGACGACCGTGGGCGCGGGTGCTTCCGCTTCGGCGCCGACCTCTGGTGGAGCTTCTGGCTGCTCGGCGCCGCTGACGACAGGCGGCGCCTCCTGCGCTTCCTCCTCCGATCCGCTGGCAGGTGGAGGCGCCTGTTCCGGCGAACGGGCGAGGGTGGCGGGGGCCTGCTCGCTCGGACCGCTGGCTGGTGAAGGCGCTTCCTCCTTGTTCGGGCTGCAGGCTGCGACCGCGAAAACTGCGGCGAAAAGCGCCGGAAAAAGCAGGGTCGATCTGAAGCTGTTCATTCGCCGTTCTCGAAATCCACCATCGGGGAGAATCAACAGCTTTCTAGAGGCGTGACCGACAACGCGCGACGAGAATCCGGACGGCTTTACGCCCGCCGGGCCGGCGCTGTATCTTGGCATGATCCTCCGGATATGACCGACACGTGACAGGGGCGCGCCTATGGCAGGCCATTCGCAGTTCAAGAACATCATGCACCGCAAGGGTCGCCAGGACGCGGTCAAGTCGAAGCTTTTCTCAAAACTCGCCCGCGAGATCACCGTTTCCGCCAAGGAAGGCGGCCCCGATCCCGACGCCAATTCACGCCTCCGCCTGGCCGTCCAGAACGCCCGCGCCCAGTCCATGCCAAGGGACAATATCGAACGCGCCATCTCCAAGGCGTCCGGCGGCGACGGCGAGGCCTTCGAGGAAGTCCGTTACGAGGGCTACGGCCCCGGCGGGGTGGCGGTGATCGTCGAGGCGCTGACCGACAATCGCAACCGCACGGCGGGCGCCATCCGCTCGTATTTCACCAAGCACGGCGGGGCGATGGGCGAGACCGGCTCGGTCGCCTTCATGTTCGACCGCGTCGGCGAAGTGGTCTATCCCGCCTCCGCCGGCGACGCGGATTCCGTGCTCGAAGCGGCGATCGAGGCCGGCGCCAACGACGTGACGAGCGACGCGGACGGCCACGTCGTCCTTACCGCCTTCGAGGATCTGAACCCGGTCGCACGAGCGCTGGAGGAGAAGCTCGGCGAGGCGGAGACCGTCCGCGCCATCTGGAAGCCGCAGACGCTCACCCCGATCGCCGGCGACAAGGCGGAGACGCTGATGAAGCTAATCGCCACGATCGAGGACGACGACGACGTGCAGAACGTCTACGCCAACTACGACGTCGACGAGGCGACGCTCGGCCAACTCTCGGCGGCCTGAGACGGCCCGGCGCTGCCTAGCCAAATACCGGCATCGAGATCACTGCCGCCGCGAGGATCGTCGCATAGGCGATCCAGCGATACGTCGCCTCGCTGGCGCGGCCGAAGAGCAGGCTCCCGGCGAAAATCCCAATCCCGTAGACGGGAAGGAGCGCGGCTGACTTCGCCATGACGTCGGCGGTGAAGATGCCGCCATAGAGAAATGCGATTCCGGAAACGACTGTGGTGAACATAAAGAACACGATGGCGTTCGCCCGCATCGTGCCGGACACCACCTGCCGCCCGAGCCAGTAGATCAAAACCGGCGGACCCGGGATTTGCGCCACCCCGCTCATGAATCCGGCCAACGCGCCAACCGCGAGCGACAGCGGCACGCGCGTCGGGCCGCGATAGCGGAGACCCGCGGCAAGCGCGCCGATCGAGACGAGAATCGCGAGCGACAGGCCCCAGCGCAGTAGTACCGGATCGGCACGAAGGAGCACGACAACGCCGAGCGGCACCGCGACGACCGCGCCGAGCCCGAGCGGAAGCACGTCCGGCCAATCCACGCGCTTCATCGCCTTGATGACGAACGGCAGGATCAGGATCGTGTCGATGATGTAGAGAATGCCCGCCGCCGGCTTTGGTCCAAGAGTGGCCGCGGCGATCGGCATGAAGATCAGTCCCGCCCCGAAGCCCGAGAAGCCGCGCACCACCGCCGCGACAAGCGCCGTCAGCGCTACGATCCAGAAGAGCGGCTCGGCGAGGAAATCGAAAGGCGGCACGGTCTTTCCCTTTTCTTGGGACCGCGCCGGGGCGCGGTCAGGCTGGGTCGACCTTCGATTTCAGCTTGGCGAAGACCGAGTCGGCATCGAGCTCGGCCCCTTCCGACGCCGGCTTAGACGATGCCTCCGACTCCTCGGCGCGGGCTCTGAGCGCCGTTGTCTCCTCAGCCGAAAGTAGCCTCGCGCCCTGCGGCTCGGGCGGCGACGGTGCAGCCTTGGCCGCCTTCCGGACTTCCATGTCGAGCTCGAGCTGGGTGCAGAGCCCGAGCGTCACCGGATCGGTCGGCTGCAAGGTCGCAGAGTTCCAATGCGTGCGGTCGCGGATCGCCTGGATGGTCGGCTTGGTGGTGCCGACGAGGCGCATGATCTGCGCGTCCTTCAGCTCCGCATGGTTGCGCACCAGCCAGAGGATGGCGTTCGGCCGGTCCTGGCGCTTCGACACGGGCGTGTAGCGCGGCCCGCGGCGCTTCACCTCCGGCACCCGCACCTTCGGCTCCAGTATCTTCAGGCGGTAGCTCTGATCGGCCTCCGCCTTCTCGATCTCCTCGCGCGTGAGCTGACCGCTCAGGATCGGGTCCATGCCCTTGATCCCCTGCGCGGCGTCGCCGTCGGCGATCGCCTTCACCTCGAGCGGGTGGAGCACGCAGAAATGCGCGATCTGCTCGAAGGTCAGCGACGTGTTTTCGACCAGCCAGACGGCGGTCGCCTTGGGCATGAGCGGTGCTGTCGCCATGCAAAATCCTCCGGTTCGCTCCCGGGGAAAATCGCTGCCCCGAAAGCCGTATTCGTCGTCGAGAATGACGGGAATAGGCGTCATATATTCGTCCAGAAGGCGAGACGCAAGAAAACTCGGGAGAAGGCCGCTCAGCCCTCCCCGCGCCGCTTCCTTTCCGCCTCGTCCCAGGGCGTCAGCGCCTGGTAGTCCGGCACGAAGCCGAGCCCCTTTGTCGCGTCGGACGAGACAACCGCCTGCGAGGTCACGACATCGACCAGCGCCGGCAGGTTGGCGAGCGCGCGTTGGATCGCCGGCTTCAGGTCTTCCGCGCGTTCGACACGCTCGCCATGCGCCCCGAGTGCCCGCGCCAGCATCGCATAGTCGGAGTGGCGCAAAGTCGTGCCGACGACACGGCCGCCGTAGTTCATCTCCTGATCCAGGCGCTCGATGTTCCAGGCGGCGTTGTTGGAGACGATAAAGACCACCTTCGCGCCGTGCCGGACGGCGGTGTCGATCTCCATGGCGTTGATGCCGAACGCGCCGTCGCCGTTGACCGAGATGACTTGCCGCCCCGGCATGGCGAGAGCGGCGGCGATGGCGAACGGCACGCCGACGCCGAGACAGCCGAAGGCGCCGGCATCCATGTAGGTGGATGCGCGAAGTCCCGTCCGCGCGAAGCTCAGGATATCGCCTCCGTCGGCGACGGCGATGTAATTCTCGTCCACGACGGCGGCGATCGCGTCGAAAATGGCCTGCGGGTGAATCTTTCCATCCGGACCTGTCGCCGGCCCCTCGCCGCGTGGCGCGGTTCGTTCGCGGTGGCGACGCCGAAGCCCGTCAGCCCACTCAGCATCGATATCCGGTTCGCGGTTGCCGGCAGTTTTGAGCATCGCATCGAGCGCGAGATGCGGCGCGGCCAGCAATTCCGGCTGGCCACGGCGGTTGTCGATCAACTCACCGGGATTGTCGGCGAGGCGGATGAAGCGCGCATTCGGGAAGACCGCGGGCGAGCCGTAGCCGATTTGATAGTCGAGCTTGCGTCCGATGAGCAGGACGACATCCGCCTCGGTCATCGCGGCGGCGCGTGCGCCGGCCGCGGTTGACGGATGGTCGGGCGGAACGAGCCCGCGGCTCTCCTGCGTGTCGAGGTAGAGAGCGCCGGTCCTGTCGAGGAAGCGGACCAGCGCCGCACCGGCTCCCCTCGCCCCGCGTCCGGTGATGACCAGCGGACGCTTCGCAGACCAGAACGCATCGACCGCCGCGGCGATGAGCGACGGATCGGGTGGCAGGACTCGCGGCGGCTTCGCATCCATCCATTCGTCGAGAACGAGCTGCTGCGGCACTCTCGTGCGAAGTACGTCCGTCGGGATCTCCACGTAGACCGGTCCAGGCTCTCCAGAGTCGCCGAACGCGCGGGCGACCGCCTCGTCGAGCTCGCGCACGACCTGCTCAGCCACACGCGCCGTCCGCGCCGCGCGGGTAACCGGCCGCAGGATGTCGACGTGCGGAATGTCCTGCAGCGGCCCCATATTGGCCTGCGGCCGCGAGGTGCAGCCGCCGATCAGGAGCACCGGCGCCCGCGCCAGCGATGCATTGGCGATCGCCGTGACGGTATTCGTCACACCCGGCCCGGCCGTCACCATCGCGACGCCGAGCTGACCGGTCAGCTCCGCGTGGGCATGCGCCATATGGACTGCTGCCCCTTCGTCGCGCACATCGACGATGCGGATGCCCTGAAGCGCGACATGATCCCAGATCGGCTGGATGTGTCCGCCCTGCAGGCCGAAGATTTGACCGACGCCGCGCCGCTTGAGAAAGCGCGCGACCCACGCCGCACAAGAGAGATCGTCTGCTTTCAGATCCGGGCGCTGCTCTGTGCCGTCGCTCATCGATCCTCCTTCCCAACTCTTGTCGACTTGCGCTTCAATCGCCAGGCGCCTCATGGCGCTTGCGCAGCACGCGGTGCAGGATTTTGCCGGTCGCCGTCCGCGGCATCTCGTCGTCGCGGATGAACGAGACCGACCGCGGCCGCTTATGGCCCGCGAGCCGGCTCCTGCACCACTCCACGATCTCGTCCGACGCCGGCGTTTGTCCGGCGTGGGGAACGATCACCGCATGGACGCGCTCGCCCCATTTCTCGTCGGCCACGCCGATGACGGCGACGTCCTTCACTTTCGGATGTCCGCCGAGCACGCCCTCGACCTCGGACGGATAGACGTTCTCACCGCCGGAGATGATCATGTTGGTCTTGCGGTCGACGAGATAGAGGAAGCCATCTTCGTCTCGCCGCGCGAGATCGCCGACGGTACAATAGTCCCCTTTGAAAGCCTCGCGCGTTTTCTCCGGCAGCTTCCAGTACCCGTCGAAGGTGTAGGGATTGCAGGAATAGAGCTCGCCGGTCTCGCCCTCTGGCACTTCGCTTCCGTCCTCGGCAAGGAGTTTGACCCGCCGCGAGCCGATGCATTCGCGCCCCACCGATCCGAGCTTCGAGAACTGCTCTTCCGGCTGCAGCATCGCCACCCAACCGCACTCGGTCGAGCCATATCCTTCATAGAGGCCAGTATTACGGAAATAATCCATCACGGCGAGCTTGATGTCCCGGCGGGCGGGCGCCGAGGAGATCAAGAGCTTCCTGACCGCGCTCACGTCATAGCGGGCACGCACCGCGGCAGGGAGACCGAGCATCATGATGTAGTGAGTTGGGACCAACGACGTGAAGGTCGCCGCGCCTTCTGAAAGCGTCCGCACGAGGTGTTCAGGATCAAAGCTCTTGCGGCTGTAGATCGTGAGAGCCGCGCCGCAATAGGCGAAAGCGCCGAAGAAGAAGAGCGAGTTTCCGTGACACATCGGCATGACAAGGAGCGCCGTGTCGCGCCGCGTGAGCGCCATCTCGACTTCGGTCACAAGAGATAGCGCGGCGCAGGCGCGATGGCTGCGGATGGCACCCTTCGGATTGCCTGTCGTGCCCGACGTGTACATGAGCGTCCAGGGATCGCACTCGGCCACTTGCACATTCACGGGCGCGTCGGTCGCTTTCGCGATGAGGTCCTCGTAGGCGATGTAGCCGGCCGCGCTGCGACTCCCGAAGAGGATGAAAGTCTCGACCGGAAGGTCCGCCCGCACACTCTCGACAGCGTCGAGGAGCTCGTCCTGGACGATGAGTGCCCTGGCCTCCGAGTTCTCGACGATGAACCGTATCTCTGGCCCGACGAGGCGAAAGTTGATCGGTACCGCGACCAGGCCAGCCATCGCCGTCGCGGCATAGATCTCCGCCCATTCGAGGCAATTGTAGGCGAGCACGGCGACGCGGTCGCCTTTTTCAAGGCCGAGGCCGCAGAGGGCATTGGCAAGCTTGCGGGCGCGGCTCGCCCACAGCCGAAAAGTCATCGCCCGCTCGAGGTCTCGCGCACCTACCTTCTCAGGAAACAGGCGAGCGTGCATCTCCAGCACCTCGCCCACATGTGCGAGCCCACTCATTCCGTCATGGTCAGGATGATCTTGCCGATATGCTCGCCGCTATCGATCCGTGTGTGTGCATCGACAACATCTTCGAGCGGGAAAATGCGGTCGATGACAGGCTTGTAGCGGCCTTGTTCGATGATCGGCCAGACCGTGTCTTCGAGGGTTCGGGCGAGCTCCGCCTTGAAGGCGAGCGGCCGGTTCCGGAGCGTCGAGCCGGTGAGCGTCAGCCGCTTCATCATGATTTGTCTCAGATCGACCGTCGTCGTCGCTCCGGCGAGCGTCGAGATCTGCACGATGCGCCCGTCCGGCGCCGCCGCGGCGATGTTGCGGCCGAGATAGTCGCCACCGACCATGTCGAGAATGACGTCGGCGCCATGGCCAAGCGAGGCCTCGATCGTCGCCTCGACGAAGTCCGTCGTCTTATAGTTGATGGCATGATCCGCGCCGAGCCGCTTGATGGCATCGCGCTTGTGATCCGATCCGGCGGTGCCGATCACGAAGGCGCCAAAAGCCTTGGCGAGCTGGATCGCCGTCGTGCCGATGCCGCTCGAGCCGCCGTGGACGAGCAGCCACTCGCCCGGCCGAAGGCCGCCGCGCTCGAAGACATTGTGCCACACCGTGAAGGTGGTCTCGGGAATTCCCCCTCCCTCGACCACCGTCAGCGGCTCGGGGAGCGGCAGCGTCGTCGATTCGTGCGAGGCGCAATACTCGGCATAGCCGCCGCCCGGCACCAGTGCGACGACCTCATCGCCCTCCTTGAAGCGTGTGACGTCATTCGCAACCCGCGCCACCAGACCGGAAATTTCGAGGCCGGGAACGTCGGAGGCGCCGGGCGGCGGCGGATATAGTCCCTTTCGCTGCATAACGTCGGGTCGGTTGACCCCGGCCGCGGCGACCGCGACCAGCACTTCGCCCTCTCCGAGGACGGGAATTGGCCGGTCCTCGATCTCCAGCACCTCCGGACCGCCCGGCTCGCGGATCACGACCGCGCGCATGGTCGCCGCACGCGCCATGTTTTCTGTCCCCCCTCGACCTAATGAGCGCCATTCCTACCACCTAGGGCGCTGACATTGAACGGCGTCGGCTGCTATTCTTGGGCGCGGGAGGAGCGCCATGACCTTTCTCGACGACGACCGGCCTAAGAAACGAGCCACGGCACAGCCGGGAGAGCTCCTCGCCGATCTGTCGGTCGAGGAGCTGAAGGCGCGGATCGCGCTCTATCGGGGCGAGATCGAGCGGCTCGAGGTGGAAATCGCGGCAAAGGAAAAGCACCTGAAGGCGGCCGAGTCCTTCTTCCGCCGCTGAGCTCCCGCGCATTTTTCCGAAGAGAACCCGACTCCGGGCTCGCCGCGTTTACAGAGAATTAACCTTTAGGGAGCCTAATCATCCCGTCCAGCGATGGACGCGAGTGGCTTTGCCCACTCTGTTTGACGCCTCCCTGTAAACTCTTAAGAGCCGCTCACCCGAGCGGCTCTTTTTTCATGCTTGCGAGGGCCCCTGTCGTCCAGGCGGGCCTCGGGTGCGCCGCCGCGCGGCGCGCCGGATTTCTTCACCATTTCCTAACTATGATATTGCTGTGACGCTGGCCACACGCGACAGTGATGAGGAAGTGAGGCCTCGCGTTCTTGCGCGCAGCATCCTGATGCCCGCCGGGCGGAAAGTGTCTCAGTGGACCCCAATCCGAAGCGCCGCCGAACCGACAAGAAGGAGCCGATCTCCTTCGGCAAGGCCTACGCGCAGTCGGGTACCTTCCGCACCCTTTTCAAGGAAGGCATGAGCCTCGTCGAGGAGACCGCCGATTATCTCGACGGCGACGGCCGCGCCGCCGCGCGCGAACTGCCTCGCCCGGCCTCCATCGTCTACGCCACCGAATCGATGCGCCTTACCACGCGGCTCATGCAGCTCGCCTCTTGGCTGCTTCTCCACCGCTCGGTGCGCGAGGGCGACATGACCGCCGATCGCGCCCGCGAGGAAAAGAAGAAGATTCGCCTTGAAAAACTCTCGACCAGCATGAGCGGACCGGGCTGGGACGATCTGCCCGAGTCATTCCGCGCGCTCATCAGCCGCTCGCTGCTTCTGCAGAAGCGGGTCGAGCGCATCGACGCAGCGCTCCTGGAAGGCGGCGGACCGGAGGCGCCGGACAATCCGGTAAACGCCCAGCTCCGCGAGCTCGCCGCCGCGCTTCGCGCGAAGGTGTGAGTGGCGGTCACTCACCCCTCACTCTTCACGAAAAGGCCGGCGAAGCGCCGGCCTTTTCGTTAGCGGGACACCTCGGCGCCTATTTCTTGTTGAGAAAGGAGTCGAACTTCGACTTGAAGCGCGACAGCCGCCCGCCCCGGTCGATGAGGTGCTGGCCGCCGCCGGTCCAGGCCGGATGCGTTTTTGGGTCGATGTCGAGGTGGAGCGTGTCGCCGGCCTTTCCGTAGGTGGAGCGGGTCTCGTATTCGCTCCCGTCGGTCATCACCACCTTGATGGCGTGATAGTCGGGATGGATGTCTTTCTTCATGTGATTTGAGCCCCGCGCGGATATCCGCGGCTGTTCGGTTGCGTGGTCTGAAGGAAAAG
>CAYTTC010000024.1:0-42112 GCA_964440525.1 uncultured Propylenella sp. | reverse complement strand
GCGCCATGAGCGGTCATCGACGCGAAAATGGTATTCGTGTCAAACTCATGGGACCGATTGAACCGCCATACCTAGGCTTCTAAGGATGACCGCGTGGCGGAGCCGCAAATAGCGGGCTTCCATACCCACGTGAACGATGACTAGCACTATGGCAGGCATGATAATCCCGGACCTCGCCGGCAAGGCCGTGCTGATCACGGGCGCCTCAACCGGCATTGGGGCGGCGCTCGCCCGCGCCTTCGCGGCGCAATCCGCGAAGGTCGCAGTGCACTACAATTCCAGTCGAGGCGAGGCAGAGTCTGTCGTGAAGGACATCGAGAGCGCGGGCGGCGAGGCATTCCTCGTCCAGGGCGACGTCTCGAACGCCAAGACGGTGGCGCGAATCGTCGACGGGAGCGCCACGCACTTCGGGCATCTCGACGGCCTCATCAACAACGCCGGACTGATGGTCGGACGCATGGCCTACGGCGACGTCACAGAGGAGTTCTACGACTCCGTCATGGACCTGAACGCGCGCTCCGTCGTGTTTGCCTGCCGCGTGGCGATTCCGTGGCTCAAGCGGAACGGCGGCTTCATCATCAACACCTCGTCACTCGCGGCGCGGAACGGGGCGTCCGGCGGTGCGGGCCTCTACGGCTCGGCCAAGGCGTTCGTCTCGAACGTGACGCGCGGATTGGCAAAGGAGCTGATCGGCCACGGCATACGCGTCAATGCCGTCGCACCCGGGTTCATCCATACGCGCCTGCATGAGCGCTTCTCGACTGATGAGCACTGGCAGGCGGCCTTATCGACGATTCCTCAGGGGCGCGTCGGAACCCCGGAAGATTGCGTCGGCGCCTATCTCTTCCTCGCATCGGCGTCTCTCAGCGGCTACGTCATTGGCCAAGTCATCGACGTGAACGGGGGACAGCTTATGCCCTGACGCCGTGGGATTGATAACCCCGATCCTATCTCCTGGTCGAGGCGGCGCGGGAAAGGCATAGCGGAGCGAAAATGGAGAAGCTCGACATAGAGACGATGGGGAGTGGGCCCGACCTGGTTCTCCTCCACTCGCTGCTCACGGACCGGTCGTCATTCGCGGCGCTGGCCGATCGGCTTTCGCCGCAGCGGCGGCTGACGCTGGTGAACCTGCCGGGCTTCGGCAAGTCGCCACCCGCCGAACCGCTTGCTGGCTGGGCAGATCGCGTCGCCGATCTCTGCGCCGCCCTCCCGTCGACGAAACCCGATATTCTCGGCAATGGCCTCGGGAGCTTCGTCGCCATGACGATGGCCGCGCGGCACGGCGCGAATCTCGGCCGCATCGTGCTGCTCGGAGGGGCGGTGGCGTTTCCCGAGGCCGGACGCGCGACGTTCCGCGGCCTCGCGGAGAAGGCCGAGCGCGAGGGCATGGCTTCCATCGCCGATATCGCCGTTGCCCGCATGTTTCCCGAGGATTTTGTCGCCTCCCACGCGGATGTCGTTGCCGACCGCCGCGAAGTCTTTTCGCGCATCGATCCGGCCGTCTTCGCGGCCGCGGCTCGATCCCTCTCCACGCTCGACTTTTCCGCCGAGCTAACCCGCATCGTCAATCCGGTTCTGATCGTTGTCGGCGAGAAGGACAGCGCCACGCCGCCAGCCCTCGGGCGCGAGCTCGCGGGCCGCCTCCTCGACTGTCGCATCGTCGAGCTGCCCGGCATCGGCCACGCGCCACATATCCACGCGCCGGACCTGCTGATGGATACGCTGCGGCCGTTCCTCGGCCTCCGATAGACCCGCCGCGATCAATCCCAATCGAGCATGCGCGGCAGCCTGCCGGTCTTCTTCAGCGTGCCGATGATCCCCTCGGGGAAGAAGACCAGGACGACGATCAGCATCAGTCCGGTCGCGACGATGTTCAGCTCGGTCGCACCGAACTTGGCCACGAAGAATTCGTTCGCGACGATGAACACGATCGCGCCGACCACCGGGCCGGAGACCGTTCCGCGGCCGCCGAGGATGGTCATCAGCACGAACTTCGCCCCTACCAGGATCGACAGGAAGATCACCGGGCTGAGATAGGTGAGGTAGTAGCCCCAGAGCGCGCCGGTCATGCCGATGAACAGGCCCGAGAGCGCGAAGGCGAGCGTCTTGTAGAGCCGCGTCGGCACGCCGGCGACCTCGGCTTTCACCTCATCCTGCGAGATGGCGCGGAGGCCGAGCCCGAACTTGGAGCGGCGGATGCGAAACGACAGATAGATCGCGCCGACGGCGAGCAGCAGCATCGAATAGTAGAAGGGGAGCTTCACGTACTCGACCGGCAGATCGAGCAGCGGCAGGCTGATGCCGTTGGTGCCGCCGATATAATCCCAATTGTCGAGCAGGATCTTGGTCAGGAGGACGAGCGCGATGGTGGAGATGATGAAGGTCGGCCCGCGGGTCCTGAGCGTGATCAGTCCGACGACGAAGCCGAATGCCATCGCGATCAGCCCGGCGAGCGGGAAGGCGATGAAGGGCGAGACGCCGAAATAGGCGAACAGGATCGCCGCCGCGTAACCGCCGATGGCGAAGAAGACGTTGTGCCCGAGCGAGATATAGCCGGCATAGCCGCCGATGATGTTCCAGCTCGACGCGATCGCGATGTTCATGAAGATGAACAGCAGCATGTGCAGCCAGTAGTTCATCCCGCCTAGCGTGAGCTGCAGCGCTGGAAAGGCGATCGCCGCCAGGAGCAAAGCGGAAATCAGCACCCGCTTGCCGACGGGAGGCGCCTTGGCCGCGGCGATTGTATCTGCGGCGGTCGACATTTCAGAACTCCGGCTTCTTGCCGAGCAGGCCCTGCGGCCTCACCAGGAGAATAACGAAGAGCGCCAGATAGAACGTGACGGGCGACCAGGTCGGGCCGAATTCCGCGCTTACGAACGCCGCGATCACCGAAAGCGCCAGCGCGCCGATCAGCGCGCCGAGCAGGCTACCCATTCCTCCAAGCACGACGAGGGAGAGCAGAATCGCCACCCATTCCCAGTGCTTGCTCGGATAGAAGGAGAAGAGGAACGACAGCATCGATCCCGAGGCGCCCGCGAGCGCCATGCCGATGCCGAAGACGATCATCGAGATGCGGTCGACATTCACGCCGACGACCTCGGCTGCCGTGCGGTTGTGCATAGTCGCGCGGATGGCGTAGCCGGTGCGTGTGTAGTGCAGGAAGGCCCAAAGCCCGCCAAGAATGACGATGCTGAGCACTGTCGCGTAGAACTGCGCCTCGGGCAGGTAATAAGGGCCAACGAGGATCGCGTCCGACACATAGGACGGGCGGGTCGAGCGATAGATGTTGCTGAAGAGGTAGCCGAGCACGCCCTCGACAACCAGAGCGAGCGCGAAGGTCACCAGCACGGTCACGCCGCGCTTGTGCGGATCGGCGAGCGCGCGCGCGAACAGCAGGCGGTAGACGCCGATCCCCACCAGGAACATCACCGGCATCACGAACGGGATCGAAAGGATCGGATCGAGCCCGGCATATTTGAACATCCAGAAGGCGAGGAAGGCGGCGAGCACCATGAAGGAGGCGTGCGCCAGGTTGACGATCCCCATCACCCCGAAGATCAGCGTCAGTCCCGAGGCCATCAGGGCATAGACGCCACCGAGCGTTACTCCGAGGATGACGAGTTGAATGCTCTGCGTCATGCGTCCGTCCGCGCGCGCGGGCGCTGCCGGCCGAGATAGAGCGCCTCGATGCGCGTATCGCCCAGCACCTCCTGCGACGGCCCCTCGAAGACGAGCTTCCCAAGGTCGAGCACACAGCCCCAATCGGCAAACTGCAGGCCCATGCGCGCGTTTTGCTCGACCACGATCAGGGCGATCCCGGCGCGCTTCAGCGCGTTCATCGAATCGAAGATCTGCTTGGAGACGATCGGCGCGAGGCCGAGCGAGGGTTCGTCGAGCATGATGACGCGCGGCCGAAGCACCAGCGCGCGCCCGAGCAGCAGCATCTGCTGCTGGCCGCCGGAGAGCGTCTTTGCCGGCAGCGATCTCCGTTCCCTGAGGATCGGAAACATCTCGAAGACCTCGTCGATGCGCTTCTCCACCACGCGGCGATCCTTCAGGATGTAGCCGCCCATGCGCATGTTCTCGGTGATCGTCATGTCCGGAAAGAGGCTGCGATCCTGCGGCACAAAGCAGATGCCGCGGTGCAGGATCTGATCGGTACGCAGGCCGGAAAGGTCGCCGCCCTCGAAGACGACGCACCCGCGGCGCGGCTGCAGCAGCCCGCAGATCACCTTCAGGAGCGTCGACTTGCCGGCGCCGTTCGGCCCGATGATGCAATAGCTCCGGTCGGGCTCGATGCTGAGCGACAGGCCGGTCAGGATGTCCGGCCCGATGCCGTAGCCGGCGACGACGTTCTCCATGCTGAGGAGAGCCATCAGCCGACCCCGAGATAGGCTTCGAGGACGGCGTCGTTGCCCTGGATCTCATCGGGCGAGCCGACCGCCAAGACCTTGCCGTAGGCCATCACCACGACAGGGTCGCAGACGTTCATGACCACGTCCATGTTGTGCTCGACGATGAGGAAGGTCACGCCCTGTTTCTTCAGCGTAAGGACGCGGTCGACGATCACGTCGAGGAGCGCCGGGTTGATGCCGCCGGCCGGCTCGTCGAGGAGGAAGAGCCGCGGGTTGGCCATCAGCCCGGCGGCGAGGTCCATCAGTTTCTTCTGGCCGTAGGAGAGTCTCGCCGCCGGCTGGTGTGCGAGCTCCGCGATCCCGACGAATGCGAGAAGCTCCATCGCCCGCTCGCGCTCGTGGTGGAGGACGCTCTGCTTCAGGATGTCGCGAAGGCCGGCGCGCGGCGATTGGATGACGAGGTTTTCCAGCACCGTCAGGTCGCTCAGCAAGCGGCTGATCTGGAAGGTACGACTGATCCCCTTGCCGGTGATGCGGTGCGGCTGCAGGCGCTCGATGCTCTCGCCCTCGAAGACGATCGCCCCGGCATCCGCCCGGTGCAGGCCGTTGATCATGTTGAACATCGTCGTCTTGCCGGCGCCGTTTGGCCCGATCAGGGCGGTGATCGTGCCCGCCTCGACCGCAAACGAGCAGCCGTCGACGGCCTTCACGCCGCCGAACGATTTCCTGATGTCGTGGATTTCCAGAAGGGACACGGTCGTTCGCCGGTTCAGGCCGAGGGGCCGGCGCGGGGGCCCGAAGGCCTCCGCGCCTCCGTCAGATGCCGATCAATAGGGCTTCGGCCAGACCAGGTCCGACGTGCCGGGGAACTGACCGATCGGATAGACGAACTTCAGCTCGCCGCCCTGCCACTGGGTGATGAGGAATGGCTTGTCGAGCGGCAGGCCCTTCTCGTCCCAGTGGAAGTCGCCGAGGATCGTTTTCACCGGCTCCGCCGCCGTGCGTGCGGCGAGCCAGTCGCGCAGCATGGTGTTGTCGGAGGAGTTGGTGGCCGCGACCGCTTGCGCCATGCCCTGGCAAGTGGCGAAGGGGATGGCGTTGTCCTCGTCCGGGTCTTTTCCGAACTTCGCCTTGAACTCGGCGATGAAGTCCTGGTTACTGAAATCCTTGCCGGCGAGCACGCCCTTCCATTCGACCGCCGGATGCCATGCCGAATGAATCATTACGCCGTTCGCGGCGTCGCCGACCTGGTCATGGAACTCGGCCTGCGTCCCTTGCCCCATGATGACGGTCGAGGGCTGGTAGGCGACCGTATTGAACGCGTTGACGAGTTGAATGGCTTCGTCAGGCGAAGCGGTGAACCCGACCACCATGTCGGCGCCGCTCGCCTTGATCGAGTTGGCGAGCCCGATCCAGTCGGAGAAGCCTTCCTCCGGCCATTGCTGCTCCAACACCACCTCGATTCCGGCTTCCGCGAGCGCTCCCGGCGCAAGGTCGATGACCTTGTCGGTGCCGGCGATCTCGCGCTTCTTTCCGGTCAGACCGGCGACCGCCGCATTGGCATAGAAATCGTCGGCGTAGACGACAGCGGCCTTCTTCGGCATCGCCTCGGGCTTCACCAACTCCTTCAACAGGCCCGCATAGGATTTTCCGAGGTATTCGGCGGCGTTGGGCTGGAAATTGAAGATGTATTTGTAGCCGCGCTCGTAAATTTGCAGCGCGACGCCCGAGGGCACTGGGTAGACCATCTTGTTCTGCTCGGCGACCGAAGTCTGGGCGAAGGTGATGCGGCTCGAGAATGTGCCGAGCAGAACACTCACCTTGTCCTGGTTGATCAGGCGTTCGATCTGAGCCTGACCGGTCTCGTTCGTCGACTGATTGTCGCTGATGATCACGCGCGCCGGCTCACCGAGCAGGCCGCCGTTTTTGTTCACAAGGTCGATGCAGAGCTCGTAGCCCTCCTTGTGCTTCTGGCCGTTGATGGCGAGACCGCCGGTCAGCGGCAGCGATGCGCCGAACACGACCTCGGCAGCGGCGAACTGCGCCGATCCGGCGAGCAGTCCGGGAACCAGGGCGAACAGCCCGACTACATGCTTCATGTCTTCCCTCCCTATGCTTTCGTCGAGGCGGCGCTTCTCGCCTTCACCTCATTCGGTCACTTCGAGGCCGCTTTTTACGGACTTGTTCTCGCTCGTCAGTTTCATTCCCGCTGCGAGCGCGACCGTCTCGATCAGCGCGGCGAAATCCTTCTCCAGATAGTCGCCCGGATCCGGCTTCAGGGACGCCGCGCCGAAATGCGCCTGTAGCGCCTCGCGCGTCGCCGCGCTGACCGGCATCGCCACGCCCAGCTCGCGCGCCGCGGCAAGCCCGAGGTCGAGATCCTTCCTGAGCAGCGTCGGCGTGAAGGTCGTCGCGAAGTCCAGATTGACCAGGGCTGGGGTTTTGTAACGCGAGAAGATGGAGCCCATCACGCTGTTGTTGATGAACTCGAGAAAGGCATAGCGCGGCACGCCGGCCTTCTCCGCCAGCACGGTGATCTCGGAAAGGGTCTGGATGACCACGCCCAAGAACACGTTGTGCGCGATCTTGCAGAAGCGCGCGAGGTCGCCCTCGCCGACATAGGCGACGCCGTTGCCGGCGACTGTCTCGAGATACGGCTTCACGACCTCGAAGGCGTCGCGCGGCCCGGAAACGACGGCGCTCAACTTTCCCGCTTTGACGGTCTTGCCGTTGCCGCTCACCGGCGAAGCCAGCAAAGCCACGTTGCGGGCCGTCAGCTTGTCGCGAATGACCTGCGATTCGTCGGCGCCGATGCTGGTGCAGTCGACCATGATGCGCGGCACCCGACCGCCACCGCCGTTCAGCACGCCGTCGCCGCCGAAGATGACCTCGTCGAGGTCGCTCCCCGTCGAAACCATGGTGAAGAGGATGTCGACATCGGCGAGGTCGGACAGCCGGTCGACGACCTTGGCGCCCTTGGCGGCGAGCGGATCGGCCTTGGCGCGCGTGCGGTTCCACACATGCACCGCGTGGCCGCGCTTAACCAGCCGCTCGGCCATGGGATAGCCCATGCGGCCGAGCCCGATCCAACCGATCCGGTGCGTGTTCGACTCCATGCTTCCCATTCCCCGATCAGAGTGTTCCCGTGTCGAATCAGTAGGCGTTGGCGATCGGCAGCTCCTCGGCGGGGAAATGCGTGATCACCTGGCAACCCTTGTCGGTGACCACGACCTCTTCCTCGATGCGCGCGGCCGAATAGCCGTCGGAGGCCGGACAATAGGTCTCGAGCGCGAAGACCATTCCGGTCCTCAGTTCCATCGGCTGGTCGAGCGAGACGAGCCGCGAGATGATCGGGCGCTCGTGCAGCGCCAAGCCGAGGCCGTGCCCGAACTGCAGGCCGAAGGCCGCCATCTCGTCGGGAAAACCGAACTCCTCGGCCTTCGGCCACACGGAAGCGACCTTGTCGGTGCTCATGCCCGGGCGGATGAGGGCGATGGCGTTGTCGAGCCATTCGCGGCAGGTCCTGTAGGCGTCGTATTGGGCCGCGGTAGCGCGACCGACGTTGAAGGTACGATAGTAGCAGGTGCGGTAGCCCATGTAGGACTGGAGGATGTCGAAGAAGGCCTGGTCGCCCGGGCGGATCAGCCGGTCGGTGAAGTTATGCGGGTGGGGATTGCAACGCTCGCCGGAGATAGCGTTGATCGCCTCGACGTCGTCGGAGCCCATTTCGTAGAGCAGCTTGTTGGCCTTGGCGACGATGTCGCTCTCGCGGACCCCGGGCTTAAGCTCCTCCCAGATCATGTGATAGACGCCGTCGACCATAGCCGCGGCCTGGTTCAAGAGCGTGATCTCGTCGACGTTCTTGATCTCGCGCGCGTCGAGCATCACCTGTTGGCCGTCGACGAGCTTCAACCCGGTCTTCTCGAGCTCGTGCCACATGCCCGGCTCGACGAGGTCGAGGCCAAGCGGCGCGTCGGCGACGCCGGCTTCGACGAGCAGAGCCTTGATCTCCTCGGCATGACGCTGCATCAGCCCGGCGGAGGGCGGCACCGTGCCGCGCATGCCGAGCATGCCGGCGCGAAAATTCTCGCTGGGCATCCAGTCGCAATAGAGCCGGTGGTGAACGGCCGCCGAGCCGAAGTCCCAGAGGATCGGTTCCTCGTCGCCCGCGAGAAGCGCGAAGCGGCAGAGCTTGTCGCGCTCCCACTCGCCGATCTTGGTGGAGGTCACGTAGCGGATGTTGTTGACGTCGAAGAGGAGCAGCGCGCCGCATTTCGAATTCTTCAGCGCTTGCCGGATGCGGCCGAGCCGGTAGGCGTGCAGCCGCCGGAAGTCGACGCGCCCCTCGAAGTCGACGCCCATATGTCCAGGCGCGGGCAGGGCTCGGTTCCAACGCCAATGGGGATCGAGCGCGTCGGCGCGGCTCTCGAGCGCGATCGACCGCGGTTCGAGCCTCACGTCATTCATCGCCATCCTCCCCGGCGACTTCTGTCGTGCCGCCTTGTTCTATGCAAACGTTTGCACGTATATTGAGCACAAGTTCGACCGGAGTCAATCGGCGCCGAGAATTGTGATGCGGAGGGGAAGCGGATGCAGCGCCGCGCCACGCTGAAAGATGTCGCGAGACTGGCAGGCGTCCACCTTTCCACGGTGTCGCGCGCCCTCAACCCGCGCACCCAGCATCTCCTCACGCCCGCGGTCGTGGAACAGATTCGGAAGATCAGCCGCCAGCTCGATTATCGCCCCAATGCCGCTGCGCATTCGCTGCGGACGAACCGCACGCGCACCGTCGGCGTCGTCGTGCCCGACATCGCAAATCCGGTCTTCCCGCCGATCATCCGGGGCATCGAAGATGCGCTCGCGCGGCGGGGGTATCTTGCCATCCTCGCTAACACCGACGGCCGCCTCGATCAGGAGGCGGAGATCGTCGACGTTTTGCGCGCGCGCGGCGTCGACGGCCTGGTGCTGGCGAGCGTCGAGCGGGAGGACGAGGCTGTCTCTCGCCTGGCGGCGGATGGTCTCCCGATCGTCACGGTCAATCGTCGCGTCGACGATCCAGCAATATCTTCGGTCGTCAACGATGAGGATGCCGGGATCCTCGAGGTGCTACGGCATCTCTCCTCGCTCGGCCATCAGAGGATCGCGAATGTCGCCGGCCCGCAAGCGATGTCGACCGGGGTCGAGCGCTATCTGGCCTTCGAGCGTCACCGCCGCGCGTTGGCGCTCGACAATGATCCCGCTCTCGTCACCTTCGCCTCGAGCTTCAATGAGGAGGAAGGTTACGCGAAGACCGGAGAGCTTTTTCGCCGGCAGGTCGGCTTTACCGCACTGGTCGCCGCGAACGACCGTCTTGCAATCGGCGCGATAGCCGCCCTCAGACAGCGCGGGCTTGACTGTCCGCGCGACATCTCGGTCACAGGCTACAACGACATGCCCCTGGTCGACCGCCTCTCGCCGGCGCTCACCACGGTGCGGATTCAGCAATACGAGGTCGGCTTCGAAGCGGCGGGCGTCCTCGTCGATTTGATCGAGATGCCGGCAGAGCAGCGTCGACCCCGGCACCTCGTCCGCCCGGTCGAGTTGGTCGTTCGCACTTCGACCGGGTTCCCCGCCAAGTCCCGGAAAGACCCGATCGAAAGCACGCCGCCGTAAGAAGAACCCGCTCCGCGCGGAAAGCGGCGCCTCTAACTCGGAGCGCAACACAGTTCAAGGTCCGCTTTGGGTCCAGACTCAGAAGTGGCAGCATCTCCGCGTTCAGTCTGCTTCACCCCAATAAGCGGACATCAAACAGCGCGGTCGACAGGCCGTGGCAGCCATTTAAGCGGCCAGACGGATGTGAGATTGAGCACCGACGCGCAGCGGACGAAGGGCTGCGCGAAATGGCAGAATTCCGCGGTTTCTCCAGAGAATGTTGGATCCGGGGTTCTCTCCCTCCGCCAGTCAGTCTTGTAGTTTCCCCCGCTCTCGTACGCCTCCGGAATGTCTGGGCAATTCCCGGGTCTTAGCCCCGCGATCAAATTGATTTCTCCGCAATTGAGGCGTCTCTGGAGCGGATATCTGGGGCGTCAAGCCGATTTTGCTCAGGTGTCAGATTCTTCGGTACGGTTACGCAGGACGACCATCGGCGCGAACTGGCCTCTCAACTGGGATGCGGCGAGGAAGCGGGTCGAGGCTCGCGCCTCCTAATCCCCCTCCAGGGAACTGCGGAGAATGAAAATGGCTATCGAGTTCTTTGACCGTCTTCTTGATGAGAACCTGACGTTTGGGGAGATGAAGAAAATCGCCGCTGAGTTCACGCGGCTAGTGAACGAAGCCCCGCGCGCGGGGAAGGCATGATCTTGGGTGCGGGGCCAATCACAATGGCCCCGTTACCCGAGCGCGCGGCCTACGACCCCCGCACGAAGGCGGGTTGAGCTACCAAGCGCCTATCTGACGGCGAGAGGCTGTCCCGGCGACCCCTCCATCCCCTTTATCGGCAGCGGCGCGAATGTGAAAAGGAACTCGTAAGCGCCGTCACCACTTGCCTGAGATGCCATCAAGTCGTCGGCGAGGGGCGTCAGCTTCATGTTTTCGAGAAGATGGATTCCTCCCTGCGTGAGAAGGATAAAGTGCACGGGAAAAGGTATCGCGCCGAGTTCCGTGCCGAGCGCGGCGGGATTGGCCTTTACTTCGACGCCTTCGGCATCATCGATGGCCTCGATCGACATTGTATCGGCTCCAACGAGAGCGACCTCGCGGTCTGCAAGCCACCGCGCCGCCTCAATGCCCGGCCCCGGCGCAAATGCCAGTCGATCATTGTCGATTCCGAACAACCTGTCCCAGCCTGTATAGAAGATGACTACGTCGCCGCGTCCCGGAGGAGCAACGTGCTCCGCTTCAAGGACCTGCTCGATGTCGTTCACCGTGATCACGTAAGAATTCTCGACAATACTGCCTCCTTCAGCGGTGGTCTTTGGCACCTCCGAATGATTCACAAAGTCGAGAAACACAGCACGTGTGAAAAACGGACGGACGGAGGAGGTATCCAACTTGCGCAATAGACCTGCTTCGTCTGGCCCAATATCGCTCCGCGCAATACAGTTGTATGAACCGAAATCGTGGCCACCGTGCCCCAACGCATCGAACTGAGTGCCTACTTGCCCGATTTGCCCGTTCAGTGTTCCCTCGCTGAAGGTTTGCGACGGCCCCGCCTCATCCATATCGAAGACCGAAACCTTTAGCTCGAACACCCTGTCGAATGGCCGCGGTATGCTGGCCTCGTCATATACGTGAGCGAGGCTGTAGACTTTGCCGCTCTTGACGAGCCGCATCGCTTCTAGCGCCTTCTCAGGTGTCTGAGTACGGGAAGCTCCGATGTCGTCCGCGGGGTCCGACTGCTTCCAGGAACATGTCTGGGCCGAAACGGGCACTGTGATAAACACCATCCCAAGTGCAGCCAACAGCGACTTCATGTTGAGTCCCCCCCCTTTGTGGTTGCGGTGCCGGATTCCACCTCGACTTCAATGCCTGACGGAAAAGCGTGCCGGCAGCTCCATTGCGAGCGAAGCTGCACGGCACAGGAAAACAGAAAAGCATCCCCCGTGGTTGCGTGCAAGTCCTCAATACTACTCGGGCGCGCCTTCGGGAGCTTTGGATCGGCAGCACGGAGGGCGAGTGCATCGTGTCCCGACCTCTAGAACCGTCGCAACTGTCGCAAACGTCGCAGCAGCCAACATCCAACACGCAGTCGCCCTCGCTGGCTATCGGCGAATGTTCGAGACAGCCGGACAGGCGTTGACCGCCATCACGACCTCGGCCACTCTCGTGGATCATTCGGACCGGTGTCGGTGTGAACCGCCATTGGTGCGATTGCAGCGGCTCGCAACGGCGCGTCGCTATCAACAAAGAAAAACAGGAGGAAGTGCATGTATCGTCGTCATCTTCTGACCGCCGCGGCTGTCGCTGTCTTCGCCGGATCGCTCGGCTTTGCCGTCAGCGCGGAAGCCGCCTATCCGGATCGCCCCCTCACCCTGATCG
The DNA here is from genome assembly GCA_964440525.1 of uncultured Propylenella sp. Classification (GTDB taxonomy): domain Bacteria; phylum Pseudomonadota; class Alphaproteobacteria; order Rhizobiales; family Afifellaceae; genus DASWJZ01. Next base: position 29,741 of record CAYTTC010000024.1, on the reverse strand, counting down.
TCCCTTGGGGCGCTGGCGGCGGTACTGATGCAACGGGGCGCATCGTCGCCTCGCTTCTGGAGAAGGAGCTCGGCCAACCGATCAACGTCGTAAACCGCACCGGCGGCTCCGGCGTCGTCGGGCACTCTGCGATCGCGGAGGCTGCGCCCGATGGCTATACGCTGGGGGTCGCCACTGTCGAGATCGGCATGATGCACTGGCAGGGTCTGACCGAGCTGACCTCGGAGAACTACACCCCGCTCGCGCTTGTGAACGAGGACCCAGCCGCCGTAACGGTCAGCATCGACGCCCCCTGGGCAGATCTCCAGGCGCTTGTAGACGACATCAAGGCGAACCCCGGGAAATTCAAGGCGTCCGGCACGGGGCAAGGCGGCATCTGGCACCTCGCGATCGCCGGCCTGCTCTCCGAACTCGGGCTCGATCCGGCGTCCGTGCCGTGGGTGCCGAGCGAAGGCGCGGCCCCCGGCCTTCAGGACCTCGTCGCCGGCGGCGTCAATATCGTGCCTGCCTCGCTCCCCGAGGCACGCTCGCTGCTTGAGGCTGGACGGGTGAAGTCGCTTGCGGTGATGTCGGCTGATCGGAATGCTGCCTTCCCCGATGTGCCGACAACTCAGGAAACGGTCGGAGTGACGTGGAACATCGGCGCCTGGCGCGGCATCGTCGGGCCTAAGGGCATGCCGGAAGACGTGACGAGCGTGCTGATCCCGGCGCTTGAGAAGGTCTACAACAGCGCGGAATACAAGGAGTTCATGTCAGGACGGGGCTTCGGTATGCGCTGGGCGCAGGGGGATGAGTTCGCGGCCTTCATGAAGGAGAGCAGCGACAGTCTCGGCGGCGTCATGAAGAAAGTCGGGCTCGCGAAGTAGAGGAACTCAAGCCTCCGATCAAATGATGGGCGGCGAAAGCCGCCCGTCCCCGCCCCCAGCCACAGGCGCAAACGCGCGCAGGGTCATGCATAAATCGCCGAACTCCTCGCCATGAGGGTGAACGACGCTCTTCTCGGTGCGCTTCTCGTAGTCTTCGCGATAGCGCTTGCACTCTTTGCGCAGACCTTTCCCAACGTGCCCGGCCAGCAGTATGGCGCTTCTGTCTTCCCGACACTGATCGCTGTCGGGTTCTTCAGCACCGGTGTCCTGTTGATAGTCTCCGGGATTCGAGCGAGGGGACCGCTCGTCTCCTGGGCGGATTGGGCACGCGAACGGCATGGCCTGCGCAATGTCGTCGTCACAATCCTCGCGGTCTTATTCTACATCCTGGCCTCCGAATGGCTCGGCTTCATCCTGACGATGGCGCCGATCCTGCTCGTGCTGCTCAGGCTCTTCGGCGTGGGCTGGGCAATGTCGATAGTGGTGGCGATCGCGATGACACTCGCAATCCAGTACGCATTCGGAAGCTGGCTCTACGTGCCGCTTCCCTGGGGTCTGCTGGCGCCGGTCCGGTGGTGGTGATGCTATGATCGCGATCGAGCAGGCTTTCGGTCTTGTCTTCCGTCTCGATGTGCTGACGACGATCCTAGCCTCTGCGATTTTCGGGCTCTTCGTCGGCGCCATACCAGGGCTGACGGCAACGATGGCGATCGCGCTCCTCGTGCCTGTGACCTTTTTCATGGACCCAGTGCCGGCCATCGGCGCGATGGTGACCTGCTCGGCCATGGCGATCTTCGCTGGCGATATTCCCGCGACGCTCCTCCGCATGCCCGGCACGCCGGCATCGGCCGCCTACACCGAGGAAGCCTACGCAATGACCCGCAACGGAGAGGCGGAGATTGCGCTTGGCGCGAACCTGCTCTTCTCGGTGATCGGCGGCCTCTTCGGAACGGCCGTCCTCATCCTCGCGGCCCCCTATCTTGCCGAAGTGGCTCTGAAGTTTTCGTCGTTTGAATACTTCTGGATGGCGTTGCTCGGCCTGACCTGCGCCGCTTTTCTCGGGTCAAGCAAGCCGCTCAAGGGAATGGTGAGCCTTCTGCTCGGGCTCTTTGTCTCCACCATCGGTCTGAATAATCCCGCCGCCGTTCCGCGCTTCACATTCGGCAGCGTCGACATGCTGGCCGGCGTCGATTTCATCGCAGCCATGATCGGGCTCTTCGCCGTCTCCGAAGTTCTTCGGAGCGCCGCCACCGGCGCTCCTGACCTCCTCGTGCCCCAAGCCCGCATCGGCAATCTCTTCACCGGCTGGGGACGCATGATGGTGCAATACTGGCGGCAGCAACTGCGCGGCAATACAATCGGCGTCCTGATTGGCGTGCTGCCGGGCGCAGGCGCCGACATCGCCGCATGGGTCGCCTATGCGGTCAGTCGCCGGCTATCGCGCAATCCGGAGAAATTCGGCAAAGGGCACGTCGAAGGCATTATCGAATCGACGTCGGCCAACAATTCCGCTCTCGGGGGAGCTTGGGTGCCGGCGCTGGTCTTCGGCATCCCGGGCGATACCATCACGGCGATCGTGATTGGGGTCCTCTACGTGAAAGGCATGAACCCCGGCCCAACGCTATTCCTGTTCAATCCTCAAAATATCTACGCCGTCTTCATTATCTTCATCGTGGCAAACCTGCTCATGCTGCCCCTCGGCTGGGGCGCGATAAAAATTGGCAAGCAGCTGCTGCGGGTGCCGCGCTCAATTCTCATGCCGTGCATCCTCGCCTTCTGTGTGGTCGGCGCGTTCGCCACGAACAACGCCATCTTCAACGTCGGCATCATGCTGACCTTCGGCGTGCTCGGCTTCTTTATGGAGGAAAACGAGATTCCGCTTGCTCCTTGCATCCTCGGTATCGTGCTCGGCGGAATGCTGGAGGCGAACTTCGTGACGTCGATGATCAAGGCGGACGGAAACCTTCTCGCCTTTTTCACACGCCCGATCGCAGCTGGGCTTGGGATCTTCACGATCCTAGTCTGGATATCGCCGCTTATCATACGCGCCGTGAGGCGGCCGCACCCAGGCAGCCTGAGTGGCGCCTGACCATGACGGTGCACTGCCGATTGCGTCATTGCGCGAGCACAGCCAGACGGAGCGAACGTTGGCGTCTCCCTCCTTGTAGCGCATCAAGAGCAGGACACTAGCGAGGTCCTGGGAGTGCAAGGGACCCGACAAACACCCGTGACCTCGGCACGCGGCACGCCAAGGATAGCGGGTTGACTCCACGGTACATGTAAGGCAACACTTACGCGTAAGTGATGACTTACGCAAAAAATGGCTGGGCGGCGCTCGCTGATCCGACCCGGCGGACGATCTTCGAGCGGCTGATCGAGCACCCCAGTGCGGTCGGCGAGCTGGCCCGTGGGCTGCCCGTCAGCCGGCCGGCGGTCTCGCAGCATCTGAAGGTGCTGAAGGACGCCGGTCTCGTCGTCGACAAACGATCCGGCAAGCAGCGCATCTACCAAGTCGACCCAGACGGATTGGCACCGCTTCGGGCTGAACTCGACCGCTTCTGGACCAAGACGCTGGCGGCTTACAAGACGGTCGTCGAGCAACGACACAAGGAGACCCGATGAATATCCATGCAGCAGATACATCCGTGCGAACGTCGATCGTCGTCGAGGCTCCGCTCTCGCGCGCATTCAAGGTCTTCACCGAGGACTTCGGCAGCTTCAAACCCGCCGAGCACAACATGCTCAAGGTCGCGATCGCTGAGACCGTGTTCGAGCCGAAGGTCGGCGGCTTTCTCTACGACCGGGGGACTGACGGGAGCGTATGCCGCTGGGCGCGAGTGCTGGCGTACGAGCCGCCCAGCCGGGTGTTACTGAGCTGGGACATCAACCCGAAATGGCAGATCGAGAACGACCCCAGGAAAACGAGCGAGTGGGAAGTACGGTTCATCGCCGAAACCCCGGAACGCACGCGGGTCGAGATCGAGCACCGCAATCTCGATCGCCATGGCGAGGGATGGCAAGGCGTCCGCGACGGCGTGGCCGCCGATCAGGGTTGGCCGCTCTATCTGCAGCGGTACGCCGACAGGATGGCCAAGGAGCGCTAAGGTCTGCGATCACCTCCTGCCGCAGCCGATCACCGCCCATTGAAGGAGGCACGCATGAACCACTCGATGCCCTGCAGCTTTACTGGCCTCGTCGCGATCGCCCTGACATTCGCGCTTTCCGCTGCCGCATTGGCGCAAGAGCCCGGCCAATGGGGCAAGCGCGCTGAGCTCCTGGCGCCTAACAGCGAGTTTGCCGTCGCCGAGCTCAACGGCCGCCTCTACATCCTCGGCGGCTATCCGGCCGACCGCGTAACCGTCACGAGGGTGCAGGTCTACGACACCGCCACCGACGCGTGGGAGATGGGCCCCGACCTGCCGATGCCCAACAATCACGGCATGGCGGCAGGCGTCGGCGGCAAGGTCTACCTCATCGGTGGCCAGACCGACGCATCCGGCGAGGATTCCTACGTCGACACAGTCTACGAACTCGACCCGGCGATCGGCGAATGGGTGGCGAAGGCGCCCATGCCGACGCGGCGCTCTGCCGGTGTGGCGCTCGTCTATGACGGGCGCATCTATGTCGCCGGCGGCCGACCGCCGCGTGGCCACGATTTTGCTGTTTACGACCCGGCCGAAGACAAATGGGCGACGCTCCCGGATCTGCCGAGCCAGCGCAACCACATCGCGGGCGCTGTGATCGACGCACGCATCCATGTGATCGGCGGGCGCCTCGGCGGCGGCTTCCGCAGCGACCAGACCGCGGCGCACGAGGTCTTCGATCCGGCGACCGGAGAATGGACCGTTGCCGCCCCGATGCCTCGGCCGCGCAGCGGTATCAATGGCGTGCTCGCCGACAATTGCCTGCATGCCTGGGGTGGGGAATCGGGAGCCGGCATGTTTCCCGATCACGATTACTACGATCCGCGCGCCGACAGCTGGACGAGCCTTCCCGACATGCCTCTACCCGTTCACGGCGTCACCGGCTCAGCTTTCGTACAGGGACTGATCCATGTGCCAGGCGGCGGCACTGATGTCGGCGGGTCAAGCGGCAGCCTGCACAACCAAGTCTACCGCCCAGCGATTGCCTGCCGTTGAAAGCGGATTCGATACCGACCGAGGCTGAATCGACCACCTCATAACCGTCGGCGGCACGCGGCGGCCGCTGTCGAGATGAACGTGCCGATGATCGCCGCTTCGTGGCCAGTCAAAGAAACCGCGGAAGTCCGCCATTTCTCCAGAGAACGTTGGAACCGGGGTTCTCTCCCTCCGCCAATCAGTCTTGTAGTTTCGCCCGCTCTCACACGTCTCCGGAATGTCTCCGCAATTCCGGGGGCTTAGCCCCAGCATGAAAGTGATTTCTCCGCCAGTGGAGCGTCTCTGGAGCGGATATCTTGGGCACTCCGCCGATTTTGCTCAGGTGTCAGTTTTTTCGGTACAGTTACGCAGAACACGATCGGGCTCTTGCTCCTCGATTCCCCGCCCTTGGCCCATAGTACCCCTTGAGGTCTTCGATTTCCCGTAGCGCTTCCGGGCGGTAACAGGCAAAACCGTTGGCTTGCGGTACACCCGGCAACGCAAAGCGACGCCTGACCGACGGGTGCAATTCAGCCTCCGCAGGGATCGATCGAATTTTCACAGCATAATTCCAGTTGCGAAGTAGCCACGCCAGCCAGCGCGGTTCAATAGAATCGAGATAGTCGCGTGTAGCTGCAATTTCGCAGTGCTGAACCCCATCATCGGCTGGGTGGATGTAAAAAGCTGGGCCCGTCTCTCCTGCACCTGGCATCTTAGCGCCGTTGACAAGGACAGGGCCGACCTTCAGCCCTTCAGGAACGCCCACCGCCTCTTCAAGCATCCAGACGAGCGCGTTGTCCGAGAGGCGCGACTCGACTTCGGCGTAGCTGCCGCCGATATCGGAATGATTTCCGGCAAAGAAGACTTGGCGAAACGTCTTATGTCCGGCGGTTTCGTCAACACCCTTGACGGTAGGGCCCCAAGGAACACGATCAAAGTCGGCGCGGGTTTCGTCAATGGCGTTCGCCGAACGCGCGTAGGTCACGAAACGGCTAAGTAGCCGGTTAAAATTCTTCCCCTCCCATACGGCGTAGTGCGAACGGCGATCGCCTTTGTTCGGGAAGTCCAGGATCGTCTTTCGCACCTGCGCGCGCTGCCTGTGACGCAGCCAGACGATGCTGCCGACGAGCACCAGAGCTTCGAGGCAAAGAACTCCCCACCAAAATGGAAAATCGGCGAAGCGATCAATAAGAAAACTGACCAGCATGGCCGGAACGAAGCCGGCGATCAGGGCAAGCACTCCCACGCCCACGTAGAGACCGCTCTGAATCACTCCTCGTCGCAGACCGCTCGCGCCAAGCGCTGCGACCGTGTCAAAGACGCCGATGAAGTAGGGCGCGACGTTAGATCGCTGTTCCTCGCCAGTCGGATGGTGCGAGTGGTATTTATCTCGAAACCGCCGAGCCAGTTCGTCGCGCTCGTCCTCAAGCTCGCCACCCCGAGGATGCCCGGCCCCATGTTCGAGCACGGTCAGAACGGCTTCTTCCGCAATCCGACGGGTGTGGGCGCGAAAGTGAGAAATGGCACCTTCAGCTGTCTTGGTCGGAACGCCGCACAGCCGAAGCAGGTCCGCAACGCTGCGAGCCGTGTAGGCGCCGCGACTGAAGCCGAGCAGGAAGATGCGATCGCCCGGCTGGTAGTGATCGAGGATGAAGGTGTAACAATCTGCGATGTCGGTCGTAATGCCGCGGCCTTCTACAGATGCGAGGAGCTTCTGCAATAAGCGTCTTGGGGCGGTCACGGCCGTTGCGCTGAGATCGGTGCCTAAACCCGGATCATATATAGTGACTTGGGCCGCAGGATCCGTCGGGTTGTCGAAGGACACTCGGGAGGCGCGGTACATCTTATAGATGTTGCTGACCCGCTGTTCAGGACGTACGCCCCCGTCCTGTCCCGTTCCGTCAGAGAAGACGACGATGTTTTTTGTCATGCCGGGCCCCCACTTCCAAGCATCGGCGCTAAAAGAGACTCCAGTGAATGGGCCATGATGGCACCTCCGCGGGTGCCCGCCAGCTTCGGGCGGTAAGTCGTATTGTTCTTCACAACCGCAAGTGAATTCAACCGCGATTGCGAACGTCAGTGGGCGCGCAGGTGGCGTCCGCTCTACTTCCCTCCCCGCTTCGTCAAGAACACACAGACCGCGCAAGCGACGATGACGACTAGTTCCCCCTCAATGGCGTCAATTTCGTCCCCTTCCCGGACGTGACGTCCCTTGTCGGAGGCGAACCCCCAGAGTTTCTCCACGGCGGCGTCGAGCGGCTTCGGCAGATCGAGTTCCTTAATGAGCTGCCCAAGCGTCCTGTCTGGCTCCTCCAGCAAATCGCGCGCCGTGCATTCCACCGCGGCGAGCGCATGATGCATCGCGCCGGTGATGTCCGGCGACGGGCGCCGCGAAATATCTTTCAGGGCTTCGTGTATTTCGCTTGCCGCCTTGCTGCGTCCGCTGGCTGCTAGTACCTCCGCCGCCTCGGTTGTCGTAGCTGTGAACGCCTCGCCGCCGCGATAGACGATCCCGTTTTTCGTTAGCTGCCAGCCGATCCCCTTCTCGCGGAAAAAGCGGTTCAGTTCGACCTCAAACCGCGTCCGTCCATCGTAGTTGAATTCCAGGCTGCGAAAGAGTGCCTCGGCAATATCGTAGACCTTGAACCATTCGCAGTTCCGAAGCAGCGATTGCACCTCGCCCCAGATATTCGGGTATTCGGACCAGTTATTCTGATCGGGGGGGACGAAGAGTTCGCTGCAAACGACCTCGCGAATCGAGCTTGGCGTCATGCCGGCGTTCTTCGCGATCTGCGCAACGGCAAAACGCAGATCCTCGGGCGCATCCTCGCGCACCGTGATTTCGGGTTCGGCGCTTCGGTAGCCGTGACGTTCTGAGAAGGCCGGGGGCATCTGCCATCCTATCACGTGCCCGCGTGTTTGGCCTATTTCAGAAGCTCCCGGACCTCCTTTGATCCGGGAGGGTTTTCCCAAAGAGGCGTTGTCACACTGACATGCGAAAAACCCGACCCCCTTTCAGAGCGCGACCCGCAAGCGCGAAGGGCGTAAGCGGACTCGTCGACAACTGTCGTCCCGACTGCAAGCTGCGAAGCATCCCTATTCACCCCCACGATCTCACCGATTGTCATGAAGACAAGCGTCCACGGCGTCAGCGGGCCGATGCTAAACTTTCGTCCGCGCGTCAGCGGCGCCTATACGATCCACGCTCGTGTGCTTCAGATCGACGAGCGGAAGTGCTCACAGGTAGGCACTCGCTGAAGGAGCGTGCCCCGCGGCTCCGTTCCACCCTCAAGCCAATCCGTCCGCTCACCCCCGACATCGGCGCGAATTCTGCCAAGCCAACAGTCTCGCGCGCTCAACGCGAGTTAAGCGCACCGATCTGCTCGGACCAAGCAATTGGAAGCGGATAAACTCGCTTGAGGGTCTCGTTGGTGATCTCGATGGGCTGCTTCCCGCCGACTATCGCTTCGACGAGTTCTGTCGGCAGGAATGTGAGGTCGCAGCAACGGCGGACGAAGTTCGGAGAAATATTCTCTCGCTCCGCGATAGCGCCGAACGAATCCGAGATACCCGATCGCAACTCTTCGACCCAAGAGAAGCCCCGTGCCAAGTTGGAAATCAGGCTGCGATTTGGGTTCGCCGGTCGCTCGCGGTCCGCAATGACCAACTTCAGCTCTGAGCCCCGGCGCTTTAGCCTCATCGGGATCCTCAGATCAAACAGGACGTTTCCGACCGGCAGGCCGGTCATCGCTTCAGCATCGCCGTTTGCGATTCTGTTTAGCAGGCAGTGACAATCCACGCGAATTGTCAGAGCATCCGAACCTATTTCGACCCGCTTGACGAGGCTGCCTAGGATCAATCGCATGGCCGGATGCGCTGCGTGTTCGATCTCGCTCGCGACCTCGGCTGCAGCCGCGAGAGTCTGGTCAAGGCAGCGGGGATCCAGCTCACTCGAACCGAGCCGATCTATCAGGCTGGCCCGGTCGCGAAGCATGTGTGTGACGGCGTCGAGAACCACCGTTTCGATCTCGGTGGCCGGTAGACGCCATGACGATGCTGCCGCGGGCCTCCCTGCCCTGTCCTCCGGTGATCTGGCGCCCCGTAGCAGTGATCGCGACACGTAATAACGATAGCGGCGCCCCTTCTTATTGGCATGCGATGGGGTCAGCAGTTCGCCGGCCTCGTCGAAGATCAAACCGGCAAGCAAACTCGGCGACTGCGCGTTAGCCTGGTTTCTTTTTCGGACGGCGTTCTCCTGGAGGCGCTTCTGAACCGCTTCCCAGGTTTCTCGGTCGACGATCGCGGGGTGAGCGCCTGGATGTCGCTCACCCTTGTGGTCGATCTCGCCGACGTAGATCGGGTTTGACAGGATCTTATAGATGGCGCCGCGGCTGAAGCTGACGCCGCCATGGGTCCGTCCATTGGAGCCGTTATGCTGCTTAGATTTGAGACTGAGCCGATCGGCTTCTTCCTTGACCAGCCTGACGTTGCCGAATTTCAGATAGAGCTGGAACAGCGTTTTTACCGTCTCCGCCTCCGGCTCGTTGATCACGAGGCTCCGGTCCTTCGGCTCATAGCCGAGCGGAACAAACCCTCCCATCCACATGCCCTTCTTCTTGGAGGCAGCGATCTTGTCCCGGATCCGCTCGCCCGTGACCTCCCTTTCGAACTGGGCAAAGGAGAGGAGCACGTTCAGCGTCAGCCGCCCCATCGAGGAGGTGGTGTTGAACTGCTGGGTGACGGAGACGAATGAGACCTCGCTTGCATCGAAGATTTCCACGATCTTGGCGAAGTCGGCGAGCGAACGGGTGAGCCGATCCACCTTGTAGACCACCACCACGTCGATCCGCCCTGCCCTCACATCTTCCAGCAACCGCTCGATTGCCGGGCGTTCGATCGTTCCTCCGGAATAGCCGCCATCGTCGTAAAGGCTGGGCAGAACCGTCCAGCCCTCATGCTTCTGGCTCAGGATGAAGGCCTCGCAGGCCTCCCTTTGGGCATGCAGAGAGTTGAAACCCTGCTCCAGGCCCTCTTCGGAGGATTTTCGGGTGTAGATGGCGCAACGGGGACTGGCTCCAAGACGCCCGCGCTCCGAATTGTCCTTTTCTTTTGTTCGCCGAGCGCGAGTCATGCCCGAGCCTCCGAGTCCCGCAGTCCGAAGAAGGCTGGACCATTGCGGCGTGTGCCGGTGATCGTGGTGGCGATGGTGGATAGCGAGCGGTATCGCTCCCCCTTCCACTCGAATCGCCCGTCGGCCGCAACAAGCACCTCGTGAGTTTCTCCGCGCCAAGCCCGGATCAGGCGCGAGCCGGCCTTCAAAGTTCGCGCAGGGGCCGGAAGGTTGGTGATCCGGCCACCAGCGCGGATTTGTTCCGCGATCTTGAGAAGGGTCTTGCGGGTCGCGGGTTTCAGGTCGCCATAGACCCGCGCCTGAAGATGATGGCCAACCGCTTTGAGCAGGAACTCACGGCTGGATTTCCGCGGTGCAGGAACACCGAAAGCTCTCACCCACTCCGTAGCCAACTCGTCGCGGGTGGAAGTCTCAAGGCGCAGAAGGCGCGCCTTGAGATCCTCGACGCTCATGCGAGTCATGAAGCGGCCCCGGTCGTGATCACCTTGGCCGAGGACTTCGATTTCGCGGTCTCTGTGGCCGGCGGGGTTGCTCGGTAGACGCTCTCTCCCTGAGCATTCTTGGTGCAGGTAACGATAAATCCCTTCTTCCGGACGCCGGTCACGGCAGCTCGCACCGTGTGCGGAAGCCAGCCGAGCGTCTTCACGAGATCGGCGATGCCTGCACCCGACGGCCGGCACAGGCGGTCAACAAGGACCGCCTGCTTGGATCCGGGCTTTGCGCCCCGACCGGTGATCGAAGATTGCTTGACGCGATTCGCTTGATCGTCCGATACCACCTTGGGGCGACCGCTTGCCCGTTTGTCCTTCGACGTGATGTGTGTTGGTGGTGCGGTCGTCGTCTTCCGACGCGTCTTGCTCGAAGCCATTTTCGTCCTCCTGTCAGCATCGCCCATTGCGATGCTTGCACCACCAGAAGCCCGGACGGAGCCGGGCTTGAGTTTGGCGTAGAGGATCAAGTCTTTTCTATTCCCGCGTCTCCGGCGGGCAACGACAGCAATGCTCGGCGCAGAACAGAAGTCCACTCCGGTTCCAGGAGTTGCCAGATTGAGTTAATGGCTTTTGCTGCCCGATAATCCGAAAGGCATATGGACGGATGCTTTACACCAAGAGGGGAACGCTCAGGGCATCGATGTTTGGGCTTGGTTCCCGCCAAGTCCTCGCGCGCCAGCTTGATTGTCGTTCTGAGCAGCGGGTCGTAACGTCTCCCCATGGGGACACGCATTGTCATCTCTTCATCGAGCCACCGCCGCATAGCACGTGCTCGCGCTTGGCTTGAGGCTCGCGCGCCAGCAGAAGAGGTCCTGATTATCGGGGCTAGCCTCGACGCAGCTAACTCGTTAGCGCGCGCAGTCGCCCAAGCAAAGGGCGCTATATTCGGCTGGCATCGGCTAACCCTGGCCCAGATTGCCGTTGCGCTGGCCGCGCCGGTGTTAGCTGCACTCCGAACAGTTCCGATCGGCCGGCTGGGCGTTCAAGCCGTGGCCACCCGCGTGGTGCATGAACTCGCGGGCCGCGGCGCGCTTGGCCGATATTCAAGCATCGCTAATGGACCGGGGTTCGCCCGCGCTATCGCGAGTGTCGTGACGGAACTGCGTCTGGCGAAGCTAGATCCTGATGCCCTTCGCACAATTGCCCCCGACCTCTTGCCACTCGTCCAGACCTACGAATCGCAACTGGCCGAGGGCGACTTAACCGACTGGGCGGGCGTGCTGACTTTCGCGGCCGAGGGGGCGAAGAGCAACACCTTCGCACACCCGCTTGTCGGTCTGCCAACCCTGCTGCTGGACGTGTCGGCTGCCAGTGAAGCCGAAGCCACTCTCATCCACAGGCTTTGTTTGCGCGCGCCGGAGGTGCTGGCCACGGTGCCAGCGGCAGATGAAATGACTCTGGCCCGGTTCCGAGACGGACTGAAATCGGAGGTCGAGGATCTCGATCAATTGGCGGCCGCCGAATTACGATTGGGGACTGACGGCCTCGGATCGTTGGCGCGTCTCCAGCGTCACCTCTTTAAGGAGCCACCCAACCCGACCACTTCCCTCCCGGACGATGAGGTGGCCATTTTCTCGGCGCCCGGCGAAAGCCGCGAATGCGTCGAAATTGCCCGCAGAGTGCTCCATCTCGCGCGAGAGGGGCGCGCCTTCGATCGGATGGCAGTCCTCCTCCACTCGCCCGAGGACTATCGTGGGCACCTCGAAGAAGCTTTCGCGCGCGCCGGCGTCCCGGCCCACTTCACGCGCGGCGCCGTGCGCCCTGATCCAACCGGGCGAGCCTTCCAGGCCCTCCTCCGGTGCGGCGCGGAGGGCTTGTCGGCCAAACGTTTCGCGGAATACCTCTCGTTGGGCCAAGTGCCCGAAGCGAAGGCCGACGGCACACCACCGGAGCCGGCGTCGCGGGGTGATCGCTGGGTCAGCCCCGACCCAGAACTCGACACCAGTCATTTGGCCGACTTGTTGCCGGAGCCTATTGCGACCGCGGATCGGCGTGACTCAGGGGGTGCAGGTGATCCTGGCCCCGTCGTCGCCGGTCGGCTCCGCGCTCCCCGCCGCTGGGAGTACCTCCTGGTCGAGGCGGCGGTAATCGGAGGCCGAGAACGGTGGCGCAGGAGAATTGAGGGGCTCCGAAACGATCTGCGCTTGAAGATCCCCGCGCTTGCCGATGAGGACGAGACCCGAGCAGCGATCACAAGGCGGACGCTGGAGGATCTGGAAGCGTTCGCCGGATATGCATTGCCTCTCATAGAAGCGCTCGATGGGCTGCCGAAATCTACGAACTGGGGTGATTGGCTTGATCAATTGGGAGCGCTCGCCACCCGAGCGCTACGAAAGCCCGACCGAGTCCTCTCTATGCTGTCGGAACTCGCACCGATGGCGGGCGTGGGTCCGGTCACATTGGACGAGGTCCTGCTCGTTTTGTCTGACCTTCTGCTCGGGGTGGCGGAACCTCCCGTCGCCCAACGCTACGGCAAGGTTTTTGTAGGACCGATTGAGAAAGCGCGGGGGCTCAGCTTCGATACCGTGTTCGCGCCCGGACTGGTCGAAAAGCTCTTCCCGCGCAAGATCGTAGAAGAGCCGATCCTCCTTGACGCGCTACGGCATCAGCTGAAGGCGGGACTGCCCACCAACGAAGATCGGCTCTCGCATGAGCGGCTTTCTTTGGCGCTGGCCGTGGGAGCCGCCGAGCGGCAGCTCCACCTGTCCTATCCGCGTCTCGATCTCGACGAGGGGCGACCGCGCGTGCCCTCGTTCTACGCGCTCGAAGTAATGCGTGCCGCAGAGGGGCGTCTGCCAGACTTTGCCGAGCTTGCCCGACGCGCAGAGACGGCGACCTCCTCGCGGGTCGGATGGCCTGCACCCGAAGATCCGGCTGCGGCCATCGACGATGCCGAGTACGATCTCGCGACTCTAAATCAGCTGTTCTCGCATGCAGAACAGGATGCCGGCTCGGCTCGTTATTTGGTGACAGCTAACCCGCACCTCGCCCGTGCCCTCAGAGCTCGCTACCAACGCTGGAGCACAAGTTGGACCTCTGCCGACGGCCTCACTGGACGATCGAGCACAGTGCGGGCAATCATGGCCAAGCACGCATTTGCCGCCCGCAGTTATTCGCCGACAGCGCTCCAAAACTACGCTGCATGTCCCTACCGGTTCTTTCTCCAGGCCGTGCACCGTCTCGCGCCCCGCGAAGTGCCGGAGACGATCGACGCACTCGACCCACTACAGCGCGGGTCTCTAATTCACGACATTCAGTTCGAACTGTTCGGACGTTTGCGGGATCGAACGCTGCTGCCGGTCCGGCCGAAGGCCCTGGACGAGATACGGCTAATCCTCGGCACAGTTATCGAGGAGACGGCTGCGCGCTATCATGACGATCTCGCGCCGGCAATCGAACGCATCTGGCAAGACGGCATTGCGGTAGTCCGCGCCGACCTTTCCGAATGGCTGCGGCGGGCGAGCGAAGATGAGTCGGGGTTTATTCCCTGGCATTTCGAGATGTCCTTCGGACTTCAGCACCGCGAGGATCGACAGCACGCCGACCCACAATCAGTGCCAGGCCCTGTCGGCCTCGACTCCGGCCTCCATATCCGCGGGTCGATCGATCTCGTTGAACGCCATCCATCCGGAATTGTCCGGGTGACCGATCACAAGTCCGGTAAGCCCGAAGGTAAGCCTGGCCAAGTGGTTGACGGTGGGAAATCGCTGCAACCCGTATTGTACGCCTTGGTTGCTGAGAAACTCTTCGGTGCCGAAAACAAAGTTGAGTCTGGTCGACTCTACTTCTGCACTTCAGTCGGTGGCTTCACCGAACACGTCGTACCGCTCGATGCATCGGCGCGGAACTCTGCCCTTGTCGTGACAGAAACAGTCGGAGATGCGATCGCGCAACCGTTCCTTCCCGCGTCGCCCGCCGCAGGGGAATGTGCGTGGTGCGACTACCGCATTGTATGCGGTCCAGACGAAGAGCGGCGGACAGCGCGCAAGCCAAAAGGGAGTGTCGAACCGCTGCTGAGACTTCGGGGGATGCCATGAGCGAGCTGGCGGATGCCAAAGCACGGCACCGGATCCTCACTGAGTTCGATACGACGCTTTTCGTCGAAGCCGCGGCCGGAACTGGAAAAACTACCGCTCTAGTTGGCCGAATCGTCGCGCTCGTTCGAGATGGCGTAAGCACGCTCAACCGCGTCGTCGCGGTGACGTTCACAGAGAAGGCCGCCGGCGAGATGAAGTTGCGACTGCGCACCGAGATTGAACGCGCCCGCCAGAATACCGGTGCCGAGCAACAGGTCCGGCTGGAACGGGCCCTCTCCGAACTGGAGCTTGCCCGGATTGGGACTATTCACGGCTTTTGCGGTGACATCCTGCGAGAGCGGCCAGTCCAGGCAGGCATCGATCCCCTCTTTAAGGTTGCCGCAGAGAGCGAAGCACAGGACCTCATCGATCAGGCGTTCGATAGCTGGTTCCAGGCGACATTAGCCGATCCCCCCGAGGGAGTGCACCGTATCCTCCGGCGCCGGGCGAGAAACCAACGCCCTCGGGAGATGCTGCGCTACGCTCTTCGAAGCCTAGTCGAACACCGTGACTTTCAAGCGCCTTGGCGGCGTGATCCCTTCGATCGGACCAGCGCGATCGACAGGATATTGAAGGACCTTACTGATCTAGGGGCGCTCGCTGCTGAGAGTTCACGGCCGGACGACTACCTCGCCCGCAATCTCACTGAGATCGCCCGCTTGGTCGAGGAGAATGCGCGGTCAGAAGGAGTGCGGGACCGCGACTACGACGGGCTTGAGGCGTTGCTACGCGATCTTGTCCGCAGCCGGAGTTGGGCGTGGAAAGGCGCACGCTGGACTCGTTTCGGAGTGCAATCTCGTGACGATGTGCTTGTCCGCCGAGATTCGGTCAAAGCGAGCCTCGACGCCTTCGTTGCTGCCAGTGATGCCGATCTCGCTCCCCTCCTCCGAGAAGACCTGCGGCCCGCGGTTGACGCCTATGAAAAGCTTAAAACGCAGTCTGGCCGCCTCGATTTCCTCGACCTGCTCATCAAGGCTCGCGATCTCATTCGGGACAATGCCGGAGCCCGGGCCGAAATGCAGCGTCGCTTCACCCACTATTTTGTCGATGAGTTCCAAGACACCGACCCGCTGCAGGCCGAAATCCTCCTGCTCCTCGCGGCCGATGATGCAAACGAGACCGACTGGCGCAGCTCCCGCCCGATTTCTGGAAAGCTGTTTCTGGTCGGCGATCCCAAGCAAGCAGTCTACCGCTTCCGGCGCGCCGACGTCGCGGTGTTTGAGGAGGTAAAGAAGAGACTGCTCGCCGCCGGCGCGAAGCTCCTCCATCTCAGCACGAGTTTCCGCAGCCCCCCTTCATTGCAGTCCTTCGTCAACACAGCGTTCGCGCCAGCCATGGTCGCGAGCGCCGACGGAAGCCAAGCCGGATACGTTCCCCTCACCCAATGTCGGCCCGAGATCGTCGGGAGGCCGACGATTGTCGCGTTACCGGTCCCACGACCTTATGCCGACTATGGAAAGATCACCAATTGGCAGATCGAAGAATCGCTGCCCCAAGCAATCGCCGCGTTCATCGACTGGTTGGTGAACGACAGCGGCTGGACTGTAGAGGAGGATGGCAAGCCGGTCGCGATCCTCCCTCGCCATGTTTGCGTTCTCTTCCGCCGGTTCCGAAACTTCGCTAGCGACGTCACCCGGCCATATGTTCGCGCGCTCGAAGCGCGGCGCCTTAGCCACGTGTTGGTAGGCGGTCGCTCGTTCCATGATCGTGAGGAGATCATCGCGCTCCGGAATGCCCTGACCGCCATCGAGTGGCCGGACGATGAGCTCAGGGTTTTTGCCACGCTCCGAGGTCCATTCTTTGCATATGGCGACGAAGCGCTTCTCGCCTTCCGTCAGTATCTGGACGCGAGTGGCGAGCTGCGGACACGGCGGCTCAGCCCCATGACCGTCATCGACCGCTCCGAGCTTGAACCGGGTGCTCAGGAAGTTCCCGAGGCTTTGGCTCTCCTCGCGCACCTCCACGTCGGGCGTAACCGTCGCCCTATCGCACAGACGATCACAATGCTGCTTGAGGCGGTGCGTGCCCACGCAGGCATTGCGCTCTGGCCGACCGGCGAGCAAGCGCTCGCCAACTGCCTGAGGCTAGTCGACATGGCGCGGCGCTTCGAGCGCAACGCATCTTCGTTCCGCGCCTTTGTCGAGAAAATGGAAGAAGACGCTGAGCGGGGCGAGGCGGACGAGGCGCCGATGGTCGAGGAAGGCACCGAGGGGGTGCGGATGATGACTGTTCACAAAGCCAAAGGCCTCGAGTTCCCAGTGGTCATTCTCGCCGACCCCACCTGCCGGGCGTCGCGGGACACCCCAAGCCGACATGTCGATATGGACCACCGGCTATGGCTCGAGCCACTTTGCGGGTGCGCGCCCTCCGAGCTTCTCGCGGCCGCCGAGGAGGAGCTGAAACGCGATCGGGCGGAAGCGGTGAGGGTCACCTATGTGGCGGCCACGCGCGCCCGCGACCTCATTGTCGTACCGGTCGGCGGGGATGCGCCGATGGAAGGCTGGCTCGACGTCCTCGATCCGGCCCTCTACCCGGGGGAAGACACCAAACGCAGCCCGGAACTCGCACCAGGAACTCCGACATTTGGGGACGATAGTGTGCTCTACCGAGGAACCGATGGTGTCCCTCCCGACGACGGATCGGTTCGGCCCGGCCTGCATCAACCAAGGGCCGGCGGACCACCAGTGACATGGTGGGATCCTGCACTTCTGCAGCTCGATGTGGACGAGCAATTACCCTTGCGTCAGCAGCACATTCTGGAAGCTGACCCGGGCGGCACCGCTGCAGCAGCTGGCGAAGGGAGTTATGCCCGCTGGAAGGTGGCTCGCAGCGACGCGATTGCACAGGCCTCTAGCCCCTCCCTTTCGGTGCAGACTGTTACCGCGCTTGCGCGAATTGGACCCGCGGACGAGCGCATCCGAGTGGAACACGTAGCGCGAATAAGCCGGGAGCGCCCGGCCGGGCGGCGGTTCGGAATACTTGTCCACTCTCTCCTCGCAGAGATTCCCTTCGATGCGGAGCCCGAGATCGTCCAATCTGCCGCAGAGCTAAATGGGAGACTTGTGGACGCAACTGCAGACGAGATCGATGCTGCTGCGATCACGGTCAAAGCGGCACTGGCTCACCCCACGATGCGCCTGGCAGCGGCCGAAGCTAGGGCTGGCACCCTCCGCCGCGAATGCCCTGTCCTGCTGCGGCGCGCGGATGGAACTCTCGCTGAGGGAGTCGTCGACCTCGCCTTTCCCCAGCAAACCGCAGATTTCGCCGGCTGGACTGTGGTGGATTTCAAGACAGATCGCGAGTTCGAAGCAGGTCGAGCGAATTACACTGCTCAGGTCGGGCTGTATGCAGAGGCAATCGAAAAAGCGACGAACCTGCCTGCAAGGGGGATTTTGCTTGTTGTCTGACACACCGATCCCGGAACCCTGTTCGGACACGGCTTCAGTACCGAGCTTTGCGAGACGCGTCTCCGGAAGGCCGAGCATCGAGACGCAAAGAAAATATGACCATTAGCTGGGGAGACGATCTTCTCGACACCACGCAGGGCCTGGACGTCCTCGGCGTCCGGGGGATCGACCAAGCCGTCGAACTTGCGTTGGTAAACGGCTTAACGACCATCTCCCAGCGGGGCCGCTTCCTATCGATACTGCCTTGGGCGCTCGGGGATTTCCTGACCACCCACGCCCCCGACGGCTTCAATTGGGACCCTCTGATTATCTATCTCCGGCGAGTGGAATTTGTCACGTTAGCGGCGACTCGCCTGGACAGCGAGATTAACGGAGCTGACACCACCGGTGCGCTCGGTGCCGATCTGCACCAGGACCAGATGAAGCGGCTGCTGGACGGCGAGCCAGTCGCCTTTCCCGCTGATAAGGGGGGTGCAATCCTCGGAACATATCTCGGACCGTGCCGGGCGCTCGGACTTGTCGTCGATGGTGACAGCGTTGTCCCCTATCGCCTAACCCCCCGCGGCAAGGCAATCTGGGAAGCCCGCCATCGACACCTCAAAGGTTCTTCTGTTGCCGCGGCAATCTCAACTGGCACGCAGTTCACGCGCACGCTGGCCGAGGCAGCGATCCCGGATTTCTCCCTTGCCGCGCTCGCACAATCCAGCGAAGAAGCATCGCTCCTTTACCACGCCTTGGTGACCCCATGGGATCCCGGCGACGACGCTGGCAGAGCAAGGGTAGCTACTGCGTACGACGGATTGAACGGGACGATTGCTTGGAGCAAGAGGATGCTAGCCGACGAGCCCGACGGTGCCACGGGCCTGCTCGTCCGAAATTATCGGACCTGCACCGGTGGCAAAACTCTCGACAGTACGTCGCTATCGTGGGCCGAATACGAGTATCGCCGCCGTTGCCACTACGCCCTCGAACTCCTTCTTGCTGCTCTGACCAATCAGCTCGACGAACTCGATGAGGCATCGGTCCTGCAAGTAGTCGGGATATGGTCCGCGAAGGACGAGGTATCCCCTGCAGTGGCCACGATTTGGCCTGGAGCCGCGATGGCATGGAATGCGTCCGCAGTTGACGCCGCCGCTTCGGTGCCCAAAGACCTCTTCATCGATAGAGCCCTCCCCGTAGGCGAGCTGAGGCGTCTCGCGGCCCGTGACCAAGCCCTTGTGGCATTCGCTATTCTCACTGCGACGGCAATTCAGACGAAATGGCTTAGGCGGGAGGGTTACTTCGATCGCAAGCCAACCCACCCGGGCGACCAGGCCTTGGCCATTGTCGAAGCAGAAGGCCAGGAACCGTTTTCAAAGCTACTCAAGAATATTGTCGAATTAACTGCCCTCACCCATTTGCGGACTACGCTTCGGAAGATGGGCGCCGGACAGAAATGCTCACTCCGCTTTTTCCCCGACGGCCCCCTACTTCGCTCAACCGGCATCAGCCTCGCTCCAGGCCATAGCAACGACAGGCTCACCAATGTCCTGCGGACCCTTGTGGACGTGGGCCAGCTACGGAGGGAGGGTTCGCTGTTCGCGCTATCGAACAGCGCCCCGGGATGAGGCGCAATATCCTTAATTGGGTCTGTAGCACAATGAGGGACGCCACATCGGCAATCGTCCTCACTCACAACATTGACTTCCTTTTCCTACAGTCGATTCTTCGGCCACGACTGCGGAAATGTGGCCATCCGAAGCTAACCGTCTTTGCGGATGCGGGCTGCGCCGGCGAATCGTATGGCCAGCAGCGCCTGCTACTAGAGGGGCTTGGGCGCCACTACCGCGTCGTTCCGGTCGAAATGGGCCCCGGGCGCCGCTTCCATCCGAAGGCCATTCTGCTAAGCGGCCCCACGAAAGCTGTCCTCGCCGTCGGCAGCGGAAACCTAACGCATGGTGGATGGAGCGCCAACCGGGAGATCTGGGCGACCTATGATAGCGACGACGATGGACTGCCGGCCTTGGCCGCGTTCAGGGATTATCTGGCCACCGTGCTCGGCCTCGTTTCTCAAGGAGAATCCATCAATGATGAGGTCTTGGCAACGTTTGAGCAAGTCACTCAACCGTGGGCCGCCAACATGCCGGAGCCCGCGGGCCTTCACGGCACCCCGAGCGATCGCCCTCTCCTCGATAGGATTGTCGAACTAGCTAACAACGACGTCCAATCGGTCACCGTCTGCGCACCCTACTACGACCCAGACGGGGAAGCGCTCGGAGAGATTGGCCGACGGTTGCCGGTCCCAGTGACCACGCTACTTCAAAAGAACCATGTTGGCCTCACGGAAACAGCTGCCGCGTCACGACCATCAAACGTGTCGTTGGTTAGCGTGGACACCGATCCGCCTCGGTTCATTCATGCAAAACTCTTCGCCTTCCGACGGCCGAAATCAACGTTGTTGATCGCCGGCAGCGCGAATGTCTCCCGGGCCGCCTTGATGGCGAGCCTGACCTGGGGCAATGCTGAACTTGTCTCAGCGCAAGAGGTTTCTCACGAGCAGATCGATGAGTTGCTGGCCGATTTGCTTATCCTCGATGGTGAGCCAGTTCTCCCGGATACACCGCCGTCAGAAGAATGGGAAATCCCGACCGCGCCACTGCGGATCCTGGCAGCTAGGTTCATCGACGGCATCCTTGATGTGATTTTCAAGCCTGTTGGACCGCTGCTGGATGTCGTGGTCGAACTAGACGACGGAACATGGCAGCCGGCTACAGAGAACCCGATAACCCGCGCGGCGCGCTTCCTCCTGAAGAAATGCCCGACGTCTGTGCGATTGCGCGGATCCCTTGGGGATGGGTCTGTGGTATCGTCAGAAGCGGCTTGGGTGGATGACGAGGCAAGCCTCGGTATCTCGGTGCCAGAGCGGCGCATTGCCGCAAAACTGATGGAGGCGGCGGAAGCCGGATCACTCTCAGCCGGCGGGATGTTCGAGATCCTGCAACTCCTCCACCAGCACCTCCAACAGCCTGCTAGGAGCCTTTCTCATCGGGGTTCGGCGCCCGAGAGCAAAACCAAGACCTTCGTTCGCAGCTATGGTGTCGAGGACGTTTTCTCCGACAGCTTTGGACGCCCACATGCATTCCCGCCCGGAACTCCGTCCGGCGGATTCCGCGAAGCCGACTTTTTCAAAGCCTTCATGGCCTATTTCAACATCGACGATGCGGACGAGCTGCAAGAGTCAGCGGAGGAGACCGATGAGACCGAGGTCCAGGAGATCGAGGACACCAAGGCCAGAGAAGAGCTCGAAAGGAGGCAGGCGACCCTGAGGCGTGGGGAAGAAGGCGCACGCTTGCGCACCAAACTAATGGGGGCACTGGAAAAGGTCATCAAGGCGATGAGCGCCGACGAATTTGTCGCCAGCAGACCCCCCGATCGCCTCGGCGCCGACATCGCCGCCACCGCCCTCTTGCTCCGAAAGGGACTTGCTGACCGTATCCTTTCGGAAGAGGACTTCGCGAGTGTGACAGAACGGCTTTGGACGGTCCTCTTCTTCGGCAACAACGGTGGCACCGTCGGCGTCATCCCTATGCGCCTGCACCACGCAGATGTTGACGCCGCGGCTGCCTTTGAGTCCGCTTTGGCGTCGCCGAGACTAACAGCTGCCTTGATCCTGTGGTGTTTTCCAAACTGGCGCGGCGATACATCGGGGGCGGCCCGATTCCGTTTCACGGCGGGCCTCCTCGCTGCGAAGCTTCCTTGGCTAATTGCGGGAGGAATGCCGGAAGAGGTCGCTACCGAACTTCGGCGCCTATCTAGGGCTATGCACACAGGCGCGAACTTTGAATCACTATTGGAGGCTTGGCGTGGCTGGCTGCAGGCTGGTACGGCCTTTCGCGACTTCGAAAATGCGGTCAAGTCGTCGACGCCCCGTGATCTGGCCGAACTCGTCAACGTGGCAGAAGTGGTGCGCGGTGAACTGCTATGGCAGGCCGGCGAATTCTGCGTAGCCGAAGCACCCTTCCGGCGCGAAGCAAGGACTAGGGCAACAGTTTGGCCGCTTGGTCGCTCCGAACCCAAGAAAATCGTTGGAAGCTGGCTAGTGCCGGTAATGGCACTTCTGAAAGATCCAAAGCTTCTCGGAATGCATGAACCTGCTCGACAGGTCCTTTTTGGAATGGTCGCTGCGGTGGAAGGATTATCACTGCAAGAGTAGCGACGATGAAACGGAGGAGACGTCGACTACGGACAACTGCGACACGGGAATATGGCCTGGGATCTCGAGCGGGGCGCGCGCAATTCGTCCATTGCGCCAGAGAAACTGATAGCGCCGCCGACGGCTAGAAGCGGTGCGAGTGCAGCATCGCGTTGGCGATTTCTTCCGTGGTGTGATGGTCGCCATAACCGAAGTCCGCTTCGAAGACGCTGCTGCTCCGATCGCGTGCCCATCCGAGATACTGACTGATGCTGTCGACCTGATCATCATACCGGCATTCGGGAACCCGAACAGCTCGTGCAGAAGGCCTGCAAGCCAGGGTGCATCGGCAGGCAAGAGCACCTGACCACTTTCGAACATGGGCGTTACGGTGGTGAGTCGGGTTTCCTTATCGTCCTTGGAGCGCCTCCCGATCGGCCAGATGGCATGCCGCGCGCGCAGGGTCTGGATGAGGCTGATCCCTGAGCCCTGTTCCTCGATCAGCACGGCATTGGGCTGATACTGCCGATGAAGCGAGACCACCGCCCGGATCAGATCCGGAAAGTCCAGCTGCTCACGATAAACGTCGAACAGATAATGCTGTCCGTTACGCTCTCCCCAAGTGGTGCAGACTGAGAAGTCGGCGCGCGGATCCCCCTTGAGCGCCGTGTCCCACGACTGGCCAATGCGCAGGCCGCTCCGATCGAGCGGGACACCGTAGAACCTGAGCCACTCGCGCTTTACCCGAAGCCCGTCGGCTGGGACGGGTGACTGCTGATACTGCGCTTCGAACGCGGCACTGCCGAGATTGCGACGAAGCTCGTCGAGCACAGAGAGCGGCTCTCGCTCAGAGTGTAGGACATCGCGAACATGCCGGACGTGGATCCTGCCGTTCCCAATTACGATCTCCTCGTCGGCTGTGGCGATGGCGGGCAAGCTGAGGTGGGTCCAGCCACCGTCGCGGAGCAAATGTCCGGTAAGGTCGTCCTCGTGCAACCGCTGCATGACGAGAATGATCGCGCCCTCTGCAGCAAGATCGGTCTTGAGGTTGCGCTGACCCTTGGCCCGGCCGGTGGGGTTGCTGGTCGCGTGACATCTCGCCTGAGGCCATAGCGAACTCACGATGCGTCGACCGCCCGAGCCCGGAAACGTGGCCGTGTGTGGGCACATTATACGGCACGTCAGTGAACACCATGTCTGCCAGTTGGCTACCGAGCAGGTGGGCATAGGCATCCACCTCCAGCGCGTTCCCGCAGAGCAACCGATGCTCATTGAGCATCCACAGATCACCGGTTTGGCTGACGGGCGTCGCGCTGAGGTCGGGCTCGGTGAAGATGTCTGCGTTATCAGTCGCGCTGATGCGTGGCGGCTCGAGCAGGATATCGACCTCGGCTGTCTCGAACCCAGTGAGCTCGATCGCGAAGTCGATTGCACAGAGGTCTGCAAGCTGCTTCGCCAGCAGCTCGGGATCGAAATATGACATGTCGCCGAGTTTGTTGTCGGCGATGGCCAGCGCGGTCTTCTGCGCCTCGCTCAAATGGCTCAGCCGGACGCACGGGACTTTCTGCATACCGAGCGCTTTGGCCGCTTCCAGCCTCGCATGGCCGGCGATCACGCCCAGTCGTTCATCGACCAGGATGGGGTTGTTAAAACCCAGCTCATTGATGACGGCCTTCAGCCGCGCGAGCTGACGTTGCGGGTGCTTTCGTGCGTTTCGCGGATCAGCTGTGAGAGCGTTGGTAGCGAGATACTCGATCGAAAGATTCCGTGCATTCGCCGATGTTGATTGGATAGGCATGAGTGACTCCTCAGGCCGAAAAAATTGCGTTGGCCTGTCACCCATTTCCAAAATATAGGCTCATTCGCAGAGATCGGGTCGGCAAGAGCGGAAATCCGGGCGTTTCAGCTCTACGGGGAAAACTGGCTCGCCCGCCTGGCCCGCCAGAGGACGAGCAGCGAAATCGCCTGTTGTGAATTGCCTGCTTCGCTCAGCCAATCCCATCGCGTGAGCATAGGTTGCGATGCGGGAACACCAACGGAGGACGTGACGCGGCCATGGTCGAATTATCCGGCGGCTCTCATGTGCCGCGGCACGCCCTCATCAAGATGACCGGCCCAAAGCGACCGGTCACGCGGCCGGCGAGATGTTTGCCGGCCTTGGTGGGCTCCGAACGGGTTCGCCGCCATTCCCACCGCCGCGCTCGATCCGCCCCGCAGTGCGGCGTCTCCCGCGGTCCCCGCGCTTATTGGGTCCGGGTCCCCTGTCTGCGGGCCGTTATTACGCACCGCAGCCTCGGCGCTCAGGCCGCCGAACTTTCCAGTTCCGCAATCTTCTGAAACTCGGACAAAATCTCCTGGTGGTGTTGGGCCAGGTATCGGATGATGCGCGCATTGCCGAGGAGTTTGACTAGATAGCCCTTGGCCAGAACCAGATCGAGATGATCCGTACCGTAGGACTGCTCGGCCATCTTGAGCTCCCGCCCCAAATTCGCAGACTCACGCTCCATCAGCGCCATCTTTTCATCCGAAATACCTTTGACCGCTTTGGGCTTTTGCGTATCCACGAGATGAGCCTGCGGCGTAGCCGCGAGCAGCGATCGTGTGTAGCTGATCGTGTACCTGTTCATGGCAATCATCAGCTCCGCCGCTTCAATCTGACGGATCGGCGCCATCTTTTTCAGTGCCCAGAAAGCGTTAGTCGGAACATGCTTGTCCTTGAGCAGCTCCACTGCCTCGGGGCAGATGCCATCCAAGAGCCGCTTCTTCTGTTGCAGCGTTTTCACGTCGACATTGAGGGCCTTGGCGATCCGCCCTTCGGGGACTCCTCGCTCGATCGCCTTCAATATCATCCTGTGTTCCTGGATGATCGCGAGCCGGCTGACGCGCTTATTGTAGGTGAAGGCCTCATCGTCAGTTGAGATCAGGCAGACGGCCTCGGTCTCGCCCATGTCCTTCAGAACCTCGATGCGAAGATGGCCATCGAGCAGAAGGTACTTTCCTGAGAGGGTGCGATCACGCGCCACGACCGGAGGTTCAATGATGCCCACCTCTCGGATGGAGGCGACGATCTGGGCATATTTCGTGGTCTTCTTGACCGTCGCGCTGACGAGCCGAAGGGGCTGGATATCGGCAATATCAATCCGCGACGCTTTCCCTTCGAAGGCCATCTTCACCGGGGAGGAGGCGGCCTTGCGTGCCATGGTCAGGGATGCGCACTTGGCTGAAGGCGGTCGCCGAGATTGCGTGGAAGCGTGTCCAGCCCCTCAGCCCGCAGCAGCGTGATGAAGTTCTCATCTGCGACCAATTTGCGCAGCGCTTCGGTCACAAACACCAGTCGGTCGCGCGTCGTCTCGGCTTTGCGCACGAGCAAACGTTTCTTGTCTGTGTCCTCCTGATAGGTCCGCAGCAGCCCATCGACGGAGAGCGTGCGCTCGCGTCGGCGATCAGTCAGGCGAAGCTCCTTGCCCCTTCTGGATCGCCGCTCGATCAGGCGCTTTACCGCCAGCAGCTTTCGGCCGCGTAGGAGGTTCTTCTCGTAAGCCTGTTGGAGCACGCGCTGCGTCCCGGCGTCGTCGGTCTCCGCGATCTGGACCGCGACGCTGACGGGGATCTGGCCCGTCTCCACGGCACGCAGGAGCCTGTGCTCGCGTGTTTCGAGAAGCCGGACCACACCCTTGGTGTACTCCAAAGTGAGCCCTGTTTTGCGAGCGATCTCGGGTTCGCTGTACCCGCGCCGCTTCAAGCCTTCGATGTCGTGCAGGAGATCAATCGAGCGGTGTTGGCGGCGCGCAAGGTTCTCGACCAAGCTCATGACCAGGCAGTCTTCGCTACTCGCATCGACCACAAGGGCCGGAATCTCGGGCTGACCTAAGGTCCGATAGGCCTCCAGTCGTCCTTGGCCGCAAACGAGATCGTAGCGGGGACCGTCTGGGTGTTCTCGCCGCGTCACCGTAATCGGCTTCTTCAGGCCGAGCTCGGCGATGTTCGCAACGATCTCTTTGAAGACCTTCTTGTTGCGAGCCCTGGGATTGACCACGTTGATGCGGTCGACGGGGATCATCTCGATCGCGGGAGTTGACCTATCGGGCATCAAGCGGCCTCCGAGAGCTTGATCCGCTCGGCCATGCCAAACAGCGGCTCCAAGGTGTCGAAACGATAGGCATCCAGAGAGACGCCGTTGTGTTCGGCGAGTCGGACGCGTGGCAGGGTCATGTCGAGGCGCGGCAGGAGGTAGAAGTCGAGGGGCGCTCGGTTCTGCCCATCCATACGCACAGCGACGGTTATGTCCGGTAGGAGACCGGTGTCGAAACGGACATGCCATCGCCGCGATCCGGCCGCAGTCTCTCGACAACGCACGATCACGATCGAGGCTGTGAACTCGCCATTGATCGTCAAAAGGTCCGTGGCCTTGTCCTGTAGGACATGTCCTCCAGCCCTTTGAATCTCTGCGACCGTCTCGGCAACGATGTTTGGGTGAAGGGCGCGAACGGCGCGATTGATTTCGATGTAGCGGTAGTCGCGGTCAGGCGTGAAACCGATCAGCTGGTAGGCCCGGAGCAGGCTGCCAAATCGGCTCTGGTAGGTGCTGCTCGACGGAAGGTCATCGGCCTCGTCGATGGCTAAGCCCGAGAGGTAGCCGCTGGCAGCGAACAAACGCCGGAGCCCATCGAGCATCTCGTCATCCGAGAGCCGACGCGAACGGTCACGGATGATTACCTGTGCGGCGTCGAACAGTAGACGATCGACTGTGGGCTCAAACGCTCCGTCCGACCGAACCCACATGTCGGGGCCGTTTCGGATCCGCTTCTGCTTCAGCTTGAACGAGACTCGGTTCCAGACGTTGTTGCCGACATATTTCTCGTTGATCAACACCTGGTGTACGGTACCTCGTGTCCAATGGCGGCCAAGATCTGTGGTGAGGCCACGAGCGTTGAGCAACGATGCGATCTCGCGTTCCGGCCTGCCGTCCTCGACGAAGGCGCGATACATCGATCGAACCGTCTCGACTTCCTCCTTCGGCCCCGGCACCAGGATGACTCGGTCCGTCTGAATGCTCTTCTGTTCACCGCGCGTTAGCTCGCCCTTGGCAGCGCCGGATTGATCGATCAGCTTTCGACGGAGTCCGTAGCCAGGAGCCCCGCCCTGCCGGTAGCCGAGTTCGATCAGGCGGCATTGACCGGTAAAAACCTTGGCCGATAGTTCGCGGCTGTACTCGCCCGCCATGGCGCGCTTGACGCCCTTCACAATCGTCGAGACTGGGCTCCCGTCGTTTTCGAACTGTTCGGCGCAATACTGAACGGCGATGCCAGCGCGCTTGCAGATGTATTCATAGTAGGCACTTTCGTCGGCATCCTGGAATCGTCCCCAGCGGCTCACGTCGTAAACAAGGATGGTCTCGAAATTGGCCCGACCGGTCTGGACGTCGTCGATCAACCGCTTCAGCGCGTCACGGCCGTCGAGCTTGAGCCCGCTTTTCCCTTCGTCAGCGTAGGTCTGAACGATCTCTATGCCGCGCCGCTCGGCATAGCGGCGAAGCGCATCGGCCTGGTTTTCGGTCGAGTATTTCTGATGCTCGGTCGACATGCGGACGTACTCGGCCGCCCGCACCAACCTCGCGGGGGCCGGCCGGGTGCTTCGTTCGCCTGTCGGGCTCCAATCGGTCACCTTGGGGCAATCCACTAACGGCCCGGCGCCGATCAGACGCATGGCACATATCGGAAATCCGAGGAGGGAAGTGTGATCTTCCTACCGTCTCTGCATCGACGTCATTGTAGATGCGGAGTGGTGGAAACATGTTGCCGAAAAAGGGCAAGGTTTTGCCGAAGGGGTCGCGCGGCAAAAGAGCTGGCGTAGACTTCAACGAGAAGATCGCAGCTGCGCTGCGGGCCGAACTCGGCTCCACGCACTCGGCCGTCAAAACTGTGATGCGCTGGACCGGTGCGAGCGAACGCACGGTCAAGAACTGGCTCGTCGGGACCCACGGACCAAGCGGGGATCACTTCGTCGCCCTGGTCCGCCATTCCGATGAGGTTTTGAAGGCGCTTCTGACAATGGCGGGACGAGATTCGGTAGTCGTCGCAGTGAAAGTCGCCGATATTCGCAGGAAGCTGCTGGAGACCGTCGAATTCATTGACGAGCAAATGAAGCGATGAGGCCTACATGTGCGGTTTTCCAGGCACCATCGGGGTCCCCATGTCATCGCGAAAAGTGCCGGCATGAACTGTTCGCGTTTCAGAGCTGCTCACGACCGATGGGCTTCTTACTCCTGATCTGACCAGTCCGTCTCCCTGATCGATCAATGAAAATTCCCTGTTACTTCAAGCAAGGAAATTTCCGCTAATGCACTGAGCTGTCGTGGGATTCGGGCGCAGGATTCGTCCGCGATGCTTCATTTTATGCAGATTTCCCTGTTCTTTCCCTGTTTTACAAGGAACTCCCCGTCAGAGACGGGTTCGCTCTAGACTGCCTGCACCGCCAGCCACCTTGCGCCGACTGTTCTCCGCCCAGTCGACCTGGCCGTCGAAAGGCGCGGAAGCGGGCCTTGTGAGGCTAGACCTCGCGACTGCGCTTCGGGTCTGCTGCGGCATTCCGTTCTCTGTTTGGCCGATATTCTCCAAACCTCGCGACTTCGCGTCCGGAGTCGCGAGGTGTTAATGCGTTGAAATTGCACGCCTCGGCAGCGGCCCGAGTTGGGAGGGTATCTCGGCTAGCGACGCATGTCGCAACGTGACCTGCTTCGGCTTTGCCCGGCAGCGCGTGGAGCGTCGCCGTTCATGCTTGATTGACGCCCGGATGGAGGACCACCTAGCTTCCGCCTCATGTTCGAAGTCACGGGCGACGATATTCCCCTCCTAGACGACGTGGACCTTCGTACTCTGATCGGGCGTCTCTGCGAGGCGGAGATGCGCCGACAGGGCCTACCCACCTCCGCCGTCACATGGGGCGGGAGTCAAACCGCGAAGGATGGCGGTCTTGATGTTCGTGTGGCGCTTCCGGCCGGAACGGCGGTCACGGGCTTCATTCCGAATCCGCAAACCGGCTTTCAGGTCAAGAAGCCGGATATGCCGAGGGCCGAGATTCTCGATGAGATGAAGCCGAAACCTGCCGGTGTCTTGCGGCCCGTTCTCGTAGACCTCGCGAACACATCCGGCGCGTACATCATTGTGAGTTCGAGCAGTGCCACGTCGGATCTCGCGCTGACGAACCGGCGGGGCGCTATGGCTGAAGCCGTCAAAGGCACGGCTGCCGAAGGCAAGCTCGCGCTCGATTTCTATGACCGCAACCGGGTCGCGACATGGGTTCGCGAGCATGCGGGGCTGATCCCTTGGGTGCGCTCGCGGATCGGCAAGGCGGTTCCCGGATGGCAATCCTACGGCTCGTGGTCCCATGCGCCCGAGGACGTTGACGCGAGGTACCTCGCCGATGACCATCCGATCAAACGGGTGCGGGCCATGGACGGCGTCACGATCCTCGACGGCCGG
>CAYTTC010000023.1:2713-47177 GCA_964440525.1 uncultured Propylenella sp. | reverse complement strand
ACGGAGGACCTTGTCCGTGGCGGGCCGCAAGGCTGACGCCCGCGACGTTTTCGGCGCGGTTGCTCGCTCGCCGACGACGGCGGATCCACCCGAGACCGACAACGGGCGGGTCGTCTGGATTCAGTCGCAGGACGGTCTTTCGCTGGTTTGCCGGCTCTTCGATGCGCCGGCGTCCGATCGCGTGCCCCTCCTCTGTCTTCCCGGCCTTTCCCGGAATTCCCGCGATTTTGTCGCCCTCGGCCGGTATTTTTCCAGACACCCGGTCGAATCTCGGAGGGTGATTGCGGTCGACTATCGCGGCCGTGGGCTTTCCGAACCGGACCCGAACTGGCGGAACTACAAGCCAGTCGTCGAGGCGCAAGACGTTCTGACGGCCGTCGCGGCATTCGGCATCGAGCAGGCAATTCTCGTCGGGACATCGCGTGGCGGAATCATCGCGATGCTCATCGGCGCGTTGCGCCCGACGCTGATTGCCGGGGTCGTTCTCAACGATATCGGGCCGGTTCTCGAGGGCACGGGCCTCGCGCGTATCAAGGCCTATCTCTCGAACCGGCATTCGGTCGGCAGCTGGGACGAGGCGACCGCGCTCGTGCGGTCGATTTCCGAGGCACAATTCCCCGGGCTATCCGACGAGGACTGGCGATCTGTCGCCGCGGCCTATTTCAGCGAGGCGCGGACGGGACTTGCTCCGCAATTCGATCCTAATCTCCGCAAGACGGTCGTGGATATCGACGTGACCGAGAAGATTCCCGTGCTCTGGCCGCAATTCATGAGCTTGGCCCGCGTTCCGATCCTGGCGATCCGCGGCGAGCACTCGGATATTTTGAGCCCGCGCACGCTGGCGGAGATGGCCGAACGCCATCCCGGGCTGGACCAAGTGACGGTGCCCGGCCAAGGGCATGCGCCCCTCCTGCGCGATGAGGCAACGCTGCAGAGGATCTTCGCGTTCGCGACCCGTTGCGAGGGCTGACCGCTTCTGTGTCGAGCTGACCGAGACGGCGACTGCGCAGGCTACAAATGAAAAGCCCGGCGCGAAGCCGGGCTTTCCAATCTTCAGATACTTGCAGCGATCAGAAGCTGCGCTGAATGCGCCACATCACGCCCCAGATATCGTAGTCCTCACCGGCGTCGTCGCCGTCGAGGCTATTGAAGGCGAATTCCGGGCCTAACTGCAGGCCGGGAGCCAGCGTGTACTTCGCGCCGGCGATCACTCCGAAGAAGTCGTAGTCGTCGTTGTTGTCGTCTTCTTCGGCGTGCACGAAAGCGCCATCCGCCCAGACAGCGAGGTTCGGGTTGAACAACGGGCCTGTGATGCCGGCACGAACCGACCAAGACTCGTTCTGGTCGTCGCCGTCCGGACCATCGATGTCACCGATGCCGCCCGGATCGGACGAGATGTACGCGATCGCGCCCTGCGAATAACCGCCCTGGGAATCAATCCGCCAACCGCCCGGAATGTTGAGGCCAAGGCCGGCACCAACCGCGAAGCCTATGCCGTCGCCATTCACGTCGTGGATATGCCTTACGGCGCCCATGACCTGCGCGGAACCCCAGCCCTGATCGACGCGAATGTTGGCGACGCCGTCAGGAGCTTCCTGGCCTTCATAGTCATCGTCACCGTCGCGCCGCCGGCCAATCGAGTCCGGATCCTCGGCCGAAACTGAGAACGAGAACCCGTTGCCGCCAGCAAACGTCCAGGCGAAGAGGTTGGGATCGTCGGTGCCCGGTTCGATGCCGATCCGGGTGCTGCCGAAGGAATGGTCGCCCCAGAAGTCGAAGAACGATCCGAACTTACCGGCGGTGTAGGTGCCCCAGTCATTGCTGATCTGGATGAACGCCGACGCGAGACCGAAGTTCGAGGCGTAGGCGCCTACTCCGGAGGACGGTGCCGTAACGTTGCGCGGACCGCGCGTGCCTTCCAGTGCGATGAACGCACGGATCAAACCGATATCGGTCTGAGTGCGTGCATCCCATTCCACGTGACCGCGGACGCGTGTCGTCCAGTTATTTACTTCGGACTCAGGCACGCCATAACGGATGCCCACGTCACCGGTGACGTAATGCGACTCAGCGCGGACATATCCGCTGAGCTTGAGGCAGGTGTCGGTCCCCGGAATGTAGAAGAAGCCCGTTCCGAAGACATCGCAGATCCGCACGAATTCGACCGGCTCGACGGTCGGAAGGTCGGCGGCCTGCGCCCCGGTGCCGGCGGCCAGGACTGCCGCGGAGCCGAAGAGAAGGCTCTTGAGTTTCATTTTAGACCTCCAGTCCAAGTTGCTGAGCCGGGGTTTCCGCTTTCGATCTGGCTTGTGCCACCCGAGTCGGGGCCCCCCGCCCCTCATGCTGCCCCAGAAGACAGCGGCCGCCGATCGGCTGCCTGCGGTGACACTATCCATCCGGTCCGCCGAGGCAACAGGCGATGCTTCACCGCCGTAAGCTTTCCAACTTCATGTTGCAGTTTTGCCACGAAATCCGCGGTTTTCCGGCGGAAATCGACCAATTCTGAAACAAAGTACCAACGCCAAAGACGGCGACGGACAGGGTTCGGCTCGCCTCCTGTTGGCAAGCTGCCGGCACCCCCTTGGGCGGCCCAGACAGAGAATCGCTCGCCTTCTCGGCAGTTGCGTCGCTTGCTGCGAGCAGGCATCTACGGCCCGCTTGCGGCCTCGGAATCCGGGAATGCCGAACGCCGGCCGCGGGCCGATATTGCGACCAGGAGCCCCTATGGCGCGCATCCTCGTTCTTGGCGGCGACGGCTTTTGCGGCTGGCCGACGAGCCTCTACCTCTCGCGTCGGGGTCACGACGTGACCATTGTGGATAACTTGTCGCGCCGGAAGATCGACGTCGAGCTCGAGGTCGAATCGCTGACGCCGATCCGCCCGATTTCCGAACGGCTGGCCGCATGGCGCGAACTGACCGGCCGCGAAATCCAAATCGAACGCTTTACGGTCGGCGAGAATTATCACCGCCTGCTGACCAAGATTCGTGAGGAAAAGCCGGATGTTATCATCCATTTCGCCGAGCAGCGGGCAGCTCCCTATTCGATGAAATCGTCGTGGCACAAGCGTTACACGGTCAACAACAACCTCAACGCCACCAACGACGTGCTCTGCGCCATCGTCGAATCGCAGGAGGACGTGCATCTCGTCCATCTCGGTACCATGGGCGTCTACGGCTACGGCAGCGCCGGAATGAAGATCCCCGAAGGTTACCTGAAGGTGTTCATGAACACGGACGATGGCGACCAAGTCGAGCAAGAAATCCTCTATCCGTTCAACCCCGGCTCCATCTACCACATGACCAAAACGCAGGATCAGCTCTTCTTCCATTTTTACAACAAGAACGACGGGGTGAAGATTACGGACCTGCATCAGGGCATCGTGTGGGGAACACAGACGCCGGAAACCGAGATGGACCCGCGCCTGATAAACCGTTTTGACTATGACGGCGACTACGGGACGGTGCTCAATCGCTTTCTGATGCAGGCGGCGATCGGCTATCCTCTGACAGTGCATGGGACAGGCGGCCAGACCCGCGCCTTCATCCACATCCAGGACACCTGCCGCTGCATCGAGCTGGCCATCGAAAACCCCCCGCAGAGCGGCGAACGAGTGAATATTCTCAATCAGATGACAGAGACCCACCGGGTGCGCGACCTGGCCACGATGATCTCCGAAATGACCGGAACGCCGATCCAATACATGAAGAATCCGCGCAACGAAGCGAAGGAGAACGACCTCCACGTCACCGCCGACCGCTTTTTGCGCATGGGTCTCGAGCCGATCACGTTGAAGAACGGGCTGATGACCGAGGTGACGGAGATCGCGCGCAAATACGCCGATCGCTGCGATCGATCGAAGATTCCTTGCGTTTCGTTGTGGCGAGCCAACTAGCTAGGTGCCCTGATGGCAAAGCTTCCCTATTCCGGATCTCGGCTCACCAAACTGCTCGCAGCGCAGAATCGGGGGGCGCGAGTCAGCGCAAAGACAAAGAAAAGGGCAGGCCAAGAGACCGCGGATCATGTTCTTCCGATGCTCCGGCATGGGATTGAGTTGCAGACAAAGGGCAGACTCGGCCTGGCTGCGGAGGCCTATCAAAGCGTTCTCGCGAAGCATCCGAACAACCCCGACGCGCTGCATCTCATGGGCACGGTCGCCATGTCGCTTGGGCAGGTCGACGGGGCTCTCGACCTCTTCAAGCGCGCAGTGGCCGGAAAACCAACTGATCCAGCGATCCGCTGCAATCTCGCCAACGCGCTCATGGAGAAAGACGATTCGGAGACCGCCGAGTTCCATCTCCGCAAGGCGCTCAAGCTATATCCGAACTTCGCCGCCGCGCTCTGTTTTCTCGCCGACTGCAGGACGGCAGCAGGAGACAGGCAGGAGGCAAGGCGCCTCTATGAGGAGGTCCTTGCCCGCCTGCCTGACGATCCTCAGGCACTCATCGGCTATGCCGACCTTTGCGTAACGCTCGGTGAAATGGAAAAAGCGCGGGCGATTTACCGAAAGGCGATCGCGTTGAAAGTGGTGCCAGCCATGGCCCTCGCCGGCCTTGCGATTTGTGAGAAACTCTCGAAGGACTCCCTAGAAGCCGCCCAGATCAAGCGCTACCTCCGCGAGCCCGGGCTGCGACCCGTCGATTATCTCAATCTGAGTTACGCGGCCGGCAGCATCGCCGAAGCCGCCGGCGACTACGACGAAGCATTTTCGCATTTCTCGGCCGCCAAGAAACTCGGCGCGGGGGCCTTCGACCTCGACTCGCATCGTCGGGTGCTCAAGACTGTGAAGAGCGTCTTCACGAAGCAGTTCTTCGCGACGCGGGCGAAGTACGGCCATCCGAGCAAACGCCCGGTATTCGTCGTCGGCATGCCGCGGTCCGGAACAACGCTCACCGAGCAAATCATTTCACGCCACCCCGACGCGGCCGCGGCGGGCGAGCTTGGAGATATTGCTCGGATCGCAGCATCGCTCGGACTTCGCCGGGAAGATGCAAAGGATTTCGCAAAGCGGCTGACCAAGCTCACTCCGCAGGAGGCAAAGGAGCTTGCCGGCCGCTACCTTTCTGTTCTCGATCGCGAGTCGGCGGATACCGACCGAGTGACCGACAAGATGCCACAGAACTTCGAGCACCTTGGGCTGATCTCGCTGCTCTTCCCCAACGCCCGGATTGTTCATTGCCGCCGCGATCCGCTCGATACCTGCGTTTCGTGCTTCACCATGCACCTGAAGGACCACGGTCACGGTTACGCCACCGACCTCGAAACGCTGGGTGCGTACTATCGCGAATACGACTCTCTAATGGCTCACTGGCGCGAAGTGCTTCCCCTGCCGGTCTACGAGCTCGACTACGAGCGCCTGATCGAAGCGCCGGAGGAGCAGTCCCGAAAACTCATCGAGTTCGTTGGGCTGCCCTGGGATCCGGCCTGCCTCACACCTCATGAATCGGCGCGGCCGGTGAGGACGCTGAGCCGGCTGCAGGTGCGCCAACCGATCTACAGTTCATCGGTTGGCCGATGGCGGCGCTACGACAAGCACCTCGGGCCACTGAAAGCGGCCTTGGGCGATCTGGCTGCCACGGCCGGGAATGGCGATCAGACTTCAGGCTGACCGAAAGGCTCGTGGGCATCAGGGGTTGACCGAAATCCGAAAACCCCGCATTTCCGGAGGTGGAGAGGTGGCCGAGCGGTCGAAGGCGCTCCCCTGCTAAGGGAGTAGACGGTGTTGAGCTGTCTCGTGGGTTCGAATCCCATCCTCTCCGCCATTTTGTAGTATAAGCCATTGATTCAATTGGGTTTTCAACTCCGATGAATTTCGTACCCACAAGTTTGCCCAAAGGGCATTGGGGGACAAAAAATGGCTGATAAAGGCGCACCTCAGGGCTCGCGATTCTCTCACGTCTACATCCCGCGCGGACAACCTTCTTCGGACAGCGCCAGAATGCGCACCCGAGTCGCGTCGCAGATTTACTCGCTCAAGGACAGCGGCCTTTGGACCTTCCTGAAAGGAGAGTTGGGAGTTGAGATCCCCTACAGCGGCTTTGGCCCCGATTGGAGCCAATTCACTGCCAAAGCCGATCTAAAGGACTTGCTTGATGCAATAACCCTTGTGTATGGGCGCCTGAAACTGGAGGACAAGCACGCCGCCTACAAAAGGGACGTCAGTTGGCTCCGTGAGATTCGCCGAATACTCAAGGAGGAGAACGTCGGGTATGTCGTCGACGACTTCCGCTGGAGCCGCACAAGGTCATCTGCGGTCACGCCCTGGCGCAGCGCGAATCGCTCAGCTGCCTCTTCGGCGAGGCCCTTCAGCACGGCCGCGTCTTCGATCCAGACAGCCATGATCGGTGTGATGGTCGACGACTGACTGACCTCATCGGCAAAGATCGTTTTCAGCTCTGCGATTCGCCTCGCCAGCCGACTGCGACCATCGAGACGAATGAGGTTCGACCCGCCGGCCTTCTCGCGAGCATCGGCGGTGATTCGCGGGGCTATCACGGCGGCAGTTGCGGTCATTTTCTACTCCACTGATTGTGGGTATGAGCGATGGTATACTGGCAGGAGCGCTGAAAGGTCAAGCATTCGCGCACGAATGCGGCGGACAACTTCTCCGCCAAGGGAAAAAGCGAGCCCCTCGGTCTATGCGTTGCCCCCATTGAGCCTCGCAAGAACGTGGTGTGCTAAGGCCCTATCTTCATCTTCCCCTTCAATGAGAGAATCTTCTGAAGGTGAGAGTGAAGGTGTACCGGTGGTCACACGACCACGACCCCGTGGTAATTCCACCACGTCCCCCTCGGGCATTTGTGTGGTTATTCCACCACGTCCCTTACGCCTCCGGTCACGGCTTCTCCGTTCTTCACGGTCGCGGTCACGCGCCTCTTTGTCGAGTAGGCGCTGGTCCAGCACGTCGTTGATATTCGCGGGCGAGAAGAGGTAGCGGGACCTTGCCGCCATGGCCGCGCTCCACGGTCCACCATCCGAGCTTTTGAAGCCGCTTGCGCGCATCGTTGCAGCGGAATCGATCGGTGGACGGCACGTCATCGCAGAGTGTGAGATCCGAAAGGATTGCGACGCGGGTCTCGCTGTTCACGGCCTGCATCACCCGAAAGGCGATGCGAAAGTCGCCATCCCGGACGCGCGGATCCGACATCATAGCGTCGATGATATCGAGCTTCCATGAAGTGAAGGATTGAACAGCGTCAGGGTCACGTTGCCCTCGAAACCGGGCTACCATCGCCTCGGCTCTTGCCGCCCTTGCTGGCTTTCGTTAACCTTGGGGTGATGGTTCCCCCAAGGTATCATCAAACCCGTTGCGCCCCGGCCCTCAGCCGGGGTGCTTCGTTTGAGGGCCATGGATCACGCTGCCTCCTTGGCGCCGGTGCCGCCCTTGTCGTCACCTTTCCGGATCTGGGCCGCCATCCAAGCGTCGATCTCATCCTCGAGCCAAACGACGGTCTTCGGTCCGAGGTGGCGCTGGCGGGGGAACGTGCCCTTAGCCATCCGCTCGTAAATCGTCGACGTCGGGAGGCCGGTTTTCGCCTCCACGTCCGGGCGTCGTAGGAATCGCTTT
This sequence comes from uncultured Propylenella sp., assembly GCA_964440525.1. Taxonomy (GTDB): domain Bacteria; phylum Pseudomonadota; class Alphaproteobacteria; order Rhizobiales; family Afifellaceae; genus DASWJZ01. Next base: position 39,611 of record CAYTTC010000023.1, on the reverse strand, counting down.
GTCATGGTCCGAACCTTCATTTCCAACCGGAACCGCCCGGCATGGCTCGGAACATCGGCGCCCTGAAAAACTCGGAATAGCCGCCGCGATTAATTCGGCGCTGGGATTTGCCGCTTCGATTTCGCGCCAGGATTCGCCCAGCCGGAGGCGCCTGTGTTCTGGATCGCGCCCGCCCACGCGCGTTCGAAGGCTCGTCGCGAGAGCCCATCGAATTTGGCCAATGCTGATTTGTGCCAGTCGGCCTTCGGAATGTCTGTGCCCGCCGGGCCCGTGCGCATAGCGCCTGTGAGCCACTTCTGGCACGCTGCTTCGGCGGCGCTGCGACTCACCACGGCCGCCGCTGGTAGCTGAAACTCAGCGACGAACAAGCTCCGGTTTTTCGTCAATGCGCGTTGATCGAGAACCCGCCATTTGAAGGCCGGTAATCGATTCAAACGGCCCGAGGGACGAAGCTCTACGGCCGTGATCTCCCCGGCTTCAAGCTTCCGCAGCGCTTCCCCCACCGCCCAAGTCCACCGCTCGCGCGCCGCGCGGTTCGCTTCGAATTGCAGTCGATATTCCGGCGTATCCGGAGCACGCGGCCGTTCGGTCGGTCTGACTATGGGGCCCCGCGTCCCTGCCCCGCTACCGGTCATCAACAATTCGCCCGGCTCACACTGAAAGGCAGGCGCCTTGTGCTCTTCGCCAGTCCAATCGGCGCCATACCGCCATCGGCCGATGGCGTTGAGCGCATCCTGTGGCAACACAAATCCGAGCGGCGCGCGATTCATGACGCTTTCTCTCGCGTCATCGATAGAACCTTGCCTTCCAAGGCCGGCGTCGCACAGTACCGCGCCCATGCGGCCATGAGCTTACGGCGCTTCTCGAGCGCGTCGCCGCGACGATAGGCGCTCTCTGCCTTGTCCTTGATGACGTGTGCCAGGGCGGCCTCGGCGACCTCGCGAGGATAGGCGGTCTGATCTCCTGCCCAATCCCGGAAGCTCGAGCGGAAGCCATGCGTGGTCAGGCCTGGCCTTACACCGCGGAGCAGTTCCAAGAGGCTCATATTTGAGAGTCCCTTGCCCTGGCGGGCGCCCGGGAAGACAAATTCGCCGCCCTCTTCCCGCGGTATGTTTCGCAGGATCTCGATGGCGCGATCGGACAGCGGCACGCGATGCTCCCGGCCGGATTTCATCCGCTCGCCTGGCACGGTCCAAACCTTCGCGTCGAAGTCGATCTCTGACCAGCGCGCTCCGATCGCCTCGCCAGTCCTGGCGGCCGTAAGGATGGTGAATTCGAGCGCCCTAGCCGAGACGCTCTTCATTGCCCGGAGCCCTTCCATGAAGGCCGGAAGCTCTTGGAAAGGCATCGCAGGCTGAGGCCGGACCTTGGCAACCTTCGCCCTCGCAGGCAGCATGTGTTGCAGGTGGCCGTTCCACCGCGCCGGATTGTCGCCCTTCCGGTAACCGGCCGTGGTGGCCCATCCGAGGATTTTCTCGATGCGGCCGCGCACCCGGGAGGCGGTCTCCGTCTTCGTGGTCCAGATCGGCTGCAGGATTTTCTCGAGGTGCACGAGCTCGATCGTCGAGACGTCAAGCTTGCCGATGAACGGATAGGCGTAAGTCGTTAGGGTCGCAGCCCACTGATCAGCGTGCTTCTCGTTTCGCCATCCGGCCCGGTGAGACGCGATGTACTTCTCGGCGGCCTCGCGGAACGTGATTCGCTTGGCTGCCTCCGCGCGAGCTATCTGCCCCTTCTGACGCCGCTCATCGATCGGGTCGACGCCATCGGCAAGCTTCTGCCGGAAGAGCCGCGCGCGCTCGCGAGCCTCGGCCAGGCTGAAGGTCTGAAGGGACCCAAGGCCCATGTACCGAGCCTTGCCGTTCAGCGAATATCTCAGGAGCCACGACTTCCCTAAGCCGGTTCCCGTCTTCGTCTTAGTCTCCGTGATTTGGAGGTAGAGGCCGGCGCCGTCGCCATAGAGGCCCGGTCCCGTTGCCGTCTGCACCGCCTTCGCAGTGAGCTTGTTCACTTCCCGCATCGCGCCCTCCGCCGAAATCCGTTCCTACACTCATACCCACAATCTGTGTTCGGTATCTATCGGAACGTGTCGGAATGGTCTAGAAGGAAAATGAGAGCGGCCACTAAGAACTTGGGGAGGAATTCGGAAATGCTCGGAACGTGCCGGAAGGCGCCCTAGCAGACATCCTCTCCGCCACCCTACGCCCTGCGGGCTTCCACTATGCCGCCTTATCGGATCAGCAATGGCCGGCATGAGCACCATCCTCTACCTCACCCAAATCGAGTTCGGGCCCGGCGTGCGCTCGGCGCTGCCGCGGGCGCTCGGCGACCTCGGCATAAAGAGGCCGCTCGTCGTCAGCGATCGCGGCGTTGCCGAGGCCGGGCTTCTCGACGAGGCGACGCGTGAGATTGCGGCGAACGCGCCGCGCTTCCTCGACGTGCCGCCCAACCCGACCGAGGCGGCGGTCGTAGCGGCGCTTCAATCCTACCGTTCCGAGGAATGCGACGGGATCGTCGCGGTCGGCGGCGGCTCGCCGATCGACCTTGCGAAGGGAGTGGCGCTGCTTGCGACCCATCCCGGGCCACTTGAAAACTATGCCGCGATCTATGGCGGCATCGCGCGGATCGGCGCCTCCGTCGCGCCCGTGATCGCCATGCCCACTACCGCGGGGACGGGTGCCGAAGTCGGCCGCGCCGCGCTACTGACGCTCGCCGACGGCCGAAAACTCGGCTTCATCAGCCCGCATCTCATCCCGCGGCGTGCGATCTGCGACCCCGAGCTGACGCTCGGCCTGCCGCGTCGCCTGACTGCAGCGACCGGTCTCGACGCGCTCTCCCATTGCCTCGAGACGTTCCTCTCGCCGCGCATCAATCCGCCGGCGGAGGCCATCGCGCTCGACGGAGCGGGGCGCATCTGGCGCCGCATCGGGCGCGCTGTCTCGCATGGCCAAGACATCGAGACGCGAACAGAGATGATGATGGGGGCGCTCGAGGGTGGCCTGGCGTTTCAAAAGGGGCTCGGCGCAGTCCACGCGTTGAGCCACGCGCTTGGCGGCTTGCCGGACCTAAAACTGCATCACGGGACGCTGAACGCCATCCTGATGCCGGCGGTGGTGCGGTTCAATGCCGGCAATGTCGGCGACAAGCTCGACCGGCTGAAGGCGGCGATGGGACTGCCGCAGACGGCAGATCTCGCGGCTGAGCTCGACAGGCTCAACGTCGATCTCGGCATCCCGGCGGGGCTTGCGGAGCTTGGCGTGACCGAGGCGATGTTCCCGTGGCTCGTCGAGCGCGCGCTTGCCGACCACTCGACGCCGACCAATCCGCGCCAGCCGACGGCGGAGGACTACCGCGCCCTCCTCGACCAGACGATGCGGTAACCGAACGTCAGTGGCGGGAGATCCACTCGCGCGCGGCCTTGAGCGCCGCCGCAATCTCTTCGCGGCTCATCTCGGTCGAAAGCTCTTCGCGATGCTGCGCGGCGGCGCGGTCGCCGCGCGCCGCGGCGATGTTGAACCACTTGTGTGCCTCGATCAGGTCGATCCGCCCCTCGCGCCCGATCGAGCACGCCAGGCCCAGTTCGAAAAAGCTGTGCGGCATATCGCCAGCGACGCTCGTGTGTGTCTCAAAGCTCATTGACTGCATCCCCATTTGGTCGACGCTTCAGTCCGTCGTTCACCCGTCGACCTTCGGCCTTCGCCTGAAGCCCAGCGTTAACAACGAGGCTTAACGGACCGTGACCAAAAGGTTGACGAAGCGTTGCGAGCGACCAGAAGATTTAACCCAAGCTGCAGTAAAGATTGAGCTTTTCGGATTTGCTATCGGCGCAGGATTCCGTTCGAATTTTATCTTTGTTTCACCACGTGGCAGAAAAACCGCAAGCGGGCCATCCGATTAGCACCGCTTGCCCCCTGCTACTGGGCGCGCTGCCCGAAGAGGATTTTCTGCGCCTCCTTGTCGGTGGCGAGGTCGAGCGGCGGGTCCCGCCTGATCTCGATTGCGCGAGCGACCGCCGGCCGCGCGAGCATCAAATCGATCCACCGTTTCACATTTGGAAACTCGTTGATGTCGATGCCTTGCCGTTCGCTCTTCATCCAGCCGATCAGCGCCATGTCGGCGATCGAATAATCATCAGCCACGAAATCGCGGCCGGCGAGGCGCTTGTTCAACACGCCATAGAGACGGTGCGCCTCGTCGCCGAAGCGGCGGATCGCGTAGGGCACCTTTTCCGGCGCGTAGTTGCGAAAATGATTGTTGTGGCCGAACACCGGGCCCACGTTGGCGATCTGCCACGTGAGCCACTCCTCCACGACGACGCGCTGGCGCTCGTCAGTCGGGTAGAAGCGGCCGAATTTTCGACCGAGATAGAGGAGGATCGCGGCCGACTCGAAAACCGAGATCGGCTTACCGTCCGGGCCCTCCGGATCGACGATGGCCGGCATGCGGTTGTTCGGAGCGATCGCCAGGAACTCCGGCGTGAACTGCTCACCCTTGCCGATGTTGACGTATTTGATCTCGTAGGGAACGCTGGTCTCTTCAAAGAAGATCGAAATCTTCCATCCGTTCGGCGTCGGCCAGTAGTGGAGCTCGATCGGTTTCTTTTGCGTCGCGGCCATTGTCGTCCTCCGTCCCCCCATGGCCACCTAGTCCGCCGCCCTCGCGTCGGCAAGCCACCGTTTGCAAGTTTGGAATGTTAGCCCTCGCGCCGCAGCAGCGAGAGAAAGAACCCGTCGGTTCCCGTGCGGCGCGGAGAAAGGAGTAGCGACGCTTCCGTCGCTGCGGCGGCTGGCAGCACAGCGTCCGGAAGCGCCGACCGCCACATATCCGGCATGTTGAGCGGCCGAAAATCCGGATGGATGGCGAGGAAGGCGGCGATCCGCTCGTCGTTCTCGGGGGGCAGCACCGAACAGGTCGCGTAGGCGAGCACGCCGCCCGGCCGCACGAAAGCGGCCGCCTCCGCGAGAATTGCATCCTGCTCGCCCATGCGCTTCTGCAGCGCCTCTGGCGTCACCCGCCATTTGGCATCCGGCCGCCGACGCCACACCCCGGTGCCGGTGCAAGGTGCGTCGATGAGCACACGATCCATGTGACCCTCGAGACCGTCGAGGGCATTCAGCCCAGGCGCGCGAACCTGCACATTGCGGACGCCCGCGCGCTTCAGCCGGTCGAAGATCGGCGCGAGCCGGTTCCTGTCCGCATCATAGGCGAAGATCTGGCCGCGATTTTCCATACGCGCGGCGAGAGCCAGCGTCTTGCCTCCCGCTCCGGCGCAAAGATCGAGCACCTGCTCGCCGGGTGTCGCGCCGGTGAGGAGCGCCATGAGTTGACTCCCCTCGTCCTGCACTTCGAAACGGCCGCGATGGAAGGCTTCTTCAGCCTGAACGTTTGGGTGGCGCCGTGGGCCTTCGATCGGCGTGATGCGCAATCCGACCGGCGAGTAGGGCGTCGGCGCGACGGCAAAGCGTGAAAGCTGTTGCGCGACCCTTTCACGATCGGCCTTCAAGGTGTTGACGCGGAGGTCGAGCGGAGGCCGGCCGGCGAGCGCTTCGCCCTCGTCCACCCAGTCGGCACCGAAGGCAGCCTGAAAATGCGGGGCGAGCCATTCGGGAAGGTCGGCCCGCACATGGTCGGGAGCCGCCGCGAGATCGCGAGAAGCCAAGTCGGCGATGAGCTCGTCCGGCACAGGCGGAGGCGCGTGGCGGTCCTGCGCGAAGGCCTGGTTGAGAGCACCGGGCGCCTGACCCCAATCGAGGATCGCGACGCCTAGGATGAGGTGCCAGGGCGTGTCGCCGCCCATCCGCCAGGCGAGCGAGGATCGGCGGCGGAGCGCGTCGTAGACGAGATTGCCGATCGCCGCGCGGTCGCCCGCACCGGCGAAGCGGTGCGCGAGGCCCCAGTCCCGCAGCGCCTCCGACACCGGGCGGTGGCGTGTCTCGATGTCGGCCAGCACCTCGATCGCGGCGGCGATCTGGCCCGGTAGTCGCATCAGAGCACGCCGATCAGGGCGAAATGCAACACGAACGGCGTGAGGAATTGCCGGAGCATCGCGGGTAGCTCTGTCCTATTCACCCGCCAGGCGGACGACGATTATCATCCACATGACGATGAGCACGGCGAAGCCAACAGTGAAAGGTATGAAGCGGTGCCGGACGCGGTTCGTGGTCGTATGAACCGCGGTATGCACGAGGCGCGAGGCGACATAGGCCCACGCCAAGACAGTCATGCCGATGCCGGTCGCGCCGACATAGGTTGCGGCACCGCAAAGTACGTAGAAGAGGATCGGCGTCTCGAACTGGTTGTGCATGTTGTTGGAGATTTTCTTGACGTAGTCGGGCCAAGCCTCGCCGCTGAGGGCGATGTCGCCGAGCCGCACCGTGCGTCTGCGCAGCGCCTTGATGCGAACCTGGCCCATCCAGAACATCAGGATGAACGTCAGCAGCACCTGCGCCATGACCGGGTAGAGAAGCGCAAGCGAGCCGCTCATCCGCCGCCTGGATAGTTCGGGCTCTCGCGCGTGATCGTGACACCGTGCGCGTGGCTCTCCCGCCAGCCGGAAGCGGAGATGCGGATGAATTCCGCCTTGCTGCGAAACTCGTCGAGCGTTTTGGCGCCGACGTAGCCCATCGCGGCGCGGAGGCCTCCCCCGAGCTGATGCAGCACGTTCGCCGCCGGGCCCTTATAGGGCACCTGGCCTTCGACACCTTCCGGCACCAGCTTCAACGCGTCGCGCATCTCGGCCTGAAAATAGCGGTCGGCCGAGCCGCGCGCCATGGCCCCGACCGATCCCATGCCGCGATAGGCTTTGTAGCTGCGGCCCTGGTAAAGATAGACCTCGCCAGGGCTCTCCTCGGTGCCGGCGAGGAGGCCGCCCACCATGCCGACCGAGGCGCCGGCGGCGAGCGCCTTGGCAAGGTCGCCGGAATATTTGATACCGCCGTCGGCGATCACTGGGACACCCGACTCGTTGGCGACCGCGACCGTATCGAGGAGCGCGGTCAATTGCGGCACGCCGACGCCGGCGACGATACGCGTCGTGCAGATGGAGCCCGGCCCGATGCCGACCTTGATGGCGTCGGCGCCGTGGTCGATCAGGGCCCTCGCCGCCTCTCCGGTCGCGACGTTTCCCGCGATCACCTGCGTCTCGTTCGACATCCGCTTCACCGCGGCGACGGCCTGCAGCACCATCTCTGAATGCCCATGCGCCGTGTCGACCACGATCACGTCGCAGCCCGCGGCGAGCAGCCGCTCGGTCCGCGCCAGGCCCTTGTCGCCGACGGTCGTCGCCGCAGCGACGCGAAGCCGCCCCTGATCGTCCTTGGCTGCAAAGGGATTGAGCTGCGCCTTCTCGATGTCCTTCACCGTGACCAGACCGATGCAATTTTCGTCGGCGTCGACGACCAGAAGTTTTTCGATGCGATATTGATGCAGCAGGCGCTTGGCCTCGTCCTGCGTGACGTTCTCACGCACGCGGATGAGGTTCTTCTTCGTCATCAGTGCCGAGACCCGCTCTGTCGGATCGGAGGCAAAACGTACGTCGCGATTGGTGAGGATGCCGACGAGCCGCCCGGTGACGAAGCCGCCCTCGCCGCCGCCCTCGACGACGGGGATGCCGGAGATGCGGTGCCGGCTCATCAGCGCGAGGGCTTCCGCGAGCGTGGCGTCGGGACCGATGACGACCGGGTTCACGACCATGCCGGATTCGAACTTCTTCACCTGGCGCACTTCCTCCGCCTGCGCCTCGGGATCGAGATTGCGGTGGATGACGCCGATGCCGCCGGCCTGCGCCATGGCGATCGCGAGCCGCGCCTCGGTGACCGTGTCCATCGCCGCCGAAATGATCGGAAGGTTGAGCCTGATGGTTCGCGTCAGGCGGGTCGAGATGTCGGTCTCCGCCGGGAGCACCTCGGAATGGCCGGGCTTCAGGAGCACGTCGTCGAAGGTGAGTGCCTCGCGGCCGGTGATGACGTCGACGATGCGGGCCATGCCAAGCCTCCGAAAAAAGGTGCCGACGGCGGGCCGGAAAGGCCGCGCGGAAAAGAATCGGCGTTGGGGTTGGCGCGGGTCCATAACATGGACTTGCCGCGGTTGGGAAGCCAACTGGGCGGCCGGTAGTGGGCTCCTTTGATTGTGGCAGAGTCTGGGTAGTGCCTCAGTGTGAAATCCGGCGAGCCGTTCTAGTCAAAGCGTTTGTAGGCAGCGCAGCGGGGGTGGGTCGCCGGAAAGATCGCGAGCCGCTTTTTGCCAAAGCGGCATCGGGCGTTTGAGCCCATAACTCCTGCATCTGCTCAGCCATGATTCCACTCTCGCATTGCGCCTTGGCACCCTATATGCTTAGCGGAAAGCAAGAGGGAGACGAACCATGAGTACGATGATCGTGCGTCTTAAGGTCAAGGACTACGGGGCGTGGCGACAGTCATTTGACCTCGCCGACGGCAAATCGAGACGGCAAGCTGTCGGCATTACTAATGCCCGCGTTTTTCGCTCAGCCGAGGACGGGAATGAGCTTGTGCTCTTGATGGACGCCAGTGACCTTAACAAGGCGAAGAAATTCGCCGCCTCGGCTGATCGGAAGGCACTCATGGAAAGGTCCGGCGTCGTGGGTACGCCGACAGATTATTTTGTTGAGTGACTTGGCCGTGGCCCAAGGCGTTAAGGGCCTCAAACGTCCCCGTGATCCCGCCCAGCTCGCCAAGCTCATGATCGATATCGCCAGCGGCGAGGTCGAGGACCGTGAGTCGACGCCAGAGGAACAAGGCAAAGACCCCGCCGCCGTCGCGCGCGGCAAGCTCGGCGGCAAGAAAGGCGGGCGGGTACGAGCTGACCGGCTCACTCCGGAGGAACGTTCGGCTTCGGCGCTGAAGGCTGTTCGGGCGCGGTGGGATCGCCGCTAGTTACTGGTTGCTCGCCTTCGCCTTTGGATGCGCCCTTCTTCTTAAAGCTGCGGCCCGGATACCATTCGGCCAAGCCCCATCGACCGCGTTCGGCCTTAACGATATCGACGACCTGATTTGACCGACGCGTTAGAACCGATCCCACGGTGTTGATAGGATCGACGGAATTCATGACAAGCCCGCCTGCCTTAAATGCTGTGACGATTTCCGCGTTGCCGAGTGTCTTGCGGCGATTCGCCAAAAGCTTCTTGGCCGCATCCGTAATTGTCATTCCGAGGAACGCGCCCGGCCCTTCGGCTGGGTAGTGTCTCAGTTTAATTTCAAACTGAGACACTACCGGGCGGCCATCAACACGCCAGCGCGTCAACATGGCCGGCGCGCGCATATTCCAGGATTTCGCGATCCCGAGTGATCAGGCGGAGTAACTGCCGCCTGGCCGTCGAGATCAGGATGCGATCGGCCGGATCGTTCGGCGGCTCGCCCGGCAGGACCACCGACCTGACCAACAACTTCCAGTCCAGTTCGGCAATTACTGTCCCTGGGATCTTCAAGACGCCTTCGAACCAATCTTCGGCGTCCTGATTCAAGGCCAATCGACGCTTTCGCAAGAGAGTGGCTATTTCCCATGAGGAAATCGGGGATACGAACAGCACGGACTCGGAAGCGGCGGCGCGGATCGCCTCGCGCGCAGGTTCCGCAAGCCTTTCACCGTTGACGAGCCAAAGGAGAGCATGTGTGTCGAGCAACAGCCTCCTACTCACGGCCGACGCGCTCGGCCGCCCACTCCTCGCCTGTCGGTGCCGTCAAATCCACACCAGGATGAAAGGTGACACTGCCGCGCATCGCCCCGAAAGGGTCAAGGACCGACTTGGGCGCGCCACCCGATGCCGATCCAGGCCGCCCTTGCTCCCTTGAGAAAAAGAGGATGCGTTTTTCGAGATCGACCTTCTCTGTCCGCCAGCCCGCGGTCGTCCAGGACCGTGCATGCGAGTGGCCGGTCGGGTTGTTCGACCACCATTCGCGATGGCGATATGCGCTCCTTGGCAGCGGACGGCTGATGATTTTTTCCAGCTGGCCGAACGTAAGCTTAACGCTGTTTCCAGGCGCGCGGCTCAAGTAGTGAGTGATCGGCTTGTACACACTCATGGGAATGACATTTGCTTCGTGTTGTTACTACTGCCATCATATGACTTCATATGAAGATGCCAAGTCCGTTCGGCGCGCGCGTGTGCCCGCGCGTACGGCTTACCGCGTAGACGAGCAGCCTCGTCAGGATTAACTCTGGGATTCGCTCTCGTCCGATCCTTTCCCGTGCCCGACCGAATTCTCCTTCCGCTCATCGTCGCCTGCGCGCTCTTCATGGAGAACCTCGATGCGACGGTGATCTCCACCGCGCTGCCGGCGATCGCCGAGGATTTCGGCGAGAGTCCCATTCACCTAAAACTCGCGCTCACCTCGTATCTCCTCGCCATCGCGGTCTTCCTCCCCGCCTCCGGCTGGCTCGCCGACCGCTACGGCGCGCGGCTGATCTTTCGCCTGGCGATCATCCTCTTCACGACCGGCTCGATCCTTTGCGGCCTCTCCGACTCGGTCGGCTCGATCGTCTTCGCGCGCGTCGTGCAGGGGATCGGCAGCGCCATGATGGTGCCGGTCGGGCGGCTGCCGTTCCTGCTGCTCTCGCGCGACGCCGGCGACGAGATGTCGGGCCGTCAGCCTGTACCCGATCCGGTGACCGCGATGCGCGAGCGCGGCTAGTCACTTGCCGCCGCGAAACCAGGTCGCCAGTCTTCAACTAGGTCGGCGGGATCTGGGTCATTGTCCCGGTGATATTGCAGTTGAGGCTCGTCATGTCTCCTTTCGAGAGCGAGATACGAACCTGCGGCTTGAGATTGGAATTCACCAACACTGCGACCTGGTCGTTCACCTGGAACGTTCGAGATACTGTAGTGGCCGCGAACGCGATCGGGTTGAGTGAGCTCGAGATGATCGTCGAGGAGCCCGCCGCACTAGAGACCACGACAAGCCATCTTTGAATTGCTGCGGTCTGATCGGTGCGAAGGTAACAGGACACCTGCTCGATAACGAGGCGCTTGTTGGCTGGCACGAGGGTGAAATCAAGCGTGCAGAAGGTATCAGGCGGCTCCGAGCAGCCTGACGATTTGCCCTCTTGGTAGTGCCCGTCAAAAGTGACAATCGTGGCAGCCGCCTGACCAACTATCATGCCTGCCAGCATTGCGGCGCCGCCGATCATCGCTGAGCCATGGTTCCGCGTGAAACTAGAAATGATCATCGTTTTCCCCAAAGATCGGCGGCGATATCGCCAAGCAACGTCAGCCTTGCACTTCCCGGCCTCCTGTTCAAGCAAGCTGGCTCTGGACCAGGACTTAGGAGCTTCTCCTGAACCCCGTCGCCAAGAGGTAGAGCTCGGGGCTGTCCGAACGGCTCGCCGGCGGCTTGACGTGCTGCACCTTCGCGAAGTCGTGTTTCAGGGCGGCGAGGAGCGTGTTTTCCGTGCCGCCGCGAAAGACTTTTGCCAGAAAGGCGCCGCCCGGTTTCAGGATATCGCGGGCGAAATCTGCCGCCGCCTCGCAGAGCGCGACGATCCTGAGATGGTCGGTCGCGCGATGGCCGGTGGTCGGCGCAGCCATGTCGGAGAGGACGACGTCCGCCTTCTCGCCGCCGAGCGCTTGGCTGATGAGATCGGGCGCGTCCTGGTCGAGAAAATCCTTTTCGAGCACCACGACGCCGGCGATCGGATCCATGCCGAGATAGTCGATCGCCACGACGAGCGGGTTCGCCTCGCTCGAGCTGACGCGCGCTGCCGCCACCTGCGACCAGCCACCCGGCGCAGCGCCGAGATCGACCACCCGCCGGCCCGGTTTCAACAGGCCAAAGCGCTCGTCGACCTCAAGGAGCTTGTAGGCCGCGCGTGAGCGATAGCCCTCAAGCTTGGAGCGGGCCACGTAGGGATCGTTCAGCTGCCGCTCGAGCCAGCGCTGCGAGGAGAGCTTTCTCCCGCGCGCCGTCTTCACGCGCGTGTGCAGTTGCCGCTGGCCGGAGCCGGCGCCCTTTTCTTTCGTCAAAGTGGGGCTTTCATCACTGCGGACGCGCGCCGGCCTCAGGCGGTCGGCGTCCGCGCAGAAAACCGTCGGCGCGCATCAATTGCATGAGCATGCCTTCGCGCAGCCCGCGATCGGCCACGCGCAGGCGGCTGCATTTCCATTCGCGCCGTATCGCCTCGAACACCGCGCAGCCGGCGAGGACGAGATCGGCGCGCTCGCGCCCGATGCAGGGATTGCTGCGCCGCGCCTCGTAGTCCATGCCGCGCAGCTTCACCATCATCTTCTCGATATCCTCGTCCTCCATCCAAAGACCATCGACATAGCGGCGGTCGTAGCGTGGAAGATCGAGATGCACGCCGGCGAGCGTCGTCACGGTTCCGGACGTGCCGAGGTAGTGGAAGCCTCCGTCGCGCACGGCGGCCTTGAGGGCGTCGCGAGCGTGGAAGCGATGAAACTCCGAGCGCACGTCGTCGACCATGGCTTCGAACACGTTTTCGTCGACATCGATGCCGCCATGCCGCTCGGCCAGCGTCACCACGCCGACCGGCAGCGATACCCAGGCGCGCATCAGCCCGCCGTGGCGATGCGGATTGCGCCGGTCGAGCCAGACGATTTCCGACGACCCGCCGCCAATGTCGAAAAGCACCGCGCCGTGCGCCGCCTGATCGAGCAGCGAAAAGCACCCCTCAGCGGCAAGTCTAGCCTCTGTGCCGCGATCGACGATCTCGAGCTGCAGGCCGAGCTCGCCGTTGACGCGGTCGAGAAACGCAGCGCCATTTTCCGCCACCCGGCACGCCTGCGTCGCAATCAGCCGGGCGCGCGCCATGGGACGAAGGTCGAGCTTCTGAGCGCAGATGTGCAAGGCGCCGATCGCCCGCTCCATCGCTTCTGCGCCGAGCCGCCCGCTCTGCGTGACGCCCTCGCCGAGCCTGACGATGCGCGAGAAGGAATCGACGACACGGAACGCTTCCCCCGCCGGCTCCGCAATCAATAATCTGCAATTGTTGGTGCCGAGATCGAGCGCTGCATAGAACGGCCCGCGCTCCCGCCTGGCGCCGCCGCGGCCATAATTCTCGTTCCCGGCTCGGCGACCTCCGCCGCCAGCTTTCGACCCGGTTGGCCCCGGCCGATCAACAGCTGGCGCGGCGGCCGATGCACGGACCTCGCCGTCATGCGCGGCACTCGCCGGCACAGGCGTGCCGGCGGCGTCCGTGACCTGGCCGGGCGCAGACCTCGGGTGACCCGAGTCCGTGCCCTTATCCATGTCCTGCTCGCTTATCGGGGGCGCGGCACTCCGCGCCCTGCTTGCGTTGAAATCAGGATAGGCCGTCCTTACGTGGGAGGCAAACGCGGCGCCTTTGGCCTAGCGATGCACCGGGACCGAAGCTGGGAGCACGGAGCAGCTCGACCTCGGCAGCTTGGCTGGCCGCGACCTGCTTGAATTTCCGCGGCGCCGGATGCTACTAAGCCGCCGGCCCAATTGGGGAATAGTTCAACGGTAGAACAGCGGACTCTGACTCCGTCGATCTTGGTTCGAATCCAGGTTCCCCAGCCACCTGCTCGCGGCGACATTGAGAAGCCGACTCGCGGCGGTTTCTGCGGCTAAGGTTCAGCGCTTGAAATCCTTGAGCCTAAGCTTCGTGCTGTGATCCTCCGGCGCGAGCGGAAGTCCCCTTGGCCCCAGTCCGCGGAAATACTCCTTCTGCCACTTTTGGGATTGTGCCTTCGAACCGCTCTCCTTGAGGTCGGAGTTGAATGAGCGCCGGCTCGCGGCCCAGGATTGGTACATCCTGTTCAAGTCCGCGTCGGACTCGAGCGGCCTGATCTCGGGCTCGATCGTCTCGAGCTCGCCGCGGCGGACCGGGAAGAAGTGGCAGATAGGCTCGCCCTTTTCGAACTCGATCTCGATCTCAGGCTTTAGACCGGGACTATGCGGCTTCCGGCGTCGGCCGGTCTGTTCGGATCCGGCGGGCGGCTGGCCCGGCTGCCGATGCGCTGAAAGTGCAGGCTGCGCGAGGACACGTCGCGAGCCACACAGACCTAACTTCCGGCTCCTGTCTGGCGCCATCGATTTGCCCGTGGCATCGAACCACGACCCAAGCTGCCGTCAGGGCGCCCCGAGCGCAGCTACACGCCACAACTTCAGCTGCGTCGTGCCCGAGGGAGAAGCGAGCGCCGGCCAGTCGGTAGCGATGATCGTGCTCAACGAGAACGCCGTAGTGGTGCAGGCAGGCGGCGAGACGGTGACCTGGCTGCGCTGCAAGCCTGCGATCACATAGTGTCGCTTCCGCCTCGGCGACGCTAAACCGCCCCGCCGCTCTCGCCGAGCACCAGAGAATGTCGGACTTCAGCCTCTCTCTGCTGCCTTCCTTCGGAATGCGACAGGTTGGCCTGCTACGCACAAATACTGATTCTGGTCCCGGTGCCCAAGCAATTGTTATTTAATTCATAAGGATGCTTTCGCGTCCTCTGGAACAAAAACCCATCGCTGAGCGCTCCAATACCACTTGGATCAGAATTCACACTCAGACGAATCGGAGATAACTATGCGGCTACCTCGGCATTCTTCATGGGCGCTCGCGCTATGCGCCTCGGCTTTCGGAATGATGCCCCTTGCATCTGCCGAAATCCTTCAGCCGTCCGCGACGGCCGTTGCATTTCGTATGGTGGGTCCACCGGATCACATGCCCCTAGCGCCTGTGCCGCTCGGATTAGCGGGCAATTTCGCGATTCTCTCGAAATCCGGCATCACAACCACCGGAGACACCGCAATTGGTGGAAGTATTGGAGTTAGTCCAATCGCCAGCACTGCTATTACGGGATTTGCGTTGAAGATGGACAGCACAAATCGGTTTTCGATCTCCAGTCAAGTGCTTGGAAAGATCTATGCAGCCAGTTATGCGACTCCCACTCCAACCATGCTGACCACGGCTGTAGGAGACATGCAAACCGCCTACACCAACGCCGCAGGAAGGACGAACCCTACTGCCACTGAAATGGGCGCCGGAAATATCGGCGGGCTGATAATTGCACCTGGGCTCTACAAATGGAGCTCTAACGTAATAGTACCGGGGAATGTCATCCTGAATGGCGACAAGAATGCCGTTTGGATATTCCAGATCGCGGGGACTTTGAATATCGCTACTGGAAAAAAGATAACTCTCAGCGGCGGCGCACAAGCTAAATACGTCTTCTGGCAGGTCGGCGGAGCGGCTACACTTGGGACGGGATCCTTTCTTACGGGAAATGTATTGGGTAAGACGGGGATCGTGTTGAAGACCGGCGCGCGACTGAACGGTAGAGCGCTTGCACAAACCAACGTTACGTTAGATGCCAACGCTGTCCAGAGGCCCCCGCTCTGAGCAGGAGGTAAGGTGGATCGGCGGCAGGAAGGACGATCCACCACAAAGCGCGCGGCCTTTGTGAGCAGATCGGCGACGCCCCGCGGCAATTCGCTTCAAAGCTGCCGGGCGGCGCCGCCGTCGTCCGGCGACTGTGCGAACCAAACCGTCGTCATCCTCGCGATGCCCGCAAGAGGCCGCCGCCTTGCCTCCCGGACGGTTTCGAGCCACGCTCAAGCGCTGGAAGGGTTCCTCGTGAAGGATCCCGGCTAAGATCGCCCAGGATCCTGACGAAGGAGCAGAGATGGCAAGACGATCGGGCTTTGCGGCCGTGGCGGCGATTGCAGCCGCCGGATTGGCCGAGCTGGCCACGCCGGCGAAAGCCGATGCCATCGACGGCGATTGGTGCGCCGATGGCGGGCGTCATTTCTCCATTCGGGGCCCGGCCATCATCACCCCCGGCGGCATCGAGACCGAGGGCAACTACGCGCGCCACAACTTCAGCTATGTCGTGCCCGAGGGAGAAGAGAGCGCCGGCCAGTCGGTAGCGATGATCCTGCTCAACGAGAACACCGTGGAGGTGCAGGCCGGCGCCCAGACGGAGACCTGGCTGCGCTGCAAGCCTGCGATCACATAGTGTCGCTCCGCAAGCCCGCTCAGCCGAACTCCTTCTTCGAGCGGCGCGATGCCTCCCCAGCGGGCAGCCTCAGCGGAATGGCGCCGCCCGGCCCGTCGATTTCCCGGTGACAACCCGTTAGGGTTTCGACAAAAGCCGTGACACAACAGCTCGTTGGCCGGGGGTGGAATGCCGTCGCAAGACGAAACTGGTGGACAAACGACCCCGACGACGCGGCGGCGCGACCGGCGGCGCACGCTCCAGGTCGGCCTGGCGGGCTTGTTCACGCTCGCCGTCGTGCTCGTGAGCTTCGGCGGCAACGCGCCGCTGCTCCAGCGGCTGAGCTCGCTCGTTTTCGACCTTTACCAGAACATCAAGCCGCGCACGGAGTCCGGCGCGCCGATCGTCGTCGTCGACATCGACGAAGCCTCGATCCGCGAGCTTGGACAATGGCCCTGGCCGCGTTCCGAGATCGCGCGAATCGTCGATCGGCTGCGAGAGCTCGGCACGGCGGCGATCGCCTTCGACGTCGTATTCTCGGATCCGGATCGCACGTCGCTCGGCGCGGCGGCCGCGACGCTCGTCCGCGCCGGCGCCACGGTCAGCCTGCCTGCCAATGTGCTCGACAATGACGAAGTCCTCGCCGCTTCTTTCGGCCAGGGTGGAGTGACCGCCGGCTTCGTACTGACCAACGAGACCGATACTGAGCCCCCGCCGGCGAAAGCCGGCTTCGCCTTTGCCGGCGCGGATCCGCAATCTTTTCTCATGACGTTTCGCGGCGCCTTGGCCAATCTCACTATTCTCAACGAGGCGGCCGCCGGCTTCGGATTCTTCAGTTTTCCGCCCACCCCGGACGGCATCGTGCGGGTCGTGCCGCTGATCGCCAGGAGCCACGAAAAACTCTATCCGGCGCTGTCGATCGAGGCTCTCCGCACAGCGCTCGGCGCCAGCTCGTTCGTGATCCGCGCCACCGGCGCTAGCGGCGAGGCCGACACCGGCCAGCCTGCCATGACGGCGCTGAAGGTCGGCAACTTCGAAGTGCCGACCGGGCCTGCGGGCGAATTCCGCATCTACTTCTCCGGCATGCCGAACATGGCGCGGATATCGGCCGCGCATCTGCTCGATCCGGCCAAGTCGGCGGAATATGCCGATCGCCTCGCCGGGAGCATCGTGCTGATCGGCACCAGCGCCGTCGGGCTTCGCGATTTCGTGGCAACGCCGCGCACCGCTTCCGCCCCGGGCGTCGAGGTGCATGCCGAGATCATCGACCAGATCCTGAGCGGCGAATTCCTCACCCGGCCGGACTGGGCTCCGGGCGCCGAGATCGCCGTGGCGGTCGTGCTGACCCTCATCCTGCTGGCAGCGGTCATCTCCTTCGGTCCGGTTCTCGGGGCGGTCGCCGCATTGGTCATCATCGCGGCGGCCATCGCCACGTCGTGGTTTGCCTTCGCAAACGGCCAGATCGTGCTCGATCCGATCTTGCCGAGCGTTTCCGTGCTCAGCGTCTATATCGTGGCGACCGCGCTCCTCCTGCTCCTCACCGATCGCGAGCGCCAATATGTGCGCCGCGCCTTTTCGCAGTACCTGGCGCCAGCCATGGTCGAGCGCCTCGCCGAGGACCCGGCAGCGCTGACGCTCGGCGGCGAGACGCGCGAGATCACGATCCTCTTCAGCGACATTCGTGGCTTCACCTCGCTGTCGGAGAAAATGGACCCGCAGGAGATCACCGGCCTCCTGAACCGCTTCCTGACACCGATGACTGACGTGCTGCTCGAATCCGGCGCCACGATCGACAAATATATCGGCGACGCCATCATGTGCTTCTGGAACGCGCCGCTGACCACCGCGGATCATCCCCGACGCTCCTGCCTCGCCGCGCTCAGCATGCTGAAGGCGCTGGAGGAGCTGAACAAGACCGAGGGGAAGGCAATCAAGATCGGGGTGGGCCTCAACACCGGCGCCTGCTGCGTGGGCAATCTCGGATCGGAGCAGCGCTTCAGCTATTCGGCGATCGGGGATTCCGTGAACGTTGCGGCGCGCGTCGAGGGCCTGACGAAGCAATACGGCCTGCCGATTCTGATCACGGAAAACACCTCAGTCCACGCCTCAGGCCTGGCGCTCTTGGAGGTCGATCTCGTGCGTGTCGTAGGCCGCGCCGCGCCGATCGCCGTTTTTACGCTGCTGGGGGACGAGACTTTCGCCGTCCAGCGTGAATTCCAGGCGCTGTTTGCCGCGCACAGCTTGATGATCGCGACCTATCGGTCCGGCGCGTTCGCGGAGGCGGCGGAAGCCGCCGACAAAGTGAAGAAGCTGGCGCCCGAGACGCTCGGCGCGCTCTACGACATCTACGCAAAGCGGATCGCCACGCTACGTGAAAACCCTCCTCCAAAGCCCTGGGACGGCGTCTTCACCGTGACGGAGAAATAGCCGCGACGCCGGAGCCGTTGGCGTTTCGGCGCTTGCGGGTCCGCCTCCGGGCCCGACGTTTGTTCGCCTTGTCCCATGCGGTCCCGATGGCGAGGGCAAAGGCCTTCGCCTTCTGAGAGGAGAACGCCTCTCCCATCTCGAAGGCTTTTCGCCGCAACGCGCTACGACGCTGCTCGATTTCGTCGAGGAGGAGGTCGCGGATGCCTAAAAAGTCGGAGGGAATGGACTCGGCGCGAAAATGCTCTGCCAGCAGCCAGAGGTCGTGCTCGTCGCCGAGCAGCTCGGCGGTTTCCTTCTCGACGTTGCGTCGCACGCGAAAATCGTCAGGCATGACGCGCCGGAACAGGCGAAGCTGCGCAGACTGATCCTTCACGCGCTTCCGCCAGCTGTGGAGCGCGTCGACCCCGGCGTCCTTGCACGCCTCCTTCCAATTCCGCCTGAGGCGCTTCTGGCCCCTGTGGAAACCCCGAAGCAGCGCGATCTTGCTGTTTGGCCAGTCGAGCTCGGCGACGGACGCTTCCGCATCGTCAAGCAGGACGAGAACGCGACGCACGTTCTCTTCGATATCTGTCGCGTCCGCCCCGACACCCTTGGCGGCAATGCGCGATCGCAGAAATTCCACCCCATCGGCCGGGAGCTCAGCGCCGCGATCGGTCACGAGCTTGTCGAAGCTCTCAAGCAGCACCGTGGTATCGCGCGAGCCCGAGAGCAGCCGTCCCGCGTCCCGCCATCGGCGGTTCTCCCCCGCAAAATCGGAACCAAGCGGCGGCTTGGCGAGGCGCACCAGCGCGCGCAAACGCTTGAACGCCTGGCGGGCCTCGTGAATGGCCTTGTCGCGATCCGCCTCCGGCGCCGTCAGCCCGGCACGCAGCTTGGCGATTTCCTCCGCCGAAACGCGACGGAAGGCGTTCCGCAGCCCCTCGCCCGGCTCGAACCGCCACGCCATTGCTAGCCGCCCTCCCCGCTCTTGGCATCCGACCATGAGCGGAACGGCCGGGCCGCCAGGCGGGCGGCATAGTAACGCGCCTCGCCGGTCACCTCGCGGCCGACCCAAGGCGGAAGCTCTACCGTCGCAGCCTCGCTTTCCAGCTCGATCTCGGCAATCACGAGCCCCGCATTGTCGCCGGAATAGACGTCAACCTCCCAGGTGCGTCCGGCATGCGGGGCGTGGAAGCGCGTCTTCTGGAGCACGCTGCCCTGCCTCAGCTCCGTCAGCGCTTCGGCATCCGCGAGCGGCAATGGGTACTCGAATTCCTGGCGGGAAAGGCCGGGTTTGGCGCTCTTGATGGTGAGCACGGCGCCCGCTTCGTCCATGATCCGCACGCGAATGGCAGCGCGATCGGTTTCGGCGAGATACGCCTGCCGAAGCGGTTGGCCACGATCGGCCCCCACACGCCAGGCGTCATTCGCGACGAGAAACTTGCGTTCGATTTCCTGCGGCACCCGGGATCAATTCGTCATCCCGTTGTCACATTCAATGCCGCTCGCTTCCTTTCGAGCGACACTATGGCGCACATGAGGCCGCGTCAGCCGCCGCTGGGTTTCGCCGGCTCGACCTCTGCCGGTATTGCGTCGTCCGCCACCCCCTCCGCCGCGTCGCTTCGCCCGAGCCGCCGCCGCGCCTCGTTCAAGGTGATGAGGCGCGGGCCGGTGCTGACATTGGAAACCGGCACTACGCCCTCCCGCTTCAGCAATGTCAGGTACTCGACCGGCAGATAGCCCTGCAGGAACGGTTGCTGATCGATGGCAAAGGAGGCGGCCCCGTCGGCAACCGCGTTCAGCATCGCGTCGGTCACATCGAACGTGCCGACGCGCACCTTCCGCCCGTCGGCCAGCGCTTTCACCGCCGCGACCGCGGGTTCGCCGGCGATCGTCGCATTGAGCGCCAGAGCCACGTCGATCTCGGCATCCTCGGAGAGACGCTCGGCGATGGCTTCGCCGGCCTTCGCCGGATCGGTGTCGACCGGCATGACCTCGACCGACCCCGCAAACCCGTCGATAAACCCTTTGCAACGGAGATCGAGCCCGACATTGCCGAGCTCGTGATTGATGCAGAGCGCCTTGTTGCCCCCGAGCTTGCGCATCATGTCACCCGCGACACGCCCGGCCTCATACTCGCTCTGGCCGACATGCAGGAGGGCGCCGAGCGACCGGCTGACATCGAAACCCGAATTGATCGTGATGACCGGGATGCCGGCATTGACGGCCGCGCGGATCGGCCCGGCGACGGCGTCGGCATTGGGAATGGAAACGATGAGCCCGTCGGGCTTTTCCTCGACGGCCGCGGTCACCAGCGCCGCCATCTCCTCGAGATCGAAGGAAGCGGGCGCCCGGTAGACGACTTCCACATCCGCTTCAGCGGCGGCGCGGTCCGCTCCCTCCTTGACCGAGGCCCAGAACCCATCGCTCGCGTCCCCGTGCGTCACCATGAGGAAGCGGAGCTTCTCCTGCGCATGCGCGGCGGGGCCGACAAGTGCGATCGCGAGGACGGTCGCGAACAATCGAATGTATTTTGGGATCATCCCGCGCTCCGAGCGCCCCCGCCCTTCGACTTGGCTGCCTAGCACGGGAAATGCATCGAAGAAGATAATCGGTCGTCTTTTTTGAACGAAATTGCGACTTTTTCCGCCAATCCGCCGGTCTATTCGCCCGATTGCTCTTCGGCGTTCCCGAGGTGTTGAGCGGCGGCGCGCGCCTCCGCAAGTTTGCGAGCCCGCCATGCAAGCGGAATGTGCGCGAGATAGGCCAGAGCGGTGACCGCGAAGAACGAGAAGGGATAGCTTGCAAGGAGCGCGATCAAAAACACGCCGATGACGAGGACCGGGAGCACCTTGTCCCTTGGGATACGCCGCCCGAAGCGCTTTCCCGAAAGCGTCGGGATGCGGCTCACCATGAGGAGCGCAATGAGGATCGCATAGGCGGCCACGACGACGGCGGCGGTGAGGATGTCGACGGCGCCGATCCGCTGCAGGAAGAACGGCAGCAAGATGAGCCCCGCCCCTGCCGGCGCCGGCACGCCGACGAAGAAATCCCGATCCCAATCGGGCCGCGGCTCTTCCGCGACGAGGGCGGCGTTGAAGCGGGCGAGCCGCAGCCCCGTGCAGATCGCGAAGACGAGTGCGCAGATCCAGCCGAAGGAGGAAAGCTCGTCAAGCCGCCAGACGAAGATGAAGATCGCCGGAGCGACGCCGAAATTGACGAAATCCGCGAGCGAGTCGAGTTGCTCGCCGAACTTCGATGTGGCGCGGAAATAGCGCGCGAGGCGGCCGTCGATGCCGTCGAGAATGATGGCGAAAATGATCGCCGCGACGGCAAGATCGAAACGCTGCTCGACCGCCATGCGGATCGCCGTCAGCCCGGCGCAGAGCCCCAGGAGCGTCACGAGATTCGGGAGCACGGCCGTGGTTGGCACGAGCCGTCGCCGCGGCCTGCCGCGTTTGGCTTCGGGATCGACGGGAGGAAAGAGGCTGGCCATGGTCGCGCCTAGTCGCGCCGCGTCGGAAAGGGCGGCGCCAGGCTGGCGCCGGGGAGGAAGGCAATCACTGTCTCGCCGGCGATCGCCCGCTGGCCCGCGCTGACAGCGATAGTTGAGCCTTCCGGAAGATAGACGTCGAGCCGCGAGCCGAAGCGGATCATGCCGATGCGTTCGCCGGCTCCGATGCTGGCGCCTTCCCTCGTCCAGCAGAGGATGCGGCGAGCCACCAGCCCGGCAATCTGCACCACTCCCACGTCCGGGCCGGTCTCGGACTCGATGACGAGCGCGTTCCGCTCATTCTCCTCGCTCGCCTTGTCGAGGTCGGCGCTCAGGAACCGTCCCGCCTTGTAGACGACGCGCGCGACGCGACCGGTGACCGGCGCGCGGTTGATATGGCAATCGAAGACATTCATGAAAATCGACACGCGCGTGAGCCGCGTCGCGCCCAATCCGAGCTCGGCCGGCGGCACCGCACGGACGATCGGCTCCACCCTTCCGTCCGCCGGGCTGACGACCAGGCCGGGCGCCGTCGGAACGACACGCACAGGATCGCGAAAGAAGACCGCCATCCATCCCGCCAGAATGATCAGCAACCAGAAAAGCGGCGGGAAAACGAAGGCAAAGACGATCGCCAGCGCGACGGTCGCCGCGATGAAGGGCCAGCCCTCGCGGTGGACCCTCGGAATTGCGTCACGGATGGATTGCGCTCGGATCACCTGCCGCTCTTAGCGAATGCGGCCGGCCCGGCCAAGCTGCCCGAATTTGGCGGCCTCTACTCCGCCGCTTCCTCGGCGACGTGCTCCGGCGGCAGGAATGCACGCGCTGCCTCGCGCGTGCGGCGCAGGCGTTCGGCGATTTCGTCGGCTTCGCGCTGCCGGTCCCACATGGCCGCATAGAGCTCGCCGCGGGCAATGAGCTGGCCGTGCGTGCCCTGTTCGGCGATCACCCCATCCTGCAGCACGATGATCCGATCGGCGTTCACCACGGTGGAGAGCCGGTGCGCGATGACGAGCGCCGTGCGGTTTTGCGACACCTCTTCGAGCGCCGACTGGATTTCTCGTTCGGTCGCAGTGTCGAGCGCCGAGGTCGCCTCGTCGAGAACGAGGATCGGCGGTCCCTTGAGGATGGTGCGGGCGATCGCCACGCGCTGCTTCTCGCCGCCCGAGAGTTTTAGGCCACGCTCGCCGACCTGCGTGTCGTAGCCCTGCGGCAGGCGCTTGATGAACTGCGCCACCTGCGCCATCTCCGCGGCCTCGCGCACCTCCGCTTCGGAGGCGTCCGAGCGGCCGTAGCGGATGTTGTAGCCGATCGTGTCGTTGAACAAGACGGTGTCCTGCGGGACGATGCCGATCGCGGCGCGCAGGCTCTCCTGCGTCACGTCGCGGATATCCTGCCCGTCGATCACGATGCGTCCGCTGGTCACGTC
This sequence comes from uncultured Propylenella sp., assembly GCA_964440525.1. Lineage (GTDB taxonomy): Bacteria > Pseudomonadota > Alphaproteobacteria > Rhizobiales > Afifellaceae > DASWJZ01. The sequence continues at coordinate 16,373 of CAYTTC010000023.1, read as the reverse complement.
GTAGAAGCGAAAAAGCAGGCGCGAGATCGTCGATTTGCCGGCGCCGGAAGGGCCGACGATGGCGACCTTCGCATTTGCCGGGACCTCGAAGCTGATCCCCTTCAGGATCGTGCGCGACGGCTCGTAAGAAAAATGCACGTCTTCGAATCGGATAGCGCCCTCCTTGACGATGAGCGCCGGCGCGCCGGGGCGATCCGTCACTTCCGGCGGAACCCCGAGCAGGCGGAACATCGCCTCGATGTCGGCGAGGCCCTGCAAGATCTCGCGATAGATGAACCCGATGAAGTTCAGCGGCATCGAGAGCTGCATGAGCAGGGCGTTGATCAGCACGAAGTCGCCGATCGTCTGCTCGCCCGCCATGATGGCGCGCGCCGACATCACCATGCAGATCGCCATTCCGGCGCCGAAGATCGCGGCCTGCCCGAGGTTGAGACCCGCGAGCGAGGTCCAGGTGCGCACCGCCGCGCGTTCGTAGCGCGCCATCGAGCTGTCGAAACGCTGCGCCTCGCGCCCTTCGTTGCCGAAATACTTCACGGTCTCGTAGTTGAGGAGCGAGTCGATCGCCTTGGAATGGGCGTCGGTATCGGAATCGTTCATCTCGCGCCTGATCTTGACGCGAAAGTCGCTCGCCCGGATCGTGAACCAGACGTAGAGCCAGACCGTCGCGGCGATCACCACGACGTACAAGAGGCCGAATTGATACCAGACGATTGCCGCCATCAGCGCGAATTCAAGGATTGTCGGCGCCGTGTTCAGGATGATGTGGCGGACGATCGACTCGATGCCCGTCGTGCCACGCTCGATGATGCGCGACAGGCCGCCGGTGCGCCGCTCCAGATGGAAGCGCAGCGACAGGTCGTGAAGGTGCACGAAGGTGCGAAAAGCGATCTGCCTCACCGCATGCAATCCGACCCGCGCGAAGAGCGCATCGCGTATCTGCGTGAAGGCGGTCGTGACGAAGCGCCCCACATTGTAGGCGAGAACCAGAGCCACCGGTCCGGCGATGAGGAGGGGCACGAAGGACGGCGGGGCCCCCTGCCCGGTCAGCGCATCGGTCACCCACTTGAAGGAATAGGGCACGAGCACCGTCACCACCTTGGCGGCGACGAGGGCGAGGAATGCGATGAGGACGCGGGCTTTCAGATCCGGGCGGTCGGACGGCCACATGTAAGGCCAGAGGTTCCACAGCGTCGAGAACGTGCGGCCCTTATCGGCGGTGACGGCGGGAGGGGGCTCGGCCATCACTCGGCTCCGCGCCGTTGAGCAACGCCTGCCGTGGCGACGAGTGCCACGATATCCTCCAGGTCCGAACGGAGCGCGGCGAACGCGGCGGCGTTCAGCACGTAGCTCGAGCGCACGCCGTCGCGGCGGAAGCTGATGAGCCCCGCCTCCTTCAGAACCTTTAGATGCTGCGACACTGTCGATTGAGCGAGCGGCAAGCGACTGCACACATCGGCGCAGCAGCAGGTCCGCTCCGCCAGCGCCCGAACGATGGCAAGCCGCACCGGATGGCCCAGCGCCTTCAGCCGTTCGGCAGCGTCGGCATGTCGCACCGTTCTCCCCTTTCGAATCCGTTCGCAAGCGCGCCCGCGCGGCAACCCGCAGCGGGACCAAAGGCCGCAATATCGATAAAGGATCGTTTATCGTCGATTGCCGATGAAAGCAACCTGCCGTTCGATCGGCGGGTGCGCCAACACCAGGGTCAGATCATTGCTGGACGGACGCCCAGCTCCGGTCGCGGGTCGGAATGATGAAGACCTGGCCGGGAAAAATCCAATGCGGGTTGCGGATCTGATCCTGGTTGGCGGCGAAAATAGCGTGATACTTGATGCCGCGCCCGTAGTTTCGTCTGGCGATCCGCCAGAGATTGTCGCCGCGCCGGATGATCACATAGCTCGGAGCAGGAGAGAGGGCAGTAGCGGTGAGCAAGGCAGGGTCTTCGCTCATTGCGATTACGATCGGCTCCAGCACGACGCCGTCCGCGTAGCGCATGAACGGCACCGAAGCCTCAACGACGGGAGTCGCGGCCGTGTCTGCCTCCGGCGCGACCTCCACCCGAAAAACCACCTCGCCGACCGGCACCTCCTTCTGCGCCTCGAGCAGCCACGTCCCGTCGGCGCCGGCACGCGCGTCGCCCACCAGCTCGTCATTCGCATAGATCCGAACGAGTGTCCCGGGAGGCGCTTCGCCGGCGACGTAGAGCATCGGCGCTTCGACCTCGGCGGCCTTGATCGTCACGTCGCGCGCATCGGGCGTTCGCGGCGCGGCTTCTCCCGACAAGGCAAGACCCTGCGCCTGACCTTCAACGCCGGCGACTGCAAGACCCGCGAGGTCGAGAGCCTCGATCGCCGCTTCGGCGGCCGGCGTCGCGGTCGGCACGTCGGAAAGGCTGGATGCCTCCACGCCGCTGATTTCAACCGGCGGGAGGGGCTCCTCTGCTACCGGTGGAGCGGTCGATTCCGCGACCTGCGGCTCTTCCATCGGCGCTGTTTCGGGCGTGGGCGACACGGCCAGCTCACCTGACGCGGTGGCGCCACCCGACTCGTCCACGCCCTCAAGGGGTGGCGCAGCGCCTACTTCCACCTCAGGCTCGACCGCGGCGATCTGCTCTTCGGTCGGTGCCGCTTCGGGTGTGGACGGAGCAGCCGGGGTTTCGGCCGCGGCGACAGCAGCACTCGGCTTGGCGGTACCCGCGATGGCCGGCGCAGCGCCGGCTCCGGCCTCAGGCTCGACCGCGGCGATCTGCTCCTCGGTCGGTGCCGCTTCGGGTGTGGGCGAAGCTGTGGGGGCCTCAGCCTCAGCAACAGCATTCGGCTCGGCGGCGCCCTCGACGGCTGGCGCAGCGACGGTTGCGGCCTCGGGCTCGACCGCCGCGATCTGTTCTTCGGTCGGTGCCGCCTCGGGTGTGGTTGGAGCAGCCGGTGTCTCGGCCTCTGCGACTGGCCCCAGCTCGGCGGTGCCCTCGATGGCCGGTGCAGGTGTGGTCGCGGCTTCGGGCTCGGCTGCTGCGATCTGCTCGCCGGTCGGTGCCGCTTCGGGTGCAGACGGAGCCGTTAGAGTCTCGGCCTCAGCAACAGCACTCGGCTCGGCGGTGCCCTCGATGGTTGGCGCCGCGCCCGCCGTTGCCTCAGGCCCAACCGCTGCGACCTGCTCGTCGGCCGGTGCCGTTTCTGATGTAGATGGAGCAGTGGCCATAGACGGAGCCGTCGGAGTCTCGACCTCGGCAACAGCACTCGGCTCGGTAGTACCCGCGACGGTTGGCGGAGCGCCCTCTGTGAGCTCGGGCTCCACCGCCGTCGCGGTCTGCTCCTCGGTCGGTGCAACTTCGGGTGACGGAGCAGTGGGGGTCTCGGCCTCTGCGACAGCATTCGGCTCGGAGGTGGTTTCTAGGCTTGGCGCGGCTTCGGGCGCAGGCTCGGCCACCGCGGCCTGCCGCTCGGTAGGTCCAGATTGGGGCGTGGACGGAGCATTCGGGGACTCGGCCTCGGCAACAGCGCTAGGCTCGGCGGTGTCCTCGATGGCCGGTGCAGGTGTGGCCCCGGCATCAGGCTCCACCGCCGCACTCTGCTGTTCGGTCGGCCCGGGGGCAGGAGCGGCTGTCTCGGTGCCTGCCGTCTCCTCCGTTGAAGCGGCGGGCGTTTGGGGAGCTGTCGCCTGCTCCGCCTCGGCCTCCGGTTGAGCCGTCCCTTCGCCGGCGGCAGTTTCAGCAGCAGCCGCAGGCTCTTTCTGAGGCGCCTCGGATCCGGCCGTCACTTCGGACGGGACGGCCGGTGTGACTTCGGTTAGGGCATCGGGCGCTGTCTCGGGGGGACGCGCCTCCGGCGCCGGTTCCCCGGCAGTCGTGGTCGCCGCGCGCTCCGCGATTTCCTGCACCCTTTGGCGATCCGCCCGGTAGAGGAGGACCGCGGCCGCCCCGATGACCAGGGCGAACACGATTGCGAGGGCGACGAGGGGGCGTGGCATCGGGCGCGTTAAATCCTCAAGCTGGAATCAAGCTAGCGTCACCAAGTTGTTTTATTCCGCCTCGCCCGCGCGCTCAAGGCCGCGGAACCTGGGCGCTCCCCGCTTGATTAGATGGCGGCGCGATGCAATGGCTCGAATTCATGGGAAATCTGACAAGCATTTGCGTCTATTGCGGCTCCGGGCTCGGGACTAATTCCGTCCATGCGGAGGCGGCGCGCATTCTCGGCCGCACCATGGCCGATGCCGGTATCCGCCTTGTCTATGGCGGCGGATCGGTCGGCTTGATGGGGACCTTGGCGCGTGCGGTGCTCGACGCGGGCGGAGCCGCTACCGGCATCATTCCGCGCTTCCTGCAAAGCCGCGAACGCCCGATGGCCGACATCACCGAGCTCGTCCTCACCGATGACATGCACGCGCGCAAAATGCTGATGTTCGAGCGGGCGGATGCTTTTGTGGCGCTTGCCGGCGGCATCGGAACGCTTGAGGAGCTCGTCGAGCAGATGACCTGGGCTCAGCTCGGCCGCCACCAGAAGCCGGTGCTGCTCGCCAATATCGCCGGCTTCTGGGACCCGCTCATCCGCCTTCTGGATGCGATGCGCCGCGAGAATTTCATCCGCGCCGACCTGGAAATTTCCGTCCTCGTCGCCAAGCAGGCGGAGGACATCGTCCCCATGCTCAGGCGCGCCGTCGCCGCGCGGCCGCAGCCGGAACTCGAAAAAACCGCAGCAGCCGAACCGCTCAGCCGGATGTGAGCTACTACTCGGCGGCCGAACGCACGGGCGAGTCCGCGGCCTTCACGAGCTTATAGGTCACCGCGTCGAGCAGCGCTTCGAAGGAGGCGTCGATGATGTTCGACGACACGCCGACGGTCAGCCAGCGGTTGCCGTCTCCGTCGCGGCTTTCGATCAGGACGCGGGTGACCGCCTCGGTACCGCCGTTCAGGATACGCACTTTGTAGTCGACGAGCTCGAGATCGTTGATATAGCCGCTGAGCTCGCCCAGATCTTTTCTGAGCGCCTTGTCGAGCGCGTTGACGGGACCGTTTCCCTCCGCCACCGACATGCGCTTGTCGCCGTTCACGTCGACCTTCACGACGGCCTCCGCAAACGTCTTCAGCCGGCCGTTCGCATCGAAGCGCCGCTCGACGTTCACGCGAAAACCTTCGACCTTGAAGAAGATCGGCAGCGTGTCGAGCCGGCGGCGGGCGAGAAGCTCGAGCGACGCGTCGGCCCCCTCATAGGCATAGCCCTGCGACTCGCGCTCCTTGATCTCGGAGAGGAGCCCGTCGAGACGCGGATCTGTGCGGTCGAAGCGCAAGCCAAATCGCTCCAGCTCGGCGATGAGGTTCGACCGGCCGGCCTGGTCGGAGACGAGCACGCGGCGGCGGTTGCCGACCGCTTCCGGCGTGACGTGCTCGTAGGTCTCCGGCGCTTTCAGGATTGCCGAGGCGTGGATGCCTGCCTTGGTGGAGAAGGCGGAGGAGCCGACATAGGGCGCCTGGCGGTTCGGGCCGCGGTTCAGGATCTCGTCGAAGGCGTGCGACACCTGCGTCAGGGTCTGCAGCGCGCCGGACGACACGCCGGTCTCGAACTTTTCTGCAAAAGCAGGCTTCAGCAGAAGCGTCGGGATGATGGCGGTCAGGTCAGCGTTGCCGCAGCGCTCGCCGATCCCGTTCAGCGTGCCTTGGATCTGCCGCGCACCCGCGCGCACTGCAGCGAGCGAGTTGGCGACCGCCTGGCCGGTGTCGTTGTGCGCGTGGATGCCGATCCGCTCCTTCGGGAAGCGCTTGACGACCGTGCCGACGATCGCCTCCACCTCATCCGGAAGCGTCCCGCCATTGGTGTCGCAGAGAACCGCCCAGCGTGCTCCCGCGCCAAGCGCCGCCTCGACGCATGCAAGCGCGTAGCCGGGATTGGCCTTGTAACCGTCGAAGAAGTGCTCGCAATCGAGCAACGTCTCGCGCCCCGCAGCGACGGCGGCGGAGACCGACTGCGAGATGCATTCGAGGTTTTCCTCATTGCTGCAGCCGAGCGCCAGCTTGACGTGAAAATCCCAGGCCTTGGCGACGAAGCAGATGGCGTCGGCCTTCGCGTTCAAGAGCTCCTGCAGGCCCGGGTCGTTGGAGACCGAGCGTCCGGCGCGTTTCACCATGCCGAAGGCGGTGAAGGCGGCGTGGCTCGTCCGCTTTTTCTCGAAGAAGGCCGTGTCGGTCGGGTTGGCGCCGGGATAACCGCCCTCAACATAGTCGATGCCGAGCTCGTCGAGCATCTTCGCAACGAGGATCTTGTCCTCCAGCGAAAAATCGAGGCCCGGCGTCTGCTGGCCGTCGCGCAGGGTGGTGTCGAAGAGATAGAGGCGTTCCTTCGTCATCGGGTGGCTCCGTGGGGAGGCCAAGACTCCGTGTCGTGATCGGGATGCTGGTGGTTGGTCCGCCGGATCAGCTCGTAGTGCTCTCGCGAGCCATCGTCCTCGGTGACGAATCCGGGCAGCGAGTCTAACTCGTCGAGCCAGTCGATTCGACCCTCCATGCCGTACTGGATGATCGGCTTGGCGACCGAAGGGTCGTCGAGCGAGCCGATCGAGACGTTCATCTCGTCCTCGGAAAGGTTGCGGAAGCTGAGCGGCGTTCCGCAGTCGCGGCAAAATCCGCGCTCGACCGCGTCCGAGCTTTTGAAGATTGCAAGCGCCCCGCGCGTCAGCTCGAAGGCGGAGAGCGGCACGCCCGCAAGCGGTGCGTAGAACGCGCCGAACGCTTTCTGGCACATGCGGCAATGGCAGATGCTCGGCTTGTTCAGCGCTCCGTGGAGAGCGTAGCGGACCGCTCCGCACTGGCAACCGCCGGTGAAGGGGAGCGCACTCATGTTTGGCCTCCCGGCCGCCACGCCGTCGTGTCGCGATCGGGATGCTGGTGGTTGGACGCGGCGATCTTGGACGCGAGGTCGGGGTTGTCACCCTCGGTAGTCAGATCGCCCGGAAGCCCAGCCAGCTTTCCAAACCAAGCCAGCCGCCCTTCGATGCCATATTGGTTGGTCGGCTCGACCTTCTCCGGCTCGTCGAGCGAGCCGATCGAAACCGCGATCCGCTTTGAATCCACGTCGTGCAACGTGAGCGGCGTGCCGCAATTTCGGCAGAAGCCCCGCTCCGTCTGATCCGAGCTCTTGAAGATTGCCAACTCGCCGCGCGTCAGCTCGAATTTTTCCAGCGACACGCCGGTCAGCGGCGCGAAGAACGAGCCGAAGGCTTTTTGGCACATGCGGCAGTGACAGATGTGCGGGCCGGAAGGCTTCTCGAGCAGCGCATAGCGCACGGCGCCGCACTGGCACCCGCCGGTGAGACGGAAGTCTGTCATGGCTTGCCCTCCTCCCCCCTATGCAAGAGCGTGGTAGCGCAATGCATGAAGCGATCCATCGACTCGATCACCTCGCGAGCGACCTTGGGTTCGATATCTTCCCTTCCCAAGTGAGCGATCCGTCGAACCTTGTCTGCTCGCCGAAGAGCGTTCGAGAGGTCCGACTCCATCCGCCCCGTCTCCACAAAGTGAAGAGTCAGCAGCGCACGAACTTTAGCGTGCTGTCTGACGCCCTCCGCGTTCAGTCCGCGCGAAGCCAGCAGCGCCCGCGCCGCGTTGAACATCGCAAAGAATGCGCGATCACTTGCGCCGTCGTACCATCCGCGATCGAAGAGGAACCACGCGCTGTCGGCTGATCTCTGCGCCTTGGCGAAGAACGGACTCATCGCTTCACCTCCCAGGTGGTGACGAGTTCGCCGGTCTTTGGGTCTTTCGAGTCCTTGAGCTGAACACCCATGGCGTCGAGCTCGTCGCGGATGCGATCAGCCTCGGCGAAGTTGCGAGCCGCGCGGGCGGCTGCGCGGGCATCAACTAGATCGCCCACCTTGCTGCTCCCTGTTGCCGACCCGCGCATGCTAGAGCGCATATGAATGCTGCCGGAAGCGTAGGCCTTCCTGCCAATGGAATTCTTGTCCAGAGAAAAACCTAAGCAACGAAGGGATGCGCGAACACCAGCCCTATCCCCAACTCGCCTTAGTGCGTGTATCTCCGATAGAGCTGCCGGAGTGTTCAGGTCATCGGCAAGGGCTTCCAGCACCCGCTCGGCCGGGGCTCCGCCAATTCCATCGTCGATAGCCCATTCGTACCAATCCCAAAGAGTCTTGTGGGCCTCATCCAATCCGGTGAGCGTCCAATCAAGGGGCTGTCTGTAGTGCGTGCGCAGCATGTTCAATCGAAGCGCCTCACCAGGCCAGCCATACCCTTCCCACTCTGTCAGCAGCTCTCGGATGGTGACGAAATTCCCCTCCGACTTCGCCATCTTCCGGCCCCCAACCTGCAAGAATCCGTTGTGCATCCAATATTTCGCCATCAGTGGCGTGCCATGCGCGCAGCGCGACTGCGCAATCTCGTTTTCGTGGTGCGGAAAGACAAGGTCGATGCCCCCGCCGTGGATGTCGAACTGGTGCGGGTATGCGCGGCCGCTCTCCGAAAGGCGCGGAAGGGCTTCCGACCATAGCCATTTGTCGGCCATCGCCGAGCACTCGATGTGCCAGCCGGGCCGTCCCGGCGTTTCGATGCCGGCCGGCGAAGGCCAAGCCGGCTCGCCCGGCTTCGACGGCTTCCACAGAACAAAGTCCATCGGATCGCGCTTGTAAGGCGCGACCTCGACGCGCGCGCCGGCGATCATGTCGTCGAGCATTCGGTGGGAGAGTTTGCCGTAATCCTGCATCGCCGCCACGTGGAAGAGCGCGTGGTCCTCGGCGACATAGGCGCAGCCTTTCGCGACCAGTTGCTCGATCATCGCCTTCATCTCGGCAATGTGCTCGGTCGCCCGCGGCTCGCGCGTCGGCGGGAGGCAGCCGAGCGCCGCCACGTCGTCGTGAAACTGTTTTTCGGTCTTCTCCGTGACTTTTCGGATCGCCTCGTTCAGCGGCAGGTCCGGATACTCTTCGGCCGCGCGCTTGTTGATCTTGTCGTCGACGTCGGTGATGTTGCTGACATAGGTGACGTGCTCCGGTCCGTAGATGTGACGGAGCAGCCGGAAGAGGACGTCGAAGACGATCGGCGGGCGGGCGTTGCCGATATGAGCGAAGTCGTAGACCGTCGGCCCGCAGACGTACATGCGGACGTTGTTCGCGTCGAAGGGGACAAAATCCTCCTTCTTGCCGGTCAGCGTGTTGTAGAGCCTCAGTCCCATCGTCCCATCCGTGTGCGCCGCTATCCGGCGCGCACAAGCCGATCCCGCTGGCCGGGACGTTCAGATGGATCTTCCTGGGAAAGACTCGAACGACGCCGGCCAGCTTTTCGCTAGCAGCAAATAATCCCGATATTGCAAACGGCGGGTGAAGACGCGCCATTCGTTGCGGAATATCCGTTCATGCGGTGCTTATTGCCGAGACGGGCGGGCCGCGTCAAGGCCGGGCATGCCGGGCTATTCGACGTAGTCCGCGCATTTCGCCGGCTCCGCCTCCGCTCCCCACGGCATGATCGGCACGGTCGAGGTCGAATTCTTCGGCGAGCCCTCGATCAACTTGTCGGAATAAACGACGTAGACGAGCACGTTCCGCTTCACGTCACAGCCGCGCACGATCTGCATCTTCTTGAAGAAAATCGAGCGGCGCTCGCGGAACGCAACGTCGCCCTGCTCGAATTTTCCCTTGAAGGCGATCGGCCCGATCTGACGGCAGGCGAGCGAGATGTCGGAAACCTCCTCGGCAACGCCGAGCGCGCCGGCGACCCCTCCCCGCTCCGGCACGGTGAAATGGCAGGCGACGCCCTCCACCAGCGGATCGTCGATGCCGTAGGTCGCGAGCTTGTCGTCGGGGGTGAGCAGCTTGAACGTCGTCGATTTCTTGAAAATCAGGTCGGGTTCCTGCGCGGTGGCGGGCGCGGCGAGGCACAGCATCAAGAGAGCGGCAACAAGAAAGCGCATGGCGGTCTCCGTGAAGGTCTGGGCAATCAGATGGGAAGCCGCGGCCCATGATGCGATCCAATTTGCGGGCAAATTTGCGAGACACACCAGTTGCATGCCATGCCTCCGCCCCAATCTAGGCGAGGATTGCGATTCGGTTTCGCCTTCGCAACCGTGCCGGATTTGGCGCGGTCGTTCGAGGAGGGGGTTTGCGCCGCTTCGCCGCCAGTCTCGTCGCCAGCGCTTTCGGGCTCGCCGTCCTTCTCACTGGAAGTGCGGAAGCCCAGACCTGCTTCACGATGCAGGCCGAGCTGATGCACCTGCAGTCGCGCGGTGCCGGTGGATCGGGCGACCGCGCACGCTACGAGCGCGCCTTCCGCGAGCAGGCGAACGTGCTGGCGCGCACCGAGATGCGAGCGCGGAGCGCCGGCTGCTTCGGCGGCGGATTCTTCATTTTCCGCCGCTCGGCCGATCCGAGCTGCAACATGCTGATCCCCAGGATCAATGACATGCAGCAGAACCTCACGCGGCTGGATGGCCTGCGACGCCGGGGCGGCAACGACAACGCATACCGAATGCGCGAGCTGCAGGGCATGATGAGCGCGCGCGGCTGCGACTTGCCGGGAGGGAGCCTTTTCGAAACCTCCCCCGATGGAAATTGGCTGTTCGAGCCCGACGTGCCGTACTATTCGGGCAATGGGACTTACCGCACGCTCTGCGTCCGCACCTGCGACGGCTACTATTTCCCGATCAGCTTCTCGACGACCTCCGACCGCTTCGCGGAGGACGCGCAGAGCTGTCAGGCCATGTGTCCAGGAGCGGAATCGCGGCTCTTCTACCACGACAATCCGGGCGGCGGGCCGGAGACCATGATGTCGATCACCGGCGAGGCCTATTCGTCGCTTCCCGCCGCCTTTCGCTATCGCACCAGCCTCGATTCCGCCTGCACCTGCAGGCCGCCCGGCGGCTATTCGGTGGCGACCCTCCAATCCGCGGCGCAGACGATCGCGGCGGATCCGACCGCTCCAGTGCCGCGGCCGCGGCCAGCCCCCGGCGAAGATCCGGAGACGCTCGCCGACCGGGCCGGCTATTTCGTGCCGCGCGTCGTGGCCAACGACGCCAGCGCCATCGCTCCGGTCGCCACCGGTGCCGACGGCCGCCCGATCCGCATCGTCGGCCCGGCCTATTGGGGAAACAAGGAACAGGACGACGTGGTGATCGCGCCCGTTCCGAATTGAGTAGGCGCGACGATGGTCGATTGCGTCGCTAAGAATCGTCTCGGAACTTGTTGGTGATCGGATAGCGGCGGTCGCGGCCAAAATTCCTCATGGTGATCTTCACGCCTGGCGCCGACTGCCGGCGCTTGTACTCCGAAAGATAGAGAAGGTGCTCGACCCGCTTGACGGTGGCGCGGTCGAAGCCGAGCGCGGCGATGTCGTTCACCCGCATCTCTTTCTCCACCAGGCATTCGAGGATGGCGTCGAGCACCTCGTAAGGCGGCAGCGAATCCTGATCCTTCTGGTTCTCGCGGAGCTCCGCCGTCGGCGGGCGCTCGATGATCGAGACGGGAATCACCTCGCCCTCCGGCCCGAGGCAGCCCACCGGCCGCTCGCGGTTCCGGAACCGCGCCAGCCTGTAGACCTGCATCTTGTAAAGATCCTTGATCGGATTGAAGCCGCCATTCATGTCGCCGTAAATCGTGGCATAGCCGACCGACACCTCCGACTTGTTGCCGGTCGTCACCAGCATCAGGCCGAGCTTGTTCGACACTGCCATCAGCGTCACTCCCCGGGTGCGCGACTGCAGGTTCTCCTCGGTGATGTCGCGCGGCAGATTGGCGAAGAGCGGGTCGAGCACCTCGCCAAACCCTTCGACCGCGGGCGCGATCGGCAAGACGTCGTATTGAACGCCGAGACGCCTGGCGCAATCTTCCGCGTCGGTCAGGCTCTCGGCTGCCGTATATCGGTAAGGGAGCATGATCGTGCGCACGCGGTCGGCACCCAGCGCATCGACGGCCATCGCCGCGCAAATCGCCGAATCGATGCCACCCGAGAGCCCGAGCACGACGCCCTTGAAGCGGTTCTTGTTCACGTAGTCGCGAAGGCCGAGCACGCAGGCCTGCCAGTTGGCGGACTCGGCGGCGGGCAGCGTCGCCTGCGGACCCCGTGTACAGCGCCAGCCGGTCGCGCCGCGCTCCCACTGCGTGAGCGCCACGCCTGTCTCGAATTGCGGCATCTGGAACGCGAGCGTTCGGTCTAGATTGAGGCCGAATGAGCCGCCGTCGAAGACCAGCTCATCCTGGCCGCCCATCTGGTTGGCGAAGATGAGCGGCAAGCCGGTCTCCACCACGCGGGCGACCGCAATCTGCATTCGCTGATCCGGCTTATCGCTCCAATATGGCGAGCCGTTCGGCACAATCAGGATTTCAGCGCCCGTCTCCGACAGGCACTCGCTGACTTCGGGAAGCCAGATATCTTCGCAGATCGGCAGCCCGATCCGGATGCCGCGAAAGTCTACCGGCCCTGGAAGCGGCCCTGGCTTGAAGACCCGCACCTCGTCGAAGACGCCGTAGTTCGGCAGCTCGACCTTGTGGCGGACTGCGACGATCTTGCCCTTCTCCAGCAGCAGCACGCTGTTGTGGAGGCCGCCTTCGTCGACCCATGGCGTGCCAACGACGATGCCGGGACCTTCACGTGTATCCGCGGCCAAGCTCTCTGCCGCCTGACGGCAAGCCTCCTGCATCGCCGGCTTCAGCACTAGGTCCTCGGGCGGATAGCCGCTGAGGAAAAGCTCGGTCAGCACCAACAGATCGGCGCCGAGCGCGGCGGCCTCGGCATGCGCCGCACGCGCCAGTTCGAGGTTGCCGGCCACATCGCCCACCACCGGATTGAGCTGGCCGATGGCGACCGCGAGCCTGGCAGGAGTACTGTCGCTCATGCCCGGCATGTAGCTTCTGGCGCGGGCGGCGGCAATGCGCCCGAAAAATCAGCCGATCAGGTGGAAGCGATTGAGAACGGCGACCAGCCAGACGAGTCCAGCAAGCAAGAGCGTGAAGAAGACCGCGGTGGAGGCGAGGTCCTTGGTGACGCGGATCGCCTCATGGTGCTCCGGCGTCACATGGTTGCAGAGGCGCTCCACCGCCGTGTTCAGGAACTCCACGACGAGCACGAAGAGCACGCTCGCAACGAGCGCAAGCCAGATCCAGACATTCGCCGCCACGAAGAACGAGAGCGGCAGCAGGATGGCCGCGAGCGCGATCTCTTGCTTGACGGCGGCCTCGGTGAGCATGCCTTCGCGAAGGCCGCGGACGGAATTCAGCACCGCCGCCGCGATGCGGCTCAGCCCGCCGCGTCCCGGAAGCGCCGACTGGCGCCGCAAGTGGGGGTGCGCCGCGCCGTCAACGCCCTCATCCGCGTCAGGTGCTTTCAACGTCATTCAATCATCCTTTACCGGGCGCCGCGCGACCGTGCTGGGCCGGGGCGCTGGGCTTATCGCGCAACGCCGTCATGTTCCAGCCACCGCACTGGATCGTGGTCAACCGACGTGCTCCCGGAAGAGCGAGAGCGTGCGTTCCCGCGCAAGCTCGGCGGATTGCGGCTCGTAGTTCGAACCGGCGTCACGGTTGAAGGCATGCCCGGCCGGATAGACGAAAACCTCGACAAGGCGTACCGGCACATTGGCGCGGATCTTCTCCACGTCGGCCACCGGAATGGACTGATCACGCTCGCCGAAATGCATCTGCACCGGGCAGCGTGGCTTCTCGCCTGCCGACACGG
>CAYTTC010000023.1:0-2613 GCA_964440525.1 uncultured Propylenella sp. | reverse complement strand
CGCTCGCCGAAATGCATCTGCACCGGGCAGCGTGGCTTCTCGCCTGCCGACACGGCGATCCGACCGCCGTAATAGCAGGAGGCGGCGGCGATTCCATGCAGCCTTGTTGCCGCGAGCCAGGCAAGCGAGCCGCCGAGGCAATAGCCGACGACACCGACTTTTCCCGCCGACGCCGCCGCGGCCCGCGCCGCCTCGACGTCGAGCAGCATGTTGTCCATGCCGATCTTGTCGACCATCGGCCGGCCGACGGCGAGAGCATCCGGCCCGTAGCCGAGCTCGATGCCGGGCTCGCCACGATCAAACAACGCCGGCGCGATGCAGTAGTAGCCGTCGGCCGCGTAGCCGTCCGCGACTTTTCGGACATGCTCGTTGACGCCAAAAATCTCCTGGATGACGACGAGCCCGCCTCGATGCTTCACCCTGGGAGACGCCTCATAGGCCGAAAACTCGTGGCCGTCGGATGCCTGCAGCTTGATCGTCTGACCCATCCCGCGCCCTCGCTTCACGCCTGCGCAGCGACCTTGACCTCGCGCACCGAGCGCTCGCGCTTCAGGAGCTCGGCCACCAGGAAAGCGAGCTCCAACGCCTGCTCGGCGTTGAGGCGGGGGTCGCAATAGGTGTGGTAGCGGTCCGACAGATCGTCCGCCGAGATCGCCCGCGCGCCGCCGGTGCATTCGGTGACGTTCTTGCCGGTCATCTCGACATGAATGCCCCCGGGATGCGTGCCCTCGACTCGATGCACCTCGAAAAAGCTCTCGACCTCCTTGAGGATCAGATCGAAGGGCCGCGTCTTGTAGCGGTTCAGCGTGATCGTGTTGCCGTGCATCGGGTCGCAGGACCAGACGACGACACGGCCCTCCCGCTCGACCGCCCGGATGAGCGGCGGCAGCTTGTCGAAAACCTTGTCGGCGCCAAAGCGGCAGATCAGCGTCAGCCGGCCCGGCTCGTTGTCCGGGTTCAGGATATCGATCAGCTCGATCAACCCGTCCGGCGTCAGCGACGGCCCGCATTTCAGCCCGATTGGATTCTTGACGCCGCGGCAGAATTCTACATGCGCATGGTCGGGCTGGCGCGTGCGGTCGCCGACCCAGATCATGTGACCGGCGGTCGCGTACCAGTCGCCGCTGGTGGAATCGACGCGCGTCATCGCCTGCTCGAAGCCGAGGAGCAGCGCCTCATGGCTGGTGAAGAAATCGGTCTGCCGCAATTCCGGGTGCGATTCCGGATCGATGCCGATGGCGCGCATGAAATTCAGCGTCTGGCTGATCTGGTCGGCCAGCGCTTCATAGCGCTCACGTTGCGGACTGTCGGCGACGAAGCCGAGCATCCACTGATGCACGTGGTCGAGATTGGCATAGCCGCCCGAGGCGAAGGCGCGCAAAAGGTTCAGCGTCGCGGCGGATTGCCGATAGGCCATCTCCTGGCGGGCCGGATCGGGACGGCGCGCTTCTTCGGTGAACGCGATGTCGTTGACGATGTCGCCGCGATAGCTCGGCAGCACGACTTCGCCCTGTCGCTCGGTGGATGAAGAGCGCGGTTTGGCGAACTGACCCGCGATACGGCCGACCTTCACGACCGGCGAGGTCGCCGCGAAGGTAAGCACCACCGCCATCTGCAGAAAAACGCGAAAAAAGTCGCGGATATTGTCGGCGCCGTGCTCGGCAAAGCTCTCGGCACAGTCGCCGCCCTGCAGGAGAAAGGCGTTTCCGGCAGCAACGGCGGCAAGCTTGGCTTTGAGCTTGCGCGCCTCGCCTGCAAAAACGAGCGGCGGATACGTGGCGAGCCGCGCCTCGACGGCGGCGAGCGCCTCAAGGTCAGGATAGTCCGGCGCTTGCTCGATTGGCCGCGTCCGCCAAGTCGCCGGCGTCCATTTCTCGCTCATCACTGCTCCGACTGAAAATCCCGGCCCGCTTTGAGAAGCGGGGCCAGTTTGGGCGCGGTCTATACGCCGTTGCCGGGCAACTGCCAACAATTCGGCAGAGCCACGGTCAGTTCTGAACCCGAGCCGCTAGGGGGTTTCATCCGGGTCACCCGGCTGCCGCCGTGATGGACGGCGTCATCGTAACCTTTTCGCGCGCTGTAGAAGATGAGGAACATCAGCCCGCCTCCTACCCCGAAGCAACCGATGATCATGAAGACGATGGCACCGAGCGCGGCATTCGGGAGTTGCACGTCAGCGGTCATGATCCACATCGGCACGATTGCCGCGACGATGAGCGCAACGAGTGCGATCGCAGCGGCGATGACGGCATAGCGTTTCATGATCCTGATATGGTGCGGCGTCGGCGGGCCGCCAGCCAAACGCGATCCTCAGCGGCCGAGATAGCGGTCGATCGCCGGGTCGCGTCCGCTCCGCAGCATGTCTTCGGGCGCCGCCACCGAGACAACGCGCCCGTCGGCGATGAAAGCCATCAGGGCGGCGGCTTGGCCAATGTCCTCCGGCGTGTGGATCGAGACGATTACGGTGAGGCCTTCGTCACGCCGCAGCGCGTCGACGAGTGCGATCATCTCCTTGCGGAGGCCCGGGTCGAGCCCGCCGAACGGCTCGTCGAGAAGCATCAGCGGGCGCTTTCGGACCAGTGCGCGGGCGATGGCGACCCGCTGGCGCTGGCC